>CAMTXG010000001.1:0-38851 GCA_947085645.1 uncultured Gammaproteobacteria bacterium
CAAGGACGAAGGCGGCCGTCACACGCCCTTCTTCAACAACTACCGCCCTCAGTTCTACTTCCGCACGACCGACGTGACCGGCGCCATCGAGCTGCCAGCCGACAAGGAAATGGTCATGCCTGGTGACAACGTGTCGATCACTGTGAAGCTGATCAACCCCATCGCCATGGAAGAAGGCCTGCGCTTCGCTATCCGCGAAGGTGGTCGCACCGTCGGCGCTGGCGTCGTGGCCAAGATCATTGCTTAATTGGCAAGGTATACAGGGGTATAGCTCAATTGGCAGAGCGTCGGTCTCCAAAACCGAAGGTTGTAGGTTCGATTCCTACTGCCCCTGCCACTTGAAAGTGGCTCAAAACAAGCCCGCCAGACCCTGGCGGGCTTCGGTGTCTTAAGTGACGCTGAGATTCGGAAGCAGGAAGTACTCAAAGATGGCCACCTCACAGGTTGAAACTGTCAATACAGGCGCAGACAAGGCCAAGCTCGCAGCAGTGGTGGCTTTGGTCATCGCATCGGTTGCGGGCTTTTATTTGCTGAATAAGCAAGGTCCTGTTGTGCAATGGGCGGCGCTTATCGTCGGATTGTTGGTCGCTGCGGGTGTGTTTCTTGTGTCCGAATCGGGCCGGCAGTTCGTCGCCTTTGCGAAAGATGCTTGGCGCGAAGTAAAAAAGGTCGTTTGGCCCACTCGCAAGGAAACACTGCAGATGACTGCCTATGTGTTTGCGTTTGTGGTGGTCATGGCGCTGTTCCTGTGGCTTACGGATAAGACGCTGGAATGGGTTTTGTACGACTTGGTATTGGGCTGGAGAAAGTCATGACAACCGCTGCGGAAATCACTGGAGCAGAAGCTCCTGCAGGCGCTTCTGCTCCGGCAAATCCTGACCTGCGCTGGTACATTGTCCATGCCTATTCGGGCATGGAAAAGGCGGTAGAGCGCAATATCCAGGAGCGCATTGGCCGTTCGGGCATGCAAGACAAATTTGGCCGCATTCTCGTCCCGACCGAAGAAGTCGTCGAAATGAAGAATGGCCAGCGCAAGACCACGGAACGGCGCTTGTTCCCGGGTTATGTGTTTGTGGAAATGGTGATGGACGATGACACCTGGCATCTGGTGAAGCACACCAATAAAGTGACTGGCTTTGTGGGTGGTGCGAAAAATCGCCCAGCCCCCATTTCCGAAGAAGAAGTCCAAAAAATCGTCAGCCAGATGCAAGAAGGCACAGAGAAGCCCCGGCACAAGGTGGAGTTCATGGCAGGCGAGCTGGTGCGTGTCAAAGAGGGCCCGTTTACGGATTTCAATGGCTCTGTGGAAGAGGTCAACTACGAAAAGAGCCGCGTGCGCGTGTCGGTAATGATCTTTGGCCGCTCCACGCCGGTTGAGCTGGAATTCGGCCAGGTCGAGAAAACCTGACTTTTCGCCCAACGGGGCGAGATCAAAAAATTGGATGTCGCACCTTTCGGCTCGGTGCGAATAAAAGTGTTGTTGAGTCGTTAACCCCGGGGAGCTGCGACCGCAAGGTCAAGGCGTTATCACCCGCAAGGAGTAAAGCATGGCGAAAAAAATCGTCGGTTTTATCAAGCTGCAAGTGCCAGCTGGTAAGGCCAACCCATCCCCACCAATCGGCCCAGCTCTGGGTCAGCGTGGCCTCAATATCATGGAGTTCTGCAAGGCATTCAATGCGCAGACCCAAGGCGTTGAGCCAGGCCTGCCATTGCCCGTGGTCATCACGGCTTTCGCAGACAAGAGCTTCACCTTCATCATCAAGACGCCGCCTGCGACGACTTTGATCAAAAAGGCCATCAAGCTCGAAAAGGGTTCTTCGAATCCTTTGAAGACAAAGGTTGGAAAGATCACGCGCGAACAGCTCGAAGAGATCGCCAAGACCAAGATGAAGGACATGAACGCTGCCAACGTCGACGCCGCTGTGCGCACGCTGGCTGGCTCTGCGCGCTCGATGGGCGTGACGGTGGAGGGTTTGTAAGATGGCCAAGCTGACCAAGAAGCAAAAAGCCCTGCAAGGCAAAGTCGACAGCAACAAGCTGTACGCATTCGCCGATGCAGTTGTGATCGTCAAGGAAGCCGCTACGGCCAAGTTCGACGAGTCTATCGATGTGGCCGTTCAGCTTGGCATTGATGCCAAGAAGTCCGACCAGGTGGTTCGCGGCGCCGTGGTGTTGCCCAACGGTACCGGCAAGACGACCCGCGTGGCTGTGTTCGCACAAGGTGCCAAGGCGGAAGAAGCTAAGGCCGCTGGTGCTGACATCGTTGGCATGGACGACCTGGCGGCCATGGTCAAGGCTGGTGACATGCCTTTCGACGTGGTGATTGCTGCTCCTGACGCCATGCGCGTTGTGGGTACGCTGGGCCAGATCCTGGGCCCGCGCGGCCTGATGCCTAACCCAAAGGTGGGCACCGTGACGCCTGACGTTGCTACGGCCGTGAAGAACGCCAAGGCAGGTCAAGTGCAGTTCCGTGTCGACAAGGCCGGTATCGTGCACAGCACGATCGGCCGCCGCTCATTCGACAACGACAAGCTGCAAGGCAACTTGGCTGCACTGATCGAAGCGCTGACCAAGGCCAAGCCTGCTACCAGCAAGGGCGTGTACCTGCGCAAGGTGGCCGTGTCCTCCACGATGGGTCTGGGTGTCCGCGTGGACACGCAATCCATCTCGGCGTAATTGCAAGAAATCTTCGGACGCCCCCTTGGGGAGGTCCGATGTGGTGGGCTGGGGCTCCTTCGGAGCATCAGGCCATCCAAGACCGTTGGTGCGCGAACAGGTTGCGCTTAAAGCCGGGCAAGGCGCCAACGCAGATGGCGATCCCGCTGCAGATGGAAATTTTCCTGAACAGTTGGTCGCTGCAACAAGAGCGTGCACAAGGCGGTTTGCCAAGTGCGCATTTTAAGGAGTAGACCTTGAGTCTTAATCGCAGTGAGAAAGAAGCGGTCATCAGTGAAGTGACCAGCCTCGCCGCTAAAGCTCAAACGCTTGTGATCGCGGAATACCGTGGCATCACGGTCGCCGACATGACCAAACTGCGTGTTGATGCTCGCAGCAAGGGCGTGACCCTGAGTGTTCTGAAGAACACCCTGGCTCGCCGTGCTGTAGCAGGCAGCGCATTTGACGTGGTGGCTGACCAGATGACCGGCCCGCTGATCTATGGCTTCTCCGAAGACGCTGTGGCCGCCGCGAAGGTGGTGGCCGATTTCGCGAAAACCAACGACAAGTTGGTGATCCGCGGTGGCGCTTTCGGTGGCAAGGCCCTGGATGTCAACGGCGTTAAGCAACTGGCCAACATTCCTTCCAAGGAAGTGCTGCTGGCTCAGATTTGTGGCTTGCTTATGTCCCCCATGTCGCGTACGGCCGTTGTGCTGGGCGCACTGGCGGCGAAAAAAGGCGAAGGCGCAGCCGAGACGGCCGCCGAACCTGTCGCGGCTTGATTGCCCGATAGATAACCAACAAAATTGTTAGGAAATAAAAATGGCATTCGATAAAGACGCATTTTTGACCGCTCTGGACAGCATGACGGTTCTGGAACTCAATGACCTGGTGAAGGCCATTGAAGAGAAGTTCGGCGTAAGCGCAGCTGCAATGGCCGCTCCTGCTGCCGGCGGCGGCGGCGCTGCAGCGGTTGCAGAAGAGAAGACGGAATTCAACGTGGTCCTGCTCGAAGCGGGCGCCAACAAGGTTTCCGTCATCAAGGCAGTGCGCGAAATCACCGGCCTGGGCCTCAAGGAAGCCAAGGACCTGGTGGACGGCGCTCCAAAGAACGTCAAGGAAGCTATTGCCAAGGCTGACGCCGAAGCAGCAGTCAAGAAGTTGGTGGAAGCTGGCGCCAAGGCTGAACTGAAGTAATTCGGTCCCCTTCAAGGGCTGGAGTGCTCCTCGCGGGCCTCCAGCCTTTGGTGCTTTCAGAGCGCACCCGAAAACCGGCTATGCCGAGCTCCCAGAGACCGCAGGTTGATGGAGGCCCAAAGCTCTTTTTCGAGTGTCTTCTGACAACCCCGACAGCAGAAGACGCCTTGGTTCGGGTGATGTGCAACGCATCACCGTCCGCCATGGTTGGTAGTGGCCAACCGCCAAGCCCGTAAGGACACCTCTCCTTGCGGGTCAGTCGTCGAAGACCCAGGACTCATGTCTTTGCCCGGAGATCTCATGGCCTATTCCTACACCGAACGCAAGCGAATTCGCAAAAGTTTCGGCACCCGCGATAGCGTGCTCGAAGTTCCTTATCTGCTGCAGATGCAGAAGGACGCTTACACCGCTTTCTTGCAGGCTGATAAAGCACCCCAGAAAAGAACCATCGAAGGCCTTCAGGCTGCATTCGACGCTGCCTTTCCTATCGTCTCCCACAATGGTTTTGTGGAGATGAAGTTTATTGAATACAACCTGGCCAAGCCGGCTTTTGATGTGCGCGAGTGCCAGACCCGTGGTCTGACGTTCGCCTCGGCAGTGCGCGCCAAGGTTCAGCTGATCATCTATGACCGCGAGTCCTCGACATCGCAGTCCAAGGTGGTTAAGGAAGTGAAGGAGCAAGAGGTCTACATGGGCGAAGTGCCCCTGATGACGGACAAAGGCTCGTTCATCATCAACGGCACCGAGCGCGTGATCGTCTCGCAGCTGCACCGTTCGCCTGGCGTGTTCTTCGAACACGACAAGGGCAAGACCCACAGCTCCGGCAAGTTGCTGTTTTCGGCGCGCATCATCCCTTACCGTGGCTCGTGGCTCGACTTCGAGTTCGACCCGAAGGACATCCTGTACTTCCGCGTGGACCGTCGCCGCAAGATGCCGGTCACGATTCTGCTGAAGGCCATCGGCCTGAATCCAGAATCTATCCTGGCGAACTTCTTCGTCAACGACAATTTCCGCCTGATGGACAGTGGCGCGCAGATGGAGTTTGTGCCCGAGCGTCTGCGTGGCGAAGTCGCCCGTTTTGACCTGACCGACAAATCTGGCAAGGTCGTTGTGGCCAAGGACAAGCGCGTCACTGCGCGCCACACACGTGAACTTGAGCAGTCTGGTACCACGCACATCAGCGTGCCGGAAGATTTCTTGATCGGCCGGGTTGTTGCTCGCAACATCGTGGATGCCGACACTGGTGAAATCATCGCCAAGGCCAACGAAGAGCTGACGGAAGCACTACTCAAGAAGTTGCGCTCCGCGGGCGTGCAAGACCTGCAGGTGATCTATACGAACGAACTCGACCAGGGTGCGTACATGTCGCAAACCCTGCGCATTGACGAAACGGTGGATGAGTTCGCTGCGCGCGTGGCCATCTACCGCATGATGCGCCCCGGCGAGCCGCCAACGGAAGACGCCGTGCAGGCCCTGTTCCAGCGTCTGTTCTACAACCCTGACACGTACGATCTGTCGCGCGTGGGCCGCATGAAGTTCAACGCCAAGATCGGCCGCGACGAATCCACCGGCCCCATGGTGCTGTCCAACGAAGACATCCTGGCTGTGGTCAAGATTCTGGTGGACCTGCGCAACGGCAACGGTGAAGTCGATGACATCGATCACCTGGGCAACCGCCGCGTGCGTTGCGTGGGCGAACTGGCCGAAAACCAGTACCGCACGGGCTTGGCACGGATCGAAAAGGCTGTGAAGGAGCGTCTGGGTCAGGCGGAGCAAGAGCCACTGATGCCGCACGACCTGATCAACAGCAAGCCGATCTCGGCCGCACTGAAAGAGTTTTTCGGTGCTTCGCAGCTGTCGCAGTTCATGGACCAGACCAACCCGCTGGCCGAAATTACGCACAAGCGCCGTGTTTCCGCACTGGGCCCAGGCGGTTTGACCCGCGAACGTGCAGGTTTTGAAGTGCGTGACGTGCACGTGACACACTACGGCCGCGTGTGCCCTATCGAAACGCCTGAAGGCCCGAATATTGGCCTGATCAACTCCCTGGCCCTGTACGCCCGCCTCAACGAGTATGGTTTCATCGAAACTCCATACCGCCGTGTGGTCGACAGCAAGGTGACGATGGACATCGACTACCTGTCAGCCATTGAAGAAGGCAAGTACGTGATCGCGCAGGCCAACGCCGTGCTCGACAAGGAAGGTCGCCTGACGGGTGAGTTGGTGTCCGCGCGTGAGAAGGGTGAATCCATTCTGTGCGGCGCGGACCGTGTCCAGTACATGGACGTGTCGCCCGCGCAGATCGTGTCGGTGGCTGCGTCGCTGGTTCCGTTCCTGGAGCACGATGACGCGAACCGCGCGCTGATGGGCGCCAACATGTCGCGCCAGGCTGTTCCTGTGCTGCGCCCTGAAAAGCCTTTGGTGGGTACGGGCATCGAGCGCGTGGCTGCTGTGGACTCGGGCACGGTGGTCACTGCGACCCGCGGCGGTATCGTGGACTACGTGGACGCGACCCGCATCGTGGTGCGCGTGAACGACGCGGAAGCGCTGGCCGGTGAAGTGGGTGTGGACATCTACAACCTCATCAAGTACCAGCGCTCCAACCAAAACACCAACATCCACCAGCGCCCCATCGTCAAGAAGGGCGACATGCTGGTCAAGGGGGATGTGATTGCCGACGGCGCATCGACGGACTTCGGCGAAATCGCCATTGGCCAGAACATGCTGATCGCGTTCATGCCCTGGAACGGCTACAACTTCGAAGATTCGATCCTGATCTCCGAACGCGTGGTGGCGGAAGACCGCTACACCTCGATCCACATCGAGGAACTGGTGGTCATGGCGCGCGACACCAAGTTGGGCGCCGAAGAAATCACGCGCGACATTCCGAACCTGTCGGAACAGCAACTGAACCGCCTGGACGAGTCCGGCATCATCTACGTGGGCGCTGAAGTGCAGCCCGGCGATACGCTGGTCGGCAAGGTCACGCCCAAGGGCGAAACCACCCTCACGCCCGAAGAGAAGCTGCTGCGTGCCATCTTCGGCGAGAAGGCTTCCGACGTGAAGGACACCTCGTTGCGCGTAGACCAGGGCTCGCAAGGCACTGTGATCGACGTGCAGGTGTTCACCCGCGAAGGCATCCAGCGCGACAAGCGCGCCCAGCAGATCATCGACGATGAACTCAAGCGTTTCCGCCTGGACCTGAACGACCAGCTGCGCATCGTCGAAGCCGATGCCTTTGACCGTATCGAAAAGCTGCTGACCGGCCGCGTTGCTAACGGTGGCCCACAAAAGCTGGCCAAGGGCACGAAGATCGACAAGGCCTATTTGTCCTCCGTCGAGAAGTTCCACTGGTTCGACATCCGCCCGGCGGAAGACGAAGTCGCGACGCAACTTGAATCCATCAAGAACGCGCTGGAGCAAACGCGCCACAGCTTCGACCTGGCCTTTGAAGAAAAGCGCAAGAAGCTCACGCAAGGCGACGAGTTGCCAGCGGGTGTGCTCAAAATGGTCAAGGTGTACCTGGCCGTCAAGCGTCGTCTGCAGCCTGGCGACAAGATGGCCGGCCGCCACGGTAACAAGGGTGTGGTTTCCAAGATCGTTCCGGTCGAAGACATGCCCTATATGGCCGACGGCACCCCTGCCGACATCGTTTTGAACCCGCTGGGCGTGCCTTCGCGGATGAACATTGGTCAGGTGCTGGAAGTCCACCTGGGCTGGGCTGGCAAGGGCATTGGCCAACGCATTGGCAACATGCTGCAGGAGCAGGCCAAGGCCTCTGAAATGCGCAAGTTCCTCGAAGAGGTATACAACTCGCGCGGCCGCACGGAAGACCTGTCGCTGCTCAGCGATGACGACGTGATGGCCATGGCAGCCAACCTGACTAACGGTGTGCCTTATGCCACCCCAGTGTTCGATGGTGCTTCGGAAGAAGAAATCAAGGACATGCTCAAGATCGCCTACCCAGACGACATCGCCGAGCGCAAAGGCCTCACGCCCACGCGCACACAGGCTTACCTGTTTGACGGCCGTACGGGCGAGCGCTTCGAGCGTCCGACCACCATCGGCTACATGCATTACCTGAAGCTGCACCATCTGGTGGACGACAAGATGCACGCCCGTTCGACCGGTCCCTACTCGCTCGTCACGCAGCAGCCGCTGGGCGGCAAGGCGCAGTTCGGTGGCCAGCGTTTCGGGGAAATGGAAGTGTGGGCGCTGGAAGCTTACGGCGCCGCTTACGTCCTTCAGGAAATGCTGACAGTGAAGTCCGATGACGTGGTGGGCCGTACCAAGGTGTACGAGTCCATCGTCAAGGGCGAACACGCCATCGAAGCCGGCATGCCGGAATCGTTCAACGTGCTGGTCAAGGAAATCCGTTCGCTGGGCCTGGACATCGAGCTGGAACGCTCCTAAGCAGAAAAGGAAAGAGTCACCATGAAATCGCTACTCGACCTGTTCAAGCAATTCACGCCGGATGAGCATTTTGATGCCATCCGCATCGGCATGGCTTCGCCCGAAAAGATCCGTTCGTGGTCTTTCGGCGAAGTAAAGAAGCCTGAAACCATCAACTACCGTACGTTCAAGCCGGAGCGTGATGGCCTGTTCTGCGCCAAGATTTTTGGCCCCATCAAGGACTACGAGTGCCTGTGCGGCAAGTACAAGCGCCTCAAGCACCGCGGCGTGATCTGCGAAAAGTGCGGCGTTGAAGTCACACAGACCAAGGTGCGCCGCGAGCGCATGGGCCACATTGATCTGGCTGCACCTTGCGCCCACATCTGGTTCCTGAAGTCGCTGCCATCGCGCCTTGGCCTGGTGCTCGACATGACGCTGCGCGACATCGAGCGCGTGCTGTACTTTGAAGCCTATGTGGTCACGGACCCCGGCATGACTCCGCTGAAGAAGTTCAGCATCATGAGCGAGGACGACTACGACGCCAAGACCAAGGAATACGGCGATGAGTTCGTTGCCAAGATGGGCGCCGAAGGCATCAAGGACCTGCTGGAATCCATCGACATCGACTTGTCGATTGAGCGCCTGCGCGGTGACCTGACGGGCTCTGAAGTCAAGGTCAAGAAGAACGCCAAGCGCCTGAAGGTGCTGGAGGCGTTCAAGAAATCGGGCATCAAGCCCGAGTGGATGGTGCTCGAAGTGCTGCCCGTGCTGCCACCGGACCTGCGTCCGCTGGTGCCGCTGGACGGCGGCCGCTTTGCGACCTCCGACCTGAACGACCTGTACCGCCGCGTCATCAACCGCAACTCGCGTCTGCGCCGCCTGCTGGAGCTGAAGGCCCCAGAAATCATCGCCCGCAACGAAAAGCGGATGCTGCAGGAAGCCGTCGACTCGCTGCTGGACAACGGCCGCCGTGGCAAGGCCATGACGGGCGCCAACAAGCGCGCCCTGAAGTCCCTGGCCGACATGATCAAGGGCAAGTCGGGCCGTTTCCGCCAGAACTTGCTGGGCAAGCGCGTGGACTACTCCGGTCGTTCCGTGATTACCGTGGGCCCAACGCTCAAGCTGCACCAGTGCGGTCTGCCCAAGCTGATGGCTCTGGAACTGTTCAAGCCTTTCATCTTCTCGCGCCTCGAAGCCATGGGCATCGCGACGACGATCAAGGCCGCCAAGAAGGAAGTCGAATCCGGCACCCCCGTGGTGTGGGACATCCTGGAAGAGGTCATCAAAGAGCACCCCGTGATGCTCAACCGTGCGCCTACGCTGCACCGTCTGGGTATCCAGGCGTTTGAGCCCATCCTGATCGAAGGCAAGGCCATCCAGCTGCATCCCCTCGTCTGCGCGGCCTTCAACGCCGACTTCGACGGTGACCAGATGGCCGTTCACGTACCGTTGTCGGTGGAAGCGCAGATGGAAGCCCGCACGCTGATGCTGGCCTCCAACAACGTGCTGTTCCCCGCGTCGGGCGAACCCTCCATCGTTCCTTCGCAGGACGTGGTGCTGGGTCTGTACTACGCCACCCGTGACCGTATCAACGGCAAGGGTGAAGGCTTGGTATTCGCCGACACAGGCGAAGTACAACGTGCATTGGATGCAGGCGAAGTAGAGCTTGCTGCCAAGATCACGGTGCGTATGACCGAGTGGACCAAGGACAAGGAAACTGGCGAATTCGTGCCGTCGACCTCGCTCGTGGAAACTACCGCTGGCCGCGCACTGCTGTCTGAAATTCTTCCCAAGGGCCTGCCGTTCTCTAACATGAACAAGGCATTGAAGAAGAAGGAAATCTCCAAGCTCATCAACGTGTCCTTCCGCAAGTGCGGTTTGAAGGAGACGGTGGTGTTTGCGGACAAGCTGCTGCAAAACGGCTTCCGTCTTGCAACGCGCGCCGGTATCTCGATCGCGATTGATGACATGCTGGTGCCTCCACAGAAGGCCAGCATCATCGAGCGCTCCGAAAAAGAAGTGAAAGAGATCGAGCAGCAGTATGTGTCCGGTCTGGTTACCTCTGGCGAGCGCTACAACAAGGTGGTGGACATCTGGGGCAAGGCTGGCGACGAAGTGTCCAAGGTCATGATGGCCCAACTGTCCAAGCAGAAGGTCACAGACCGCCACGGCAACGAAGTGGACCAGGAGTCCTTCAACTCCATCTACATGATGGCCGACTCCGGTGCCCGCGGCTCCGCCGCCCAGATTCGCCAGGTGGCTGGTATGCGGGGTCTGATGGCCAAGCCAGACGGCTCGATCATCGAAACGCCTATTACCGCGAACTTCCGCGAAGGTCTTAACGTGCTGGAGTACTTCATCTCCACCCACGGTGCCCGTAAGGGTCTGGCCGACACGGCGCTGAAGACCGCCAACTCCGGCTACCTCACCCGCCGTCTGGTGGACGTGACGCAGGACCTGGTTGTGACCGAGGAAGATTGCGGCACTTCCAATGGCTCGCTGATGCGCGCGATTGTTGAAGGCGGCGAAGTGATTGAATCGCTGCGCGACCGCGTGCTGGGCCGCACGGCTGCTGAAGACGTGCTGCACCCCGAGAACCGCTCGGTGCTGGTTGAGGCGGGTGTCATGCTCGACGAAGACATCATCGAAGGGCTCGAAACCGCAGGTGTGGACGAGGTGAAGGTGCGCACTGCGCTGACCTGCGAAACCCGCTACGGCCTGTGTGCCAAGTGCTATGGCCGCGACTTGGGTCGTGGCGGCCTGATCAACCTCGGCGAAGCCGTGGGTGTGATTGCTGCCCAGTCCATCGGCGAGCCCGGCACGCAGCTGACCATGCGTACGTTCCACATCGGTGGTGCAGCTTCGCGTGCAGCCATCGCGTCCAGCGTGGAAGCCAAGTCCAACGGCGTGATCGGCTTCAATGCCACGATGCGCTACGTGAGCAACACCAAGGGCGAACTGGTGGTGATTGCGCGTTCGGGTGAGATCATCATCCACGACGAGCATGGCCGCGAGCGTGAGCGCCACAAGGTGCCTTACGGTGCAACGCTGACTGTCAAGGCCGACCAGCAGATCAAGGCAGGCACCATCCTCGCCAACTGGGATCCGCTGACGCGACCCATCATCACCGAGTTCGCGGGCACCGCGAAATTCGAGAACGTTGAAGAAGGCCTCACTGTCGCCAAGCAGGTCGACGAAGTTACCGGCCTGTCCACTCTGGTCGTGATCGATCCGAAGCGCCGCGGTGCTGCCAAGGTGGTTCGCCCTCAGGTCAAGCTGATCGATGCCCAGGGCAACGAAGTGAAGATCCCTGGTACCGACCACTCGGTGACCATCGGCTTCCAGGTCGGCGCGCTGATCCAGGTGCGCGACGGCCAGGACGTGGGCCCCGGGGAAGTGCTGGCGCGTATTCCGGTCGAAGGCCAGAAGACCCGCGACATTACCGGCGGTCTGCCCCGCGTGGCCGAGCTGTTCGAAGCCCGCACGCCCAAGGACAAGGGCACGCTGGCCGAGATGACCGGTACCGTGTCGTTCGGCAAGGAAACCAAGGGCAAGGTTCGCCTGCAGATCACTGATCCTGAAGGCCACGTGTTTGAAGAACTCGTGCCCAAGGAAAAGAACATCCTGGTGCACGAAGGCCAGGTGGTGAACAAGGGCGAGTCGATTGTGGATGGCCCGGCCGATCCACAGGACATCCTGCGTTTGCTGGGTATCGAAGAGCTGTCGCGCTACATCGTCGATGAAGTGCAGGACGTGTACCGCTTGCAGGGCGTGAAGATCAACGACAAGCACATCGAGGTGATCGTTCGCCAGATGCTGCGCCGTGTCGTGGTCGAGAACGTTGGCGAGTCGAACTACATCGGCGGCGAGCAGGTCGAGCGCTCCGAGATCCTCAACACCAACGATGCGCTGCAGTCCGACGGTAAGATCCCTGCGACCTACAGCAATTTGCTGTTGGGTATCACGAAGGCATCGCTGTCGACCGACTCGTTCATCTCGGCGGCGTCCTTCCAGGAAACGACCCGTGTGCTGACCGAGGCCGCCATCATGGGCAAGCGCGACGAGCTGCGTGGTCTGAAGGAAAACGTGATCGTGGGTCGTCTGATCCCTGCCGGTACCGGTATGGCTTACCACCAGGCGCGCAAAGCCAAGGACGCCATGGACGATGCCGAACGCCGCGCCATTGCTGAAGCCGAAGCTGCCGAAATGGAAGCCCAGGGCGATGCGAGCGAAGTGGTGAGCAGCGCCACGGCCTCAGACGCCGCAGCTGACTAAGCCTCCGGGCAGTCACTAAACGCTCCCGCCCTGTCTCTCGGCAGGCCGGGAGCGTTTTTTATGCAACACGGATTTTTCGTTCTAATTTTTCGGGTCGGACCGTGCCCTACCGGTGCGTACGACAACAGTGCATGTGGTCATCGCCCCTTTTCTGGATGGCATTTGCCGTCGTGTCGTTCTGGGCCCTCGGGGCCTACAACCGCCTGATGCGCTTGCGCTCGGCCGTGGCTCAGGCCTTTGGCAGTTTTGACGCACACATGGTGCGGCTCATAGCATTAATGGGTGAGTTCAGCGCAGCGCATGCGGTGCAGCGCGCGCTCCTGGAGGATGGCCCGGACCAGGAAATTGCAACGCTGCAAGGGGCCACAACCCAGCTGAGCGCATGTCTGGCGGTGGCGCGTGCCCGCCCTCTGGCCGGTGATGCGGTGGCCGCGCTGACTGCAGCGCGCGTAGCGCTGCAAGCGGCATGGCAGAGTGCTGCACGCAGGGAGCAAGATGCTGCGAATGCCGATGCGGTACCTGCTGCACCGACGCCTTCGGTGTGGCATGTGCGGTGGGATGAACACGCCCTTCAAAACGACCAGGCAGCGCGCGTCTTCAACGACGCAGTTGCGCAATACAACGCCGCCATCGCGCAATTTCCGGCCAGTCTCCTGGCCTGGGTATTTGGCTTCAAGGCGGCTCGTGGGCTGTAGCCCGCTTCTAGGATCACGATGAGTCAACCTCCTCCAGGCGCGCCCCAGTCCGCCCATTCCAACCCCCGGCCACGAGCCACAGACGGTGGCGCCCGGCCGGCGCGCCCCCTGGTTGTAGGCCGCAGCCCTCAGCCGGGCGGAAAGCCCGGCGGCGCCCAGCCCGTTGCGCTGTGGCAACAACTGCTGGGTGTTGCGGGCGCATTGCAGGCCGTGCGTGCGGGTCAGTCGGGCACGGCGGCGCTGGCCGCGGTAGACACCGCCGTTCGTCCCGGCGTTCAGGCGCTGTTGTTTCAGGTGCTTCGCCACGCCGGGCGTGCAGAAGCGCTGCGGCGCTGTCTGGTCGAGCGCAATCCACCGCCTGCCGCTGATGCACTGCTGTGTACCGCGCTGGCGCTGTGCTGGAACCCGCTCGAATCGCCGTACGAGCCGTTCACGCTGGTGAACCAGGCTGTCGAAGCGGCCAAGCGAAACCCCGCCACCCGCAAGCAGGCGTCGTTCATCAACGGCTGCCTGCGCCGGTTCTTGCGCGAGCGCGACGCATTGGTGGCCAGCACCGACAACGAGCCGTTGGCGCGCTGGAACCATCCGCTGTGGTGGATCGAACGTTTGCGCAAAGACCACCCGCAAGACTGGGAGCAGATCCTTCGCGCCAACAACACCCGCGCGCCCATGGCGCTACGGGTTAACAAGCAAAAATGCACTCTAGCGCAATACCAGCAAGCGTTAACAGCTATCAATTTTGATTTCGACGTCGTGGGCGAAGCAGGTTTGGTGATGCACCAGGCGGTGCCTGTGACCACCCTGCCAGGATTTTCGCAGGGCTGGGTGTCTGTGCAGGATGCGGCCGCGCAGATGGCGGCCCCGCTATTGCTGCAGGGGCTGGACCTTTCGCAATCCCTGCGGGTGCTGGACGCTTGCGCCGCACCGGGGGGCAAAACGGCCCACTTGCTGGAACTGGCCGGCGCGGACTCGCCGATGGAAGTGACAGCGCTGGAGATCGACTCCACACGCAGCGCGCGCATCGGCGAAACCCTGCAGCGGCTGGGCTTGAGCACGCAGGTGCTCGTTGCCGACGCTGCCCGCCCGCAGGACTGGTGGCAGCAGCATTGTGGCGGCGTGCCGTTCGATGCCATCTTGCTGGATGCGCCCTGCACCGCATCAGGCATCGTCCGCCGGCATCCGGATGTGCGCTGGCTGCGCCGCGAAACCGACATAGCGCAACTGGCTGCCCTGCAAGCGAAGCTGCTGGCCGCGCTGTGGCCGCTGGTGCGCCCGGGGGGCCGCCTGCTGTACTGCACCTGCTCTGTGTTCCGCGCAGAGGGGGATGCCCAGGTCCAAACGTTTCTTGCGCACAACACCGATGCGCAATTGCTGCCGTCGCCCGGGCATTTAATTCCCGGCAATACGGACAAGGACAGTCCTGTCCAGGACAATCTGTCAGGTGATCACGACGGATTTTTTTACGCACTGTTGCAAAAATCGACGCAATGAGCTCGTTGGAGCCCGTTGGGCTGGAGTTTTTGCGCTGGTGTTGTTCTGGTCATGCTTCATATTGGTGCCAGTGGCATCGGCCGCCGAAGCCGTCACCGCAGAGGTCAGCGAGCTGAGACTGGAGCGCACCGAAGACGGCTTGTATCTGGGCACCACCATGCAGTTTGTGTTGCCCGAGCTTGCGGAAGACGCCTTGTACAAGGGCATTCCGATGTTTTTTGTGGCAGAGGCCCAGGTCCTGCGTGACCGTTGGTACTGGTCTGACCGCCAAGTTGCAGAAACAACCCGTTATCTGCGGCTAAGTTACCAGCCACTGACGCGCCGCTGGCGACTGAACATCTCGTCGGTGCCCATCACCAACAGCGGTCTGGGCGTGACCTTGGGGCAAAATTTTGACGAATATGCAGACGCGTTGGCCGCCATTCAGCGTATTTCTCGGTGGAAGATTGCTGATGGCCGTGTGATCGAGGGAGATTCGGTGCACACGGTGAACTTCCGGTTCCGGCTGGACATGTCGCAGCTTCCGCGCCCCTTCCAGATCGGTGCGGTGGGGCGTTCGGGCTGGAATCTGCTCGTTTCACGCAGCCAGCGCCTGCCAGCAGAGTCCGCCAAGTGAACCCTAACCCCTCGTCGACCTCGCCGCCCGCAGCCTCTGCCACAGCCCACGCGGCGGCGCGGCAGTCGCGCGCGGTGCGCTGGGCGGTAGGTGTGGGCGCGGCCATCATGTCGGCCATCGGCATGGTCCTGATGTTCCTGCTCACGTTGGCCACCAATAACCGGGCCCTGTACGAGCGCAACTACGCTTGGCTGTTTGGGGTGAACGTCCTGGTCGCGCTGCTGCTGCTGGCCGTGCTGGTGTGGGTGGCCGTGCGGCTGGGCATGCGCCTGCGCAAAGGGCGGTTTGGCAGCCGCCTCCTAGTCAAGCTGGCGGCCATCTTCGGGCTGGTGGGGTTGCTGCCGGGGTTGCTGATTTATGTGGTGTCTTACCAGTTCGTCACGCGGTCCATTGAAAGCTGGTTTGACGTGAAGGTGGAGGGCGCCCTGTCTGCAGGCGTGAACCTGGCCCGGGTGTCGCTCGACTCTTTGGCCGCCGACATGGCGGCCAAGACCCGAAACGCCAGCGCCAGCCTGGCCCAGGTGCCCGATGCGGCTGCCGGGCTGGTGCTGGAGCGCATTCGTGACCAGCTCGGTGCTACCGACGTGGTGCTGTGGAACGCCGCCGGGCAGGCGGTCGCCAGTGCCGGGCAGTCGCGCTTCAGCCTGAACCCTGAAAAGCCAGGCGTGCCACTGCTGCGCACGGTGCGGCAGCAGCGCGCCATGGCGCAGATTGAGGGACTGGACGATATCGCTGACCCCGCCGCCGCCCAGAATGCCCGCGTGAAAGTGTTGGCTCTGGTCAGTAGCGCCAGCGTGGGCCTGTTGGTAGAGCCGCGTTATCTGCAGGCCACGCTGCCCTTGCCCACGGCGCTGGTGGCCAACGCCATTGCGGTGCAGGAAGCCAATCGGGAGTACCAAGAGCGCGCGCTGGCCCGTGGAGGGCTGCGCCGCATGTACGTCGGCACGCTCACGCTCAGCCTGTTCCTTGCCGTGTTTGGCGCGGTGCTTCTGGCGGTGCTGCTGGGCAACCAGCTTGCGCGACCCTTGTTGGTGCTGGCCGAAGGAGTGCGTGAGGTGGCCGCAGGTAACCTGAGCCCCAAAGCCGCGCTGCAGGGCAAGGATGAAATCGGGGGGTTGACGCGGTCCTTTGCGCTCATGACGCAGCAACTTTCAGACGCGCGGCAGGCTGTGGAGCAAAGCATGGGGGCGGTAGACGCCGCGCGGGCCAACCTGCAGACCATTTTGGACAACCTGACCGCAGGGGTCATCGTGCTGGATGCGCAGGGCATCATCCGCTCGTCCAATCCTGGCGCCACCCGCATCCTGCGAGCGCCCCTGGCGGCGTACGAGGGGCGGGCCCTGTCAGACGCCCCGGGGCTGGCCGAGTTTGCGGGGTCTGTTCAGCGCCATTTCGACGCATTTCTGGGTGACCACGAACGCCATGGGCTAGACCATTGGCAGCAACCGTTTGAGCTGCATGCGTCGTCGGGCGGAGCTGGGCAACACGCTACCAGCCTCGTTGCGCGGGGGGCCGAGCTGCCCGATGCCTCCCGGCTGTTGGTTTTTGACGACATTTCTGAAATCGTTTCTGCACAACGCGCGCAGGCCTGGGGCGAGGTAGCGCGCCGCCTTGCACACGAAATCAAGAACCCGCTCACCCCCATTCAGCTGTCTGCCGAACGGCTTGAGATGAAGCTCACGGGCAAACTGCCAGGCCCCGAACAGGCCATCCTCGTCAAGTCAGTTAAAACCATCGTTGACCAGGTCGATGCGATGAAGCGGCTGGTCAACGAGTTCCGCGACTACGCCCGTCTGCCCGCCGCCGAATTGCACGCGTTGGACCTCAACGCCCTGGTGGCCGATGTGCTGCATCTGTATGGGGAAGAAAACGCGACAGTCGCTGTAGAGGCCGATCTGGACCCGCGCTGCCCCCCGATAGCCGGTGATGCACAGCAACTGCGCCAGGTGGTTCACAACCTGCTCCAAAACGCGCAAGACGCCACGATGCAGGTGCTCGCAGGCAGCGCTGCAGTGTTGCACCCCGTTCGCATCAGTACCCGCTGGAGTGAGTCCTCGCGCCGTGTACGCCTGACTGTGTCGGACCGTGGTACGGGCTTTCCTCCGCACATCCTTCAGCGTGCGTTTGAACCCTATGTCACCACCAAACCGCGCGGCACCGGGCTCGGACTGGCGGTGGTCAAAAAGATCGCCGACGAGCATGGCGCACGCATCGACCTGTCGAACCGGACCGAAGACGGCGTGGTGCGCGGAGCCCAAGTGTCGTTATCATTCGCCCCTGAATCAGCGGTGGCGGCATAACAACACCGCCCCAGTACCCCCAAGGCGCTTCAATACACATGGCAAACATTCTGGTGGTCGACGATGAGCTCGGCATACGTGATCTGCTGTCGGAAATCCTGAACGACGAAGGTCACAGCGTGGACCTCGCAGAGAATGCGACCCAAGCGCGTGCAGCCCGGGCAGGCAACACGTACGATCTGGTCCTGCTGGACATCTGGATGCCAGACACCGACGGGGTGTCACTGCTCAAAGAGTGGGCCACAGCGGGCGTGCTGACCATGCCCGTGATCATGATGAGTGGCCACGCCACCATCGACACGGCGGTAGAGGCTACTCGCATCGGGGCTTTTTCGTTCCTCGAAAAACCCATCACACTGCAAAAGCTCCTCAAAGCCGTGGAGCAGGGTCTGGCCCGCAATACCGCGCAACAGGCAGCGCCCGTTGTCGCTGTCCAGGTGCCCGCCCAGGCAGCCGCCGACCCTACCTTTTCGCAACTGCCCGCCGTTTCGGCCGTGCTGGCTGGTGTGGACACCGGCCCCCATGCCCACCAAGGCTTTGATCTGGACCGCCCCCTGCGAGAGGCGCGCGACGGCTTTGAAAAGGCTTATTTCGAATTTCACCTTGCCCGCGAAGGCGGCTCCATGACCCGCGTGGCCGAGAAGACCGGGCTTGAGCGCACCCACCTGTACCGCAAGCTGCGCCAGCTGGGTGTCGATCTGGGTCGCGGCAAGCGCAACTAATTTCTGTGCCGCATTGCCAAAAGTGCATATTTTTCTGGTTATAATTTGAGGCTTAGGCCCGGTAGCTCAGTCGGTAGAGCAGAGGATTGAAAATCCTTGTGTCGGTGGTTCGATTCCGCCCCAGGCCACCAAATAAATTGCTTTGCAAATCAACAGGTTTGTGGGGCAATTGCAAAACAAGCGACCCCTCACAAGGTCGCTTTTTTGTTTTCTGTCGCAGTTTCTGACGTTGGCGTCGGAAATGCGCTGGGTGGACGGATGTCTGCCTTGAATCCTCCCATCGTTCGCCATTTGACCCATGCCTCTTCTGAAGGACACCACCCTCGGTATCGACTTTGGTACCTCCAATTCCGCCATGTCGGTGCGCCAGGGCGCTGGGCGGGCGCGGATGATTGCGTTGGAGGGGGATGCGCACACGCTCCCCACGGCCCTGTTCTTCAACACCGAAGACCAGCGCACGCACTTTGGGCGGGATGCGGTGGGGCAGTATCTGGCGGGCACCGAAGGGCGGCTGATGCGGTCGCTCAAGAGCCTTCTGGGCAGCGCGCTGCTGCAGGACAAGACAGCGGTGCACAACAAGCTTGTGAGCTACCAGGACATCATCAGCCTGTTTCTGCGCATGCTGGCCCAGAAGGCCCGCGATGAGCTGGGCGGCATGCCGGGGCGGGTGGTGATGGGCAGGCCGGTGCATTTTGTGGACGGAGATACCGACCGCGACCAGCAGGCCGAAGATGCCTTGCGCCAGGCGGCGGTGGACGCGGGGTTCGAGAACATATCGTTCCAGTTGGAGCCCATTGCGGCCGCGCTGGACTATGAGCAGCGCATCGAGCGCGAGTCGCTGGTGCTGGTGGTGGACATTGGCGGGGGCACGTCGGACTTTACGGTGGTGCGCCTGGGGCCGCAGCGCATGGAGCGGGCTGATCGCAGCGGCGATGTACTTGCCACCACAGGCGTGCATGTGGGCGGCACGGATTTTGATCGCCGCCTGAGCCTGGATCTGCTGATGCCGTTGCTGGGTTTTCGGCACACAGGGCCGACCGGGCGCGAGGTACCCAGCCGGGTGTTTTTTGACCTCTCGACCTGGCACCTGATCCAGTGGCTGTACTCGCCGCGCGCGCTGCGTGACGCGCAGAACCTGCGCACGGACTATGCCGACGCGCAGCTTCATGCGCGGCTGATGCGGGTATTGAACGAACGCCTGGGGCACCGCATGGCCAACACGGTAGAGCAGGCCAAGATTGCCGCGTCGCTGGGCGATGCGGATGCGCCCATGGCGCTCGACTGGATCGAGCCGGGGCTCGATGCCGCAGTAACGCCCCAGGGGCTGGCGCGGTACCTGTCGCAGCCGCTGGAACAGGTGGTGGCGTGCGCGCAGGAATGTCTGCAGCAGGCAGGCCTGTCGGCCCAGGGGCTGGAAGCGATCTATCTGACAGGCGGCTCGTCCGCATTGCGGCCGCTGCGGCACGCACTGAAAGCCGCGTTTCCTGACACGCCGCAGTTGGAGGGTGACCTGTTTGGTGGTGTGGCCGCAGGCTTGGCGGTGTCGGGCTGAAGCATGCCGCCGTGCGAAACGAATTCGCGGTTGATTGCTGCAAAATAGATAGCTATTGGCGCTTTATTGATAAGCGATAAAGGTCAATTTGACTGATATTTTTTGGTCGTTGATTGACTGATTGACCCGCTAGCGGCTGGGTGACGCCAGCACCTCATCGGATCGGAATCCCAAAACAAGGGCTCAATCAGCCGCGTCGTCCCCTTCGGCGTTTTTCCCCGTGCCGTCGCGCTTCCAGCCCAGCGCCGTGTCATACAACACGTTGCGCGACGCGCCGGAGATATCGGCCGCCAGCCGCACAGCCGTTTTCAGGGGCAGTTCCTGCAGCAGCAGGCGCAGCACACGCAAGCTTTCACCGCCGTCGGTGGCCACGGGCACCGGGTGCAGCAGCACCACAAATTCGCCGCGCGAGCGCTGGGGTGATCCGTCCAGCCAGGCGGTGAGTGCGTGGGCGGGCTGGGTGGTGACTTCTTCAAACTGCTTGGTCAGCTCGCGTGCCAGTGTTACGGGGCGCTCGCCCAGCGCGGCCAGTGCCTGCGCCAGCTCGCCGATGCGGTGGGGGGCTTCCAGCAGCACTACGCAGCGTGGCTCGTTGGCCAGTTGCTGCTGGATCACGGTGGCGCGCTCGGCGCTTTTCACAGGCAAAAAACCCGCAAACACAAACCCGCCGTGTTCGTGGCTGTGCGCCACGGCCCCGGCCACGCTCAGCGCGGTGGTGATGCTGCTGGCGCCGGGCAGCGGCACAGCGCGCAGGCCCGCAGACTGCACGGCCACCACCAAGCGCGCGCCCGGGTCGCTCACGCCAGGCGTACCCGCGTCGCTCACATAGGCCACGCGCAGGCCTTGTTGCAGGCGCAGCACCACGTTCTCTGCAGCCTCAGCCTCGTTGTGCTGGTGCAGGGCCAGCAGTTGCGATGTCGATTTGTCGATGCCATACGCACGCAGCATCGATTGAGTGTGGCGTGTGTCCTCGCAGGCCACGGTGTCGGCCATCTGCAGCACGTGCAGCGCGCGCAGCGTGATGTCGGCCAGGTTGCCAATCGGCGTGGCCACCACGTACAGGGCGCCCTGCGGATAATGCTGGAGAGCCGCCGCTTCGCGCGCGGCATCGAGGGCTGAAGCGAAAGATGCGCTCAATGAAATTCCTTGGAAAGAGAATGCCGCCGACGCCCGCGCCGGGCGCGGGCACCGCCAGCGCCACCACCACACGCCAGCGCGGCAACGTGGCAGAAGACCAGGCCCTGGCGCATTTGCAGGCGGCAGGGCTGAAGCTGGCGGTGCGCAATTATCGGACGCCCGGGCGGGGCGGTGGCGAGATTGACCTGGTGATGCATGACCGGGACGGAACGCTGGTGTTTGTGGAGGTGCGCAGCCGCGCTAGCAGCGCGTTTGGGGGCGCCGGGGGCAGCATCAGCCAGACCAAGCAGCAGCGCATCGTCTTTGCCGCTCGGCACTACCTGTTGCGCCTGCCGTCACCGCCGCCATGCCGGTTCGACGTGGTGCTGGTAGAGGATTCGGTGCAGTGGCTCAAGGCGGCGTTCGACGCGCAGTGAACGCCTTCTAAAGGGCGGGCAAGGCTGCTAAATCAACACTGGCCGCTACGGTTTGCTACAAAAGCTGTAACACCCCACGGGTATCATCGGACCCCTATGCTTGAGCAACGCATCCAACAGCATTTCATCGACAGCGCCGACCTGAAGTACCAGGCCGCGCAAGCCCTGAGCCACCCCATCGTCGCTGCCGTGCAGGCGGTTCTGGCCTGTGTCACCAGCGGCGGCAAGGTGCTGGCCTGTGGTAACGGGCCCTCTGCCGCCGAGGCGCAGCAATTTGCAGCCTTTTGCGTGGCAGGCTTCGAGCGTGACCGGCCCGAGTTGGCCGCGCTGGCCCTGACCTCTGACAGCACCTTGCTCACCGCCGCTGCCGGTACACACGATGCGGCGCAGCAGTTTGCCCGCCAGGTGCGCGCGCTGGGCCAGGCTGGCGACGTGCTGCTGGCGTTGTCGGTGACTGGCAATGACGCCAACCTGCTCGCCGCCGCTGAAGCCGCCCACGAGCGCGACATGACGGTGGTGGTGCTGACGGGCCGCAATGGCGGCAAGCTGGCTGCCATGCTGCGTGAAACCGATGTGTTGATCAGCGTGCCGCACGACCGCGCCGCGCGCGTGCGTGAAGTCCACGCTCTGGTGCTGCATTGCCTGAGCGATGGCGTAGACGCCCAGTTACTTGGTGAACAGGAGAATCCGCTATGAAGCCAACCATGACCCTTACTCGCCCCGCATCCCGCTTTCACCCGCTGCACCGCACCGTCTGCACCGTGCTGGCGGTCTCCGCGCTGGCTGCAGGTCTGTCGGCCTGTGCTCCGCTGATCATTGGCGGGGCCGTGGTGGGCAGTGTGATGGTCCTTGACCGTCGTACTGCGGGCACACAGGTGGAAGACGAGGGGATTGAGCTGCGCGCCTCCAATCGCATCCGCGAAACGCTGGGTGATCGCGTCCATGTCAACGTCACCAGCTACAACCGCCAGGTGCTGCTGACCGGCGAGGCGCGCTCTGCCCAAGACAGCCAGACGGTGGAGCAGATCGTGTCTGGCGTCGAGAATGTGCGGTCGGTCGTCAACGACCTGGCGGTGATGCCCAACACCAGCCTGAGCCAGCGCTCCAACGACACATTCATCACCGGCAAGGTGCGCGCCAGCCTGGTGGATGCCAAGGACATTTCGGCCAATGCGTTCAAGGTGGTGACCGAGCGCAACGTCGTCTACCTGATGGGGCGCGTGTCCCAGCGTGAAGCCAACCGTGCCACTGACGTTGCGCGCGGCGTGACCGGCGTGAGCAAGGTCGTGCGCGTGTTCGAGATCGTGTCGGAAGAAGAGCTGCGCCGCATCGCGCCACAACCTGCGCCCGTTACTACGGATAACACCAAGCCCGTCGGAGGCTGAGGGCGGCCACCTTCACACCACCAGCGGCCTAAAAGTCCCGGGCCGCGCTGTGTAGGCGGGGAGTTTCTTTATTGGATCTCGGCATCGCGCGCCACGGCACAAAACTGGCGCGTCACCAGCGAGCGCGGCCGTGGAGCCGGCTCTGCCGGGCCACTGGGTGCGTCCCCCTTTGGGGGAGGGCGCCTCAGGCGACTCAGGGGGCTATTTCAACCGCTTGATCAAGCTCGACGTATCCCAGCGGGAGCCACCCATCTGCTGCACGTCGGCATAGAACTGGTCCACCAGCGCGGTGACTGGCAAGCGCGACCCGTTGCGCTTGGCTTCGTCGAGCACCAGGCCCAGGTCCTTGCGCATCCAGTCCACGGCAAACCCGAAGTCGAACTTGCCGTCCACCATGGTCTTGCCACGGTTGTCCATCTGCCAGCTCTGCGCGGCGCCCTTGCCGATCACATCCAGCACCTGTTTCATGTCCAGCCCCGCGTTCTGGCCAAAGGCAACCGCCTCCGACAGGCCCTGCACCAGCCCGGCGATGCAGATCTGGTTGACCATCTTGGCCAGCTGGCCCGAGCCACTGCCGCCCAGCAGCGTGAACGCGCGCGAGAACGCCATGGCCACGGGCTGAGCCGCCTCGAACGCCGAGGCGTCGCCGCCGCACATCACCGTCAGCAACCCGTTTTGCGCACCGGCCTGGCCGCCCGACACGGGGGCGTCCACAAACTGCAGGCCCAAGGCCTGGGCGGCGGCATACAGCTCGCGCGCCACTTCGGCCGATGCCGTGGTGTGGTCCACAAAAATCGCGCCGGGCTTCATGCCTGCAAAAGCGCCATCGGCCCCCAGCGTGACAGAGCGCAGGTCGTCGTCATTGCCCACGCAGCAGAACACCAGCTCCGCCCCGGCCACCGCTTCGCGCGGGATTTTGGCATGTTTTGGGGCTATAGCGCTTGCGTAATCTGAACACCATGCTATGGATTTTGCAGTGGTGCGGTTGTACACCGTGACCTCATGGCCCGCCAGTGCCAGGTGGCCTGCCATGGGGTAGCCCATCACACCCAGGCCTAAAAAGGCGAGCTTGCGCGAAGGGGTTGCGTCGTAGTTGCGGGGGTTGGTGCTTGGCATGTATTGGTTCTCAAATAGAAGCTGCCACGGGGACAGCGTTTGAAACTGGCGCGGCCTAGGCCAGCGGACGCAGTGGAACTGGCTTTGCCAGGCCACTGGCGTCGTCCCCCTTCCCGCGCGCAGCGCGAGAGAAGGGGGAAGCGGCGTAGCCGCTCAGGGGGTTGTCACACTATGGCGAAATGCTCGGTGCCCTGGGCCAGGTCGGGCGACTTGGCGCGCTGGCTGTTGAGCTTGATCTGCAGGCGCAGGTCGTTCAGCGAGTCGGCATTGCGCAGCGCGTCTTCGTAGCTGATCACGTTGGCTTCATACGCATCGAACAGCGCCTGGTCAAAGGTCTGCATGCCCAGGTTGCGGCTCTTCTTCATGATCTCCTTGATCTCGGAGACATCGCCCTTGAAGATCAGGTCCGAGATCAGCGGCGTGTTGAGCATGATCTCCACCGCTGCCGCACGGCCCTTGCCGTCCTGCTTGGGGATGAGGCGCTGCGACACCATGGCGCGCAGGTTGAGCGACAGGTCCATCAGCAGCTGCGCGCGGCGCTCTTCAGGGAAGAAGTTGATGATCCGGTCCAGCGCCTGGTTGGCGCTGTTGGCGTGCAGGGTGGCCAGGCAAAGGTGGCCGGTCTCGGCAAACGCCACGGCATGTTCCATGGTCTCGCGGTCGCGGATTTCGCCCATCAAAATCACGTCAGGCGCCTGGCGCAGCGTGTTCTTCAGGGCAGCTTCCCAGCTGTCGGTGTCCAGGCCCACTTCGCGCTGCGTGACCACGCAGTTCTTGTGCGGGTGAACGAACTCAATCGGGTCTTCCACCGTGATGATGTGGCCAAACGAGTTTTCGTTGCGCCAGTCCACCATGGCGGCCAGCGTGGTCGACTTGCCCGAGCCTGTGGCACCCACCAGGATGCACAGGCCCCGCTTGGCCATGGTCACTTCCTTGAGCACCTGGGGCACACCCAGGCCGTCAATGGTGGGCAATGTGAGCGGAATGGTCCGCATCACCATGCCGACCCGGCCTTGCTGGATGAAAGCGTTGACCCGGAAGCGGCCGATGCCTGCGGGCGAGATGGCGAAGTTGCACTCCTTGGTGCGTTCGAAATCTGCCACCTGCTTGTCGCTCATTACGGCGCGGGCCAGCGTGAGCGTGTGGTTGGGTGTCAGCGGCTGGGGTGACACCTTGGTCACCTTGCCGTCTACCTTGATGGCGGGGGGAAACTCGGCCGTGATGAACAAGTCGCTGCCGTTGCGGCTCACCATCAACTTGAGCAGGTCATTGATGAATTTACTGGCCTGATCGCGTTCCATCAGAATTTCTCCCGGGGGTGTTCGTCAGTACGACGGTCATTCAGGTTGGTGCGGGACATCATTTCTGGTTGTCGCTCAGACGGGCGCTCACCACGCGCAGGCGCAGCGACAGCTTGCGGGCCAGCAGCGCAATCAGGCTGGCGGCCAGCTGCGGGTCTTTGGTCATCATGTCATCCATGGCTTCGGCGCTCAGCACCGCGATTTCGCAGTCTGTCAGCGTGGTGCAGGCCGAAAACCGGATACCGCTGTCCAGTAGCGACATTTCACCCAGGATGTCGCCGGGCCGCGTCTCTGCCAGGCGCAGTTGTTCGCCCCAGGGCTGCACACGGTCCACCGCAATGGTGCCGGTGAGCAGCACCACCATGAAGTTGCCGTATTCATCCTGGCGGATCACATCGCGGTTGGACGGAATGGCCGCAAATTCAAAAAAGCGCTCCATGCGCTCCACGGCGTCCTTGTCCAGGTGCGCCATGTATTTGTCTTTGGCCCACAGGCCCTGCAGCAGCTTGCCACCCCGGCTGGTGGGCAGGCGCTTGGCGCCCACTTCGACAGCGCGGGCCTCCCAGGGCACCAGCATCGAATCGTCCACGCCCTGGCCCGCAAATGCGGTGGAAAACAGCACGGAATCCGTGTGGTCGTCCGCAGGCTTGCCGCCACGGGTCTTCATTTTCAGAAGGCTCAAGATGCCTTTCATAAATCGCTCCGGTGTGCGGCCCATCGGGGGCCGCAAAATTCTGTAGGGTGTGTGCGTGCGAGGTTCAGCCAGGGAAGTTTTCTGGAATCTTGGCCTTGCCGCGTGCCTCTGCGGGGCTGATGATGTTGCGCCGCACCAGGTCGGTCAGGTTCTGGTCCAGCGTCTGCATGCCCACGCTGTTGCTGGTCTGGATGGTGGAGTACATCTGCGCCACCTTGGCCTCGCGGATCAGGTTGCGGATGGCGCTGGTGCCCAGCATGATTTCGTGCGCGGCCACGCGGCCGGAGCCGTCCTTGGTCTTGCACAGCGTCTGCGAGATCACCGCTTGCAGCGACTCGGACAACATGGAACGGACCATTTCCTTTTCTTCTGCCGGGAACACGTCAATGATCCGGTCGATGGTTTTGGCGGCACTGGACGTGTGCAGCGTGCCAAATACCAAGTGGCCGGTTTCCGCCGCCGTCATGGCCAGGCGAATCGTTTCCAGGTCGCGCATTTCGCCCACCAGAATGGCGTCCGGGTCTTCGCGCAGTGCGGACTTGAGTGCTGCCGCGAACGACAGCGTCATCGGCCCGACTTCGCGCTGGTTGATCAGGCACTTCTTTGATTCATGCACGAACTCGATCGGGTCTTCCACCGTGAGGATGTGTCCGTACTCGGTTTCGTTGAGGTAGTTGACCATCGCCGCCAGCGTGGTGGACTTGCCCGAGCCCGTGGGGCCCGTGACCAGCACCAGGCCGCGGGGCTTCAAAGCCAGGTCGCCAAAAATCTTGGGGGCGTTGAGCTGCTCCAGCGTGAGGATCTTGCTCGGAATGGTCCGGAACACGGCGGCCGCGCCGCGGTTCTGGTTGAAGGCGTTGACGCGGAAACGGGCCAAGCCTTCGATTTCGAACGAGAAGTCGACCTCCAGAAACTCTTCATACGTCTTGCGCTGGGAGTCGCTCATGATGTCGTACACCATGCCGTGGACCGTCTTGTGGTCCAGCGCATCGACGTTGATGCGCCGTACATCGCCGTGGACCCGGATCATGGGCGGCAAACCTGCCGAAAGGTGCAGGTCGGAGGCCTTGTTCTTGACGCTGAACGCGAGCAGTTGGGTAATGTCCACGGAGTCCCTCTATCGTTTGGTACGCTTGCTAATCATTATGACCACGATTGCTAACAACCTCCAACAGGTTCTGGGCAGGATGGCGCAAGCGTGTACCGCCGCTGGCCGCAGCCCCGCCGACGTTGCCCTGCTTGCGGTTTCCAAGACCTTTGGTGCCGATGCCGTGATGGAGGCCGCTGCCGCAGGCCAGCGCGCCTTTGGCGAGAATTACGTCCAGGAGGGCGTGGACAAGATCCTCACCCTGCGCGCATCGCTGCCAGTGTCCCTCCCGGGCGTGACGCTGCAATGGCACTGTATTGGCCCCATCCAGAGCAACAAGACGCGGCTGGTGGCAGAGCACTTTGACTGGGTGCACACCGTGGACCGGCTCAAGATCGCCGAGCGCCTGTCGGACCAGCGCCCAGGCCACTTGCCGCCCTTACAGATATGTATTCAGGTGAATGTGGACGGTGGCGCCACCAAGTCGGGCGTGGCGCCCGAACAGGCGCTGGAGCTATTGCGCGCTGTGGCAGAACTGCCACGGCTGCAGGCGCGGGGAATCATGAGCATTCCTGATCATGCTCCTGATTTCGAAGCGCAACTGGCACTCCATACAAGCGCTAGAAGGCTTTTTGATCAGATTTCTTCGCTGAGCGAACCCGGGCTGGAAGGTTTTGACACCCTGTCGCTGGGCATGACGGCCGATCTGGAGGCCGCCATCCAGGCGGGCAGCACCATGGTCCGCGTTGGCACCGGTGTCTTCGGCGGCCGCTCTTACCCCACAGCCTGATTCATCCGTCCCGCCCCAGGGGTCAAGCGGGCAGCGAAAAACCGGCCACGCAGTCCAGCGCTGTTGTCACATCCGCTTCGCTGACGTCCAGATGCGCCACCCAGCGCAGGCGCGTGGCACCGCCGTAGAGGCTGCTCGTCACGCGCACATGGTTCTGCGCCAGCCAGGCCACAAACGCGGGCGCCACATCGGCATGCAGGTCGGTGAACAAAATGTTGGTCTGCCACGGCAGCACCGTGATGCGGCCCTGCAGCACCGGGTGGCTGCGGTTGGCTTCAGCCAAGCCCTGCGCCAGTCGGTCCAAATTGGCGTGGTCGTCGGCCAGGCGCCGCACATGGTGCTGCAGCGCGTAGTGGCCCGCAGCGGCCAGCACACCGGCCTGGCGCATGCCGCCGCCCAGAATTTTGCGCGTGCGGCGCGCCTGGCGGATGAAGTCGCGCGTGCCCAGCACCAGCGAACCCACGGGTGCGCCCAGGCCCTTGCTCAGGCACAGCGATGCCGAATCAAAGTGGCTGCACAGCGTGCGCGCTTCCGTATATACATCCGTGCCATTGCGCGCGGCATTGGCCGTGGCGGCGTTGAACATGCGCGCGCCGTCCAGATGCATCGCCAGCCCGCGGCTGCGTGCCAGCTGGGCCACTTCGGCGACGTAGGGCGTGGGCAGTACCTGGCCGCCGGTCGTGTTCTCCAGCACCACCAGGCGGGTGCGCGCAAAGTGCGGGTCGTCGGGCTTGATGGCGGCGGCGATGTCGGCAATGCGCAGCGTGCCGTCCGGCTGCGTTTCCACCGGCTGTGGCTGGATGGAGCCCAGCACCGCCATGCCGCCCGCCTCCCAGCGGTAGGTGTGCCAGCTCTGGCCCACGATGGCCTCGTCACCGCGCTGGCAGTGGCCCCACAAAGCGATGAGGTTGGTCTGCGTGCCTGACGGAGCAAACAACGCGGCCTCAAAACCCAGCAGCTCAGCCGCATGGTCCTGTAGCGCGTTCACCGACGGGTCGTCGGCAAACACATCGTCGCCCAGCGGGGCTTTGAACATGGCCTCGCGCATGGCGGGCGTGGGCTGGGTGACGGTGTCGCTGCGAAAGTCGGGCATGGGCGTCCTGAAGGCAAAAGAAAAAGCAAAGCGGCATGGTACCGGCGGGCGGCCCGCGGCTGTGGCGCGGGGTTTTTTGCGGCGGCCGTCCTCGGGTCGGCGCTGAGGCGGCTGTCGCTCGTTTGCCAACCGCGCGGGCGGGGCGCCGCCAGAATGCACCGCACTGCCTGCCCACTGTTGAGAGCCCGCCATGACCGACCGCGCCCTGTTTACCAAAGTCCTCGTTGCGAACCGGGGTGAGATTGCGCTGCGTGTGGTGCGCGCCCTCAGTGACCTGGGCATCGCCAACGTGGCCGTGTACGCCGACGACGATGCCGCCAGCCCGCATGTCCGTGCTGCGGACAGCGCCGTGGCGCTCCACGCCACCGGCCCGGCGGCGTACCTGGACGGTGCGCGCTTCATCAACATTGCCAAGGCGCAGGGCTGCGATGCGGTGCACCCGGGCTATGGTTTCTTGAGCGAGCGGGCCGACTTCGCCCGCGCCTGCGCCGCTGCCGGGCTGCGCTTCATCGGCCCCACGCCGGAGCAGCTGGCACTGTTCGGCGACAAGGCACAGGCCCGCGCCCTGGCGCAGCGCTGCGGTGTGCCGCTGATGCCCGGCACAGAGGCCGCGGTGTCGCTGGACGAGGCGCAGGCCTTCTTTGTGCAGCACGCCCATGCAGGCATCGTGATCAAGGCCATTGGCGGGGGCGGCGGGCGCGGCATGCGTGCGGTGGCGTCGGCCGATGAGTTGCCCGCTGCCTACGCGCGCTGCCGCAGCGAGGCGCAGGCCGCGGTTGGCGTGGACGGCGTGTATGTAGAACGCCTCATGTCCAACGCCCGCCACATCGAGGTGCAGGTGCTGGGCGATGGGCGCGAGGTGATGGCGCTGGGCGAGCGCGAATGCACGCTGCAGCGGCGGTTTCAGAAGGTGGTGGAGATCGCGCCCAGCCCGTCGTTGCCCGCGCCGCTGCGCTTGTCGCTCACCGCTGCGGCCCTGTCCATGGCGCGGGCCGTGGCCTACGAAGGCCTGGGCACCTTCGAATTCTTGGTGGACCTGGCCTCCGCCGACCTGCCCTTCGTGTTCATCGAATGCAACCCCCGCCTGCAGGTGGAACACACCATCACCGAAGAGGTCACGGGCGTGGACCTGGTGCAGGCGCAGATTGCGCTGGCGGCGGGCCGCACGCTGCGGGACATCGGCCTTGACCCCGCCGCGCCCCCCGCCGTGCAAGGCTTTGCGATTCAGTGGCGCATCAACGCCGAGACGCTGGACGCACAGGGCGGCGCCACCCCCGGCAGCGGCACGCTCAGCCGCTTTGACCTGCCCGCAGGCCCCGGCGTGCGCGTGGACACGCACGGCACAGCCGGCGCCACACCGTCGCCACACTACGACACGCTGCTTGCCAAACTCATCGTGCACACGCGCAGCCCGCGTTTTGCGGATGCGCTGCGCCGCTCGCAGCGCGCTCTGGCCGAGTGCCGGATCGAAGGCGTGGCCGCCAACCTGGCGCTGCTGCAGGCCCTGGCTGCGCGGCCCGAGATGGAAAGCCAGCAGGTGCACACGCGCTGGCTGGAATCCGTGTTGCCTGAATTGCTGGATGCTTCTAAAAACATAGCTGCTAGCGCTTATCCATCAAGCGCTAGCGGCCAAAAATACTCAAACTCATCAGCGCCCGCTCCCGAAGGCGCCGTGCTCGCCCCCATACCCGCGCGCCTGGTGCAGCTGAGCGTGACCGAGGGCGATGTGGTGGCTGCGGGCGCCGAGCTGGCCGTGCTCGAAGCCATGAAGATGGAGCATGTGCTGCTGGCACCGCACGCGGGCCGCGTATGTGCGCTGCTGGCCGTGGCCGGTGGCTACGTTGCGCAGGGCCAGCCGCTGCTGGTGCTGGATGCGGTGGACGATGCGGCCGATGTGCAAGTGCAGGGGCGCGCTGCGCACGACCCCGACCACATCCGCCCCGACCTGCAACGCGTGATCGACCGCCACGCCTTCACGCTCGACGCCGCGCGCCCCGACGCCATGGCCAAGCGCCACGCCCAAGGCGGCCGCTCCGCGCGCGAGAACATTGCCGACCTGTGCGACGACGGCAGCTTCATCGAATATGGTGCCTTGGCCATCGCCGCGCAGGCCCGCCGCCGCAGCAAGGAGGACCTCATTGCCAACACGCCCGCCGACGGCATGGTCACGGGCATTGGCTGCATCAACGGCGCGCTGTTTGGCGACGAGAAATCCCGCGCCGTGGTCATGTCCTACGACGCCACTGTGCTTGCTGGCACCCAGGGCGCGCGCAACCATGCCAAGACCGACCGCATGCTCGGCATCGCGCTGGCGCAGAAGCTGCCCGTGGTGCTGTTTGCCGAAGGCGGTGGCGGGCGCCCGGGCGATACCGACATGCCTGTGGTGGCGGGGCTGCATGTGCACACCTTCGCCAGCTACGCGGCGCTGTCGGGCCAGGTGCCGGTCATCGGCATCGCCGCCGGGCGCTGCTTTGCGGGCAACGCGGCGCTGCTGGGCTGCAGCGACGTGATCATTGCCACGCGCGGCAGCTGCATTGCCATGGGCGGCCCGGCCATGATCGAAGGCGGTGGCCTGGGCGTCTTCAAGCCTGAGCAGATCGGCCCGAGCAGTGTGCAGCACACCAATGGCGTGATCGACGTGCTGGTGGAGAACGAGGCCGAGGCGGTGGCCGCCGCGCGGCACTACCTGTCGTTCTTCCAGGGGCGCACTGGTGCATGGACGGCGGCGGACGCACGCGCCCTGCGGTCTGTGGTGCCAGAGAACCGGCTGCGCGTGTACGACACCCGCACAGCGATGGCTGGCCTGGTGGACGAAGGCAGCCTGCTGCTGTTGCGCACCGGCTTCGGCACAGGCATCCACACGGCGCTGGCGCGCATCGAAGGCCGCCCCGTGGGCCTGCTGGCCAACAACCCGCAACACCTGGGCGGCGCCATTGACGCCGATGCGGCCGACAAGGCAGCGCGCTTCATGCAGCTGTGCAACGCCCATGGCCTGCCCATCGTGAGCCTGGTGGACACCCCCGGCTTCATGGTCGGCCCCGAGGTGGAAGCCACGGCCCAGGTGCGGCATGTAAGCCGCCTGTTCGTCACCGCCGCCAGCCTGCGCGTGCCGACCTTCAGCGTGGTGCTGCGCAAGGGCTACGGCCTGGGCGCCATGGGCATGACTGCCGGGGGCTTTCATGCGCCGGTGTTCACCGTGGCATGGCCCACGGGCGAGTTCGGTGCCATGGGCCTTGAAGGCGCCGTGCGCCTGGGCTTTCGCAAAGAGCTGGGGGCACTGCCCGAGGGCGTCGAGCGCGACGCACTGTTCGCCAAACTCCTGGCCAAGTCCTACGCCAACGGCGAGGCGATGCACATGGCCGCCACGCTGGAGATCGACGCGGTGATCGACCCGGCAGACACGCGGGCGTGGCTGGCGCGCGGGCTGGCGTCGGCGCAGATGGGGCCTGTCGCGACCCGTTTCATCGACACCTGGTAAGCGCCTGCGAGGCGCGGCACTGCATGCTAAGCTGCCCCGCCTAGCCCGCCCCGCACCGGGGTGGCGCCCTGTTTGACGGAGACTTTTCACCATGCCCGGACTGCTGCCCGATATCGACCCCGACGGTTTGCTTGAGTTTTCGGTGGTCTACACCGACCGCGCGCTTAACCACATGTCCAAGCGCTTCACTGGCGTGGTGCAGGACATTCTGGGCACGCTCAAAGAGGTCTACCACGCCCACACCGCCGTGCTGGTCCCCGGTAGCGGCACCTTCGGCATGGAGGCGGTGGCGCGCCAGTTTGCCAACCAGGAAAAGGTGCTCATCGTGCGCAACGGCTGGTTCAGCTACCGCTGGACGCAGATCTTTGACGCCGACAAAGGGCTGGGCGGTGGCTCCATGGTGTGCAAGGCGCGCCAGAAGGGCAGCGGCCCGCAGGCGCCCTGGGCGCCATGCCCGGCCGACGAAGTCGCAGCCACCATCCGTGCTGAAAAGCCCAAGGTGGTGTTCGCCCCCCATGTGGAGACGGCCAGCGGCATCATTCTGTCCGACGACTACCTCCGCACCGTGACGGCCGCGGCGCACGATGTGGGCGCGCTGTTTGTGCTGGACTGCGTGGCGTCGGGCGCCATGTGGGTGGACATGCAGGCCACGGGCGTGGATGTGCTCATCAGCGCACCGCAAAAGGGCTGGAGCGGCTCGCCCTGCTGCGCCATGGTGATGCTGTCCGAGCGTGCGCGCGAAGCCATCGAGGGCACCACCAGCAGCAGCTTCTCGTGCGACCTCAAGAAGTGGATGCAGATCGCCGAGGGCTACGAAAACGGCCAGCACGCGTACCACACCACCATGCCTACCGACGCCCTGGTGCGTCTGCGCGAGGTGATGGCCGAGACGCGTGCATACGGCTTTGCCAAGGTGCGCGACGAGCAGATCGAACTGGGCGCCAAGGTGCGCGCGCTGCTCGAATCGCGTGGCTTCCCCAGTGTGGCGGCCGAGGGCTTCAAGGCGCCCGGTGTGGTGGTGAGCTACACCACCGATCCCGGCATCCAGAACGGCAAGAAGTTCATGGAAGTGGGCCTGCAGACGGCCGCAGGCGTGCCGCTGCAGTGCGACGAAGGCCCGGACTTCAAGACCTTCCGCGTCGGCCTGTTTGGCCTGGAGAAATGGCACAACGTGGACCGCACGGTGGGGCATCTGTCGAAGGCGCTGGACCAGATTGCAGCGGCAGCCTGACTGCCTCCAGGGGCGTGAGCGCAGGCGCGCTGTACCGGTTGTGCGCGAACGGCGATGACCCGCGCTGAGCTCAGCCCCGCGCACCGCGCGCTGCGCCGCGCCAAGCGGCAGGCGCTGGGCCTGTTGCTGCTGGTGACGGCGGTGTTCATCGCCACCAGCGTGGTCGAACGCGGCCTGCTGCTCAACTGCATCAAGGCCATCGCCGAGGCCGCCATGGTCGGCGCGCTGGCCGACTGGTTTGCAGTGGTGGCGCTGTTTCGCAAGCCGCTGGGTTTACCGATTCCGCACACTGCGGTCATTGCGCGCAACCAGGAGCGCATCGGCCGCAACCTGGCCACGTTTGTGCGCGACAAGTTTCTGGATGTGCCCTCGCTGGTCGCGCTGATCCGCCGCCACGACCCGGCGGACCGCCTGGCGCAATGGCTGCTGGCGCCGGGCAACACCGCGCTGCTGGGGCACCAGGCCACACGACTGGTTTCCGCTGCGCTGGAGACGGTGCAGGACGCGCAGGTGGAACGCTTCATCCAGAAAGCCGCGCGCACGCTGATCGGGCAGATCGACCTGTCCCGCGCCCTGGCTGCGGTGCTGGATACCCTCACGCACAACGGCCGCCACCAGGCGCTGCTGGACGACGTGCTGGCCAAGCTCATCGAGCTGCTGCAGAACGAGCAGACCCGCGCCTGGGTGGCTCAGACCATCGTAGCCTGGCTGAAAAAGGACCACCCCCGCACCGAGAAGTTGTTGCCCACCGACTGGCTGGGCGACAAGGGCTCGGCCATGCTCGCCCGCGCTCTGGAGAGCGTGATGGCCGACGTGGCCGCCAACCCGCAGCACGCCTTGCGCGCGCAGTTTGATGCGGTGGTGCAGCGCTTTATCGACCGCTTGAAGAACGACCCCGAGTGGGCGCAAAAAGGCGAAGAGATCCGCACCTATTTGCAGACCGATGCCACGGTGGCCCGCTATGTGCAGACACTGTGGCTGGACCTGCGCGGCGCGCTGCAGCGTGACCTGACGGATGCGGATTCGGTGCTGGCGCGGCAGGTGGGCAAGCTCGGGTTGTGGTTGGGCCAGTCGCTGGCGGGGGATGCGGCGCTGCGGCAGTCGCTGAACGACCGGCTGGAGCATTGGGTGCAGGGGCTGGCGCCGGATGTGTCAGCGTTCATTGCACAGCACATTGAGGACACGGTGCGGCGGTGGGATACCGAGGAGATGACGGATCTGATTGAGGTGAATATCGGGAAGGATCTGCAGTACATCCGGATCAATGGGACGGTGGTGGGTGGGTTGATTGGGCTGGTGCTGTTTGCGGTGTCGCACGCGGGGGATGTTTGGCGGGCGGTGGTGGGCGGGTGAGCCTGCCGAAGGCTGAGCGCTCCCCACCAACCGTTCGGGCTGAGCCCGTCGAAGCCGGGGCGCCATCTCATCCGTTCGGGCTGAGCTTGCCGAAGCCTGGGCTTGTCTGCTGGTTTGGCGGCGTGCCTGTGCAATGGGCGGAAGCCGGGACTCGCCCCGGCGGGCGGGGTACTTCTTCTTTGCTTCGCCAAAGAAAAGTACCCAAAAGAAAGGCGACCCCCAGTCTGCGACCCCTTCGCTGCGCTGCGGGGCGACCTGCGTCGGGGCGGTTGCGGGGTGCGCCGCAGAACTCACTGCGCTGCTTTGCAGCTTCGTTCAGACAACTGCGGCGAGCTTGATCACGAGGCATGCGCGCTAGGGCGCCCATGCTCACCCCGCAACCGCCCCGCCGCAGGCGCAGCCAGCAGGGGTGGGACAGCCGAACATCCAACATCCGAACAGCCACACGGGCCATTGCTTCGCTCGGCCCAGTTTCGCGGGCGCAAGCGCCCGAAGGGATGTTCTCTCCGCAGCCCCTCTGTATGCGCCGAGGAGCGCAGCGGACGGGGTGGCATGTGTGCCGAAGGACACACATGCATCGTGGTCTGGCTCGTCGCAGTTGTTTGAGCGGAGCGCGTCAGCGCGCAGCGAGTTCTGCGACGCACCCCGCCTGCGAGCACCGCTGGTTGCCCGTAGCGAAGCGAAGGGACGCAGACAGCGGGGTCGCCTTTTCTTCGGTGACTTTCTTTTGGCGACGCAAAAGAAAGTTACTCGCATGCCGGGCGACTCCCGGCCTCCGCCCTACGCAACGGCACACGGCCAGATCAGCGCACCAGCCCAGGCTTCGACAGGCTCAGCCCGAACGGGGGTCGCTACGAAAAAAATAGCTAACAGCGCTTGATGGATAAGCGCTAGAGCCCGATTTTGCTCTCAAAACAACCGAAACACCAACGGCATCAACACCGCCGCCAACACCACCTGCAGCCCCAATGCCAACCCCGCATACGCCCCCGCCTCTGCATGCACCTGCAGCGCATGTGCCGCCCCAATGCCATGCGACGCGGTGCCCAACGCAAACCCCCGCAGCGCCATGCCCTCAGCATCAGTGGGCAAGCGCATCAGCCCAAACAACCAGCGCGCAGACAGCGCCCCCACCATGCCCGTTAGCGCTGCGAACACGGCGGCCAGCGCGGGCACGCCGCCAATCTGTGCGGCGACGCCCATGGCGACCGGGGCGGTGACGGACTTGGGAGCCAGGGACATCAGCACGTCACCGGGCAGGCCCAGCGCCCAGCCCAGGCCCACGGCGCTAACGGCCGCCGCAGTGCCACCGGCCAGCGAGGCCAGCACCAGCCGGCCCCAGCGCGCGCGCAAGGCTGCGCGGCGTTGCCACAGGGGCCAGCCCAGTGCGACCACGGCGGGGCCCAGCAGGAAGTGGATGAACTGGGCGCCTGCAAAGTACGTGGGATACGCGGTGCCGGTGGCCAGCATGAGAGCGGCCAACACCACCACCGACAGCATCACCGGGTTGGCCCACGGCGCGTGGCCCGAGCGCACCGACAGCGCCTGCGCCAGCACGTAGACCGCCAGCGTGGCCGTCAGCCCGAACAGCGGGGCCGACGCGAGGTACACCCACAGTTCAACGAAGTTCGGCATCGTCGCCCGCCTCGGGTGTGGGTGTGGACTGCCACAGGCGCAACACCAGCGCCGTCACGGCCATGCCGATCCAGGTGGAAAGGACAATCACCACGATGAGCTGCAGGCCGTACGCGCTCAGCAGGGCCAAGTGCGTCATCACGCCGACGCCCACGGGCACGAACAGCAGCGACAGGTGATTGAGCAAAAAGGTGGCGGCAGGTGCCACGGCCTGCTGCACGGGCGCCCAGCGCAGCGCCAGCAGCAACGCCACCATGCCCACCACCGGCCCCGGCACGGGCAGCGCAAGAAAGTGCGACAACGCCTCGCCGGCCGACTGCATGAGCAGCAGAAAAGCCAGGCCCTGCAGCGGCTTCATGGGGCGTCAGAAGCGGGGCAGGTCGGGGTGCTTGATCTGCCCGCCGCGCACCAGCATCTTCCCGTACTCCGCACACCGGTTCAGCGTGGGAATCACCTTCCCCGGGTTCAACAACCCCGCCGGGTCAAACGCGTGCTTGAGCCCGAACATCTGCGCGTTCTCCTCGGCCGTGAACTGCACGCACATGCTGTTGAGCTTCTCCACGCCCACGCCATGTTCGCCCGTCACCGTGCCGCCCATGGCCACGCTGGTCTCCAGGATGTCCGCGCCAAACAGTTCGCAGCGGTGCAGCTGGTCGGCATCGTTGGCATCGAACAGGATGAGAGGGTGCAGATTGCCGTCGCCCGCGTGGAACACGTTGGCGCAGCGCAGTTGGTACTTCTTTTCCATCTCCTGGATGGCCAGCAGGATGTCGGCCAGGCGCTTGCGTGGGATGGTGGAGTCCATGCACATGTAGTCGGGGCTGATGCGGCCGCTGGCGGGGAAGGCGTTCTTGCGGCCGCTCCAAAAGCGCAGGCGTTCGGCTTCGTCGTTGCTGACGGATATGGCGGTGGCGCCTGCGGCGCGCAGCACCTCGCTCATGCGGCCGATTTCTTCTTCCACCTCTTCGGGCGTGCCGTCGCTCTCGCACAGCAGGATGGCTTCGGCCGTGAGGTCGTAGCCTGCGTGCACAAAGTCCTCCACGGCGGCGGTCATGGGCTTGTCCATCATCTCCAGCCCGGCGGGGATGATGCCGGCGGCGATGACGGCGGCCACAGCGTCGCCCGCTTTGCGCACGTCGTCAAAGCTCGCCATGATGCAGCGCGCCAGTTGGGGCTTGGGGATGAGCTTGACCGTCACCTCGGTGGTCACGGCCAGCATGCCCTCGCTGCCGATCACGGCGGCCAGCAGGTCGTAGCCGGGGGCGTCCAGGGCCTCGCTGCCAAATTCGACGGGCTCGCCTTCCACCGTGAAGCCTTTGACCTTGAGCACGTTGTGCACCGTGAGGCCGTACTTCAGGCAATGCACGCCGCCCGAGTTTTCGGCCACGTTGCCGCCGATGGTGCAGGCGATCTGGCTGCTGGGGTCGGGGGCGTAGTAGAGGTTGTGGGGTGCCGCCGCCTCGCTGATCGCCAGGTTGCGCACGCCACACTGCACCACGGCGGTGCGGCTTTCGGGGTTGAGGCTGAGGATGCGGTTGAACTTGGCCAGCGACATCGTCACGCCCATGGCGTGGGGCATAGCGCCGCCAGACAGCCCGGTGCCGGCGCCGCGTGCCACCACGGGCACGTTGAGCTGGTGGCAGGTGCGAAGCACGGCTTGCACTTCGTCGTAGCTCTCGGGCAGGGCCACCACGAGCGGACGCTGCCGGTAGGCCGTGAGGCCATCGCATTCGTAAGGGGTGGTGTCTTCCGAATGCCACAGGAGTGCATGGGCAGGAAGGCATTGGGACAGCGCCTGCACGACACATTGCTGCAGCGCACGGCGTTCTTGCGCGCTCTCGGCGCTGGGGAGGGTGGTGGAGAAGTTCACTCCACCACTCTACGCTGGAGCGCGGGTGCGGTGTTGAATTTTCATCACACGCGGCGTGAGCGAACGGTGTCAAGTGCAGTGTTGCATGCTTGATGGCACAAATAAAAAGGATGGATTTTTGGCACTGGCAAGGCGCAAACCGGAGCGATACCGGGTGTATCGCGAGGATTTGCAACGCCGCCAGGGGCGAAAAGACGCCTTTTTATATGCCAGATAGCGTGAAACACTGCACTAGTGTGGTGTCTCAGAAGTAAGCATCAAATAATAGAACTGGCCGCCCGGGCCACAGATGCCAGGATGGTGTCGGCGCTTTTGCGCCACACAAAGGGCTTGGGGTCCTGATTGTGGCGATCTATGTAGTCCCGTATGG
>CAMTXG010000002.1:0-14626 GCA_947085645.1 uncultured Gammaproteobacteria bacterium
GTTCTGGCGCACTGTGGAGCCCAGCTCTTCCATGGAGGCTGCGGTTTCTTCCAAAGCGCTGGCTTGTTGCTCTGTGCGCGCTGACAGGTCGTTGTTGCCCGAGGCAATCTGTGAGCTGGCGGAGGCCACGCCTTCGGCGTTGCCGCGCACGCCGGACACCACACGCGCCAGGTTGTCGCGCATGTCGCGCAGCGCATTCAGCAACTGTCCCATCTCGTCCTTGCCGCCGGGCGGCATTTCGGTGGTCAAGTCGCCTTCGGCAATCGCACGGGCAGCGCGCACGGCGTGACCGGCCGGGCGGGTAACGGCGCGCGTGATGCCCACGCCCAGCAAGGCGGCCAGCACCACACACACGGCCAGCGTGACCAGCAACGATGCACGCGCCACGTTGAAGACCTGCCGGGCAGCTTCGGTCGCCTTGAGTGCGTTGTCGGCATTGAGCTTTTGCATCTGGCCCAGTGTTTCGGCCACGGCGACAAAGGCGGTTTCGGATTCACCAGCGTAGACCATGGCCAACGCGTCGCCGGTCAGCTCCAGCGTCTCGGCCGTGGTGAAGTCCACGCCGTTGGCAATCTCTACCAGCTTGGCCTGCAGCAAGGCATATTCGGCCTTGCGCTGTTGGTAAGCCGCAAACACCTCGCGCTCCTCAGGTGTTGTAAAAAGGGGTTCATAAGTGATTTCGAGTGCGGCAATGTCCTTGGCGCGCAAGTCCACTTGCTCTGAAAACGCCTTGACCTCGACAATGCTGCGCGAGGTGACCATGCCCGCTTCGGACCGGCGCATGCGGTTAAAGAGCACGCGCAGATCCCCCGTCTTTTCAACGCTGGGCAGCAGGTTCGTGGCAATTTCTTCGGCGTTGGCATTGATGCGAGACATCTGCACCAGTGCAATCACACCCAGCAAGGTCGTCAAAAGCACCACGGCCAAAAATCCGGCACCCAGTTTGACGCCGATGCGCAGATCGGAAACTTTCATGAATCACCCTTCACATTGCGTTGCCCGCAGGCACTAAAGCGGCTCTTGGTGGGAGCCTCATCAGCAAGTCGATACGCACCCGTGCAAGGCGCACCACCGCTTATCTGTAACCGAATGCAGTCTACCAGTGCGCTTGCCTGCGCAAAGCGGGCTTTCCCCTGTGGGCGGCATGCCATGGGGGAACAAAAAAGCATGCGGGTACTGCTACTCGCATGCTTTGATGGCGATACCGCTTCGGTATCTTTTTGATAGCTGCTAGCGCTTTATGGACAAGCGCTAGCGGCCAATTTCATTCAAAACCTTCGCCGTCAGGCCTGCGTCTTCTTGTAGGCCTCGACACCGTCGCTGACTTCCTTCTTGGCGGCATCGACGCCTTCCCAGCCCAGCACCTTGACCCACTTGCCTTTTTCCAGGTCCTTGTAGTGCTCAAAGAAGTGGGCGATGGCGTTGCGGCGCATGGCGTTCACGTCGTCAATGGTCTTCCAATGGTCGTACATGGGCAGGATCTTGGAGGTGGGCACAGCAATGACCTTGCCATCCACACCGGCCTCGTCTTCCATCATCAGGATGCCCAGAGGGCGGCAAGTGACCACCACGCCGGGGTGCAGCGGGTAAGGCGTGATCACCAGCACATCCACCGGGTCGCCGTCGCCCGACAGCGTCTGCGGCACATAGCCGTAGTTGGTGGGGTAGTGCATGGCCGTGGTCATGAAACGGTCCACGAAGATGGCGCCCGATTCCTTGTCCACCTCATATTTGATGGGGTCGGAGTTCATCGGGATTTCGATGACCACGTTGAAAGTGTCGGGGAGGTTCTTGCCTGGGGGGACGTTGTTGAGGGACATGTCTTTGGATAGTGGTTTGAAAACGGCAACCCGCGAAACGGTCCGTGCAGCGTTTGCGCACACCTGTGTCGGGATTAACCCTGATTTTAGGCGCACGCCCCTTTCTGGCGGCTTGCAAGCTGGCGTTTGCCTGTAAATTGGGCCTGTTGGCCAATCGACTCCTGCCGCGAAACGCATGGGGAGCACGAGGAAGCAACGCAGCGGGGATGCCACCGATGCGTTGGTCCCCCTTCGTGCAACACACCCCAAGGAGAATTGAATGGCTGCAAGTTCAGCACTGACATCCCCTCTCATCCTGGCGCTCGTCTGCGGGCTCATTGCCGTGGCTTACGGCATCTGGGCCAGAGGCTGGATCCTTTCCAAAGACCCGGGCAATGCCCGCATGCAAGAGATCGCGGCGGCCATCCAGGCCGGAGCCGCCGCGTACCTCGCCCGCCAGTACAAGACCATTGCCGTCGTGGGTGTGGTGCTCACCATCCTCATCGGAATCTTTCTGGATGTGACCACCGCCGTGGGCTTTGTGCTGGGCGCCGTGCTCTCGGGCGCCTGCGGCTTCATCGGCATGAACGTGTCGGTGCGCGCCAATGTGCGCACGGCGCAGGCCGCTACGCAAGGCATTGGCCCGGCGCTGGATGTGGCGTTTCGGGGCGGGGCCATCACCGGCATGCTGGTGGTGGGGCTCGGGCTGCTGGGCGTTACGGGCTTTTACTGGTTTTTGGCGGGCAACGGCAACCACAACCCCACCACCAACCTGGCCACCCTGCTCAACCCGCTGATCGGCTTTGCGTTTGGCTCGTCGCTAATCTCGATCTTTGCGCGCCTGGGAGGCGGCATCTTCACCAAGGGCGCCGACGTGGGTGCCGACCTGGTGGGCAAGGTGGAGGCCGGCATCCCTGAAGACGACCCGCGCAACCCCGCCGTGATCGCTGACAACGTGGGTGACAACGTGGGCGACTGCGCCGGCATGGCGGCCGACCTGTTCGAGACCTATGCAGTGACGCTGATTGCCACCATGGTGCTGGGCGCGCTGCTGGTAGTGACCGCGCCAGTGAACGCCGTGGTGTACCCGCTGGCGCTGGGGGCCGTGTCGATCATTGCGTCGATCATTGGCTGCTTCTTTGTGAAGGCATCCCCCGGAATGAAGAACGTGATGCCTGCGCTGTACAAGGGCCTGGCGATTGCCGGGGTGCTGTCGCTGATTGCGTTCTACTTTGTCACGCAATGGATCATGCCGGACAACGCCGTGACGGCCACCGGCAGCCAGATCCGCCTGTTTGGCGCCTGCGTGACGGGCCTCGTGCTGACAGGTGTGCTGGTGTGGGTGACCGAGTTCTACACCGGTACGCAGTACGCGCCCGTGCAGCACATTGCGCAGGCCTCGACCACCGGCCACGGCACCAACATCATTGCGGGGCTGGGGGTGTCGATGCGCTCCACGGCCTGGCCCGTGATTTTTGTGTGCACGGCGATCATGGTCTCTTACGGCCTGGCGGGCCTGTATGGCATTGCGGTGGCGGCCACGGCCATGCTCAGCATGGCGGGCATCGTGGTGGCGCTGGATGCGTATGGCCCCATCACCGACAACGCGGGCGGCATTGCCGAAATGGCCGAGCTGCCCAGCAGCGTGCGCGACGTCACCGACCCTCTGGACGCGGTGGGCAACACCACCAAGGCGGTAACCAAGGGCTATGCCATTGGCTCGGCCGGACTGGCGTCGCTGGTGCTGTTTGCCGACTACACCCACAAGCTCGAAAGCTACGGCCGGTCCATCTCGTTTGACCTGTCGGATCCGCTCGTGATCGTGGGGCTGTTCATCGGCGGGCTGATCCCCTACCTGTTTGGCGCCATGGCGATGGAAGCCGTGGGCCGCGCCGCGGGCGCCGTGGTGGTCGAGGTGCGCCGCCAGTTCCGCGACATCCCCGGCATCATGGAAGGCACGGCCAAGCCCGAATACGGCAAGGCCGTGGACATGCTGACCACAGCCGCCATCAAGGAAATGGTGATTCCCAGCCTGCTGCCCGTGGTGGCGCCCATCGTGGTGGGCCTGCTGCTGGGGCCGAAGGCGCTGGGCGGCCTGCTGATGGGAACCATCATCACCGGCCTGTTTGTGGCCATCAGCATGTGCACCGGCGGCGGCGCGTGGGACAACGCCAAGAAGTACATCGAAGATGGCCACCACGGCGGCAAGGGCAGCGAAGCGCACAAGGCCGCCGTGACGGGCGACACCGTGGGCGACCCCTACAAAGACACCGCGGGCCCGGCCATCAACCCGCTGATCAAGATCATCAACATCGTGGCGCTGCTGATCGTGCCGCTGGTGGTCAAGTTCCACGGCGGGTAGCGCACCAGCGCTGTGCGTAAGCCAGGCCTGACCCGCCTGGTATCCATGAAAACTAGGGGCCTTGGGCCCCTTTTTGCCGCGTAACATTGCACAAATTTCGGCAGACAACAGTCACCGGTCTCACTTCATTCAAGAAGATCGCCTTGAAACACACCCCACCGTCTGCCCCCGCCCCATCCGCAAGCAGCAACACAGCGCCCCACCAGCACATCGTTGACGACGTGCTCATACAGGCCCGGCCATTGATGGATCGCGTTGCAGAGGCCACACGCATGTCCCTGCAGTCGCGTCTGGACCAGGCGCGCACCCCCGGCGAGCACCACGCCATGCTGGAAGCCAAGCAGCAGTTGCAGCGGCTGGCCTCAGTGATGGGTGAGCGCTACCCCGACGCACTGCGCAAAGCGCTTGACGAGGAAGCAGCACAGGCCGACACCCACAAACCCACGCGCTCCCTGTTCACCGTGCATTTCGATGAACTGGAGCTGATGGACGAGTCGCAGATCAACGACAGCGTAGAGCGCGCCCGCGCCCGACAGGTGCTGATCTCCGCTGTAGAGGGCCCCTTGGCCGATCTGGATGCCTTGGTGTGCGCAGCGCTGGGCCTGCCGCGCGTGCAGCCAGAGCACAACCCCTTGCGCCCCGAAGTCTTTCTACAGGCGCTGCAGACCGTGGTGTCGCAAATGCAGGTGTCCGCGCAGGTGCGGCATGACTGGATAGGACACATGTCCCAGGCACTGGGCGCTGAGCTGCGTGCGCTCTACAAGGCGCAGGTCGATCGCCTCAAACACATTGGATTGCAGCCCGTGGGCTATGCCATGCGCCAGGCCAGCGGCGAGTATGTTTACGTTGCGCCCGCCGCCACAGCTGCAGCGCCGGGGTTTGCGTCTGACAACGACTTGTCCACTGCGGCAAGCTCTGGCGACCCGCTGCTGACACTAGACCGCCTGCGCCGCCTGCTGCTGGGTGAGTTCCAGGACAACGCTGCGCACCTGCAAGGGTCTGTCGTCACTCACGCACCCATGGCAGCTTCAATGGATCAGGCTGAGGCAGAAGAAAACTTTGCAGAGCGCTTCGCCCGCGAGTTCGAAAGCCCCGGCCAGCTCCCCCATCTTGATGCGCCCGCTACCGACTTTGCATCCACCGTGCCCGCCGCGTTCGAGGCGCTACAGGAGATGAACCAGGTCAGCCACATGATGGAGCGGCTGGGCAACAACCAGCGCGCCCAAAACATCAGCGGCAGTAGGGGCGGCAGTGACGGCACGCCGCCCACCAAACATGCCGCCGGGCTGGGCGAGGCGCTGAGCCTGGAAGTGGTGGCCCTGATGGTGGACAACATCGCGCGCGACACCCGGCTGCTGTGGCCCGTGCAGCAGTTCATCCGCGCGCTGGAGCCCGCGCTGATGCAGCTGGCCGTGGCCGACCCCCGGTTCTTCAGCCACAAGGATCATGCCGCGCGCCGCCTGCTGCAGGACATCACCGACCGCAGCCTGGCCTTCAACAGCCCCGAGGCGCCCGGTTTTCAGAGCTTCATGCGCTCGCTCATGAACATCGCCGGCCCGCTGGCCAGCGACACCATCGAAGGGCCCGAAGACTTTGAGCGCGTGCTGCAGCAACTGCATGCCAAATGGGCCGAGAAGCACCAGCAGCACCAGCAGGAACGCCAGCGCGCTATCGAGACCCTGCAGCATGCCGAGCAACGCCATCAGCTGGCCGCCCAGATATCGCGCGACATGTGGCGGCTGCCGGACATCGGCAAGGTGCCGGATGAAGTATCCCGCTTCTTGATGGGCCCCTGGGCCCAGGTCATGGCCCAGGCGCGCCTGACCGCCTCAACAGATACCGCGGCGCCCGGCCGATATGAGGAACTGGTGGACACCCTGGTCTGGAGCACACAGCCCGCGCTGACCCGCGCGAGCACGGGCCATCTGGCCCGCTTGCTGCCCACGCTGCTGGCCACACTGCGCGAGGGCCTCGCGTCCATCGACTACCCGGCGGAGCGCACCGAGGCCGTCTTCGATCTGCTGATGCATCTGCACGAGCAAGCGTTCAAGCCCGTGCCGGGCGCCGCAGCATCACCGGCCGAACAACCCGCAGCCCCCATCGACGTGACTGCGCTGGAGGCTGCTTCACAACACGGCCCCCTGGACGATGAAGACCCCTGGGTCGCACCGGCCGAAGCCAAAGAGTCGGGCTACATGGACGTGTCCCTGTCGCCAGAACCCGAAAACACCACCCCACCGCCCGAACCCGCCGCCGCCGCTGGCATGCTGACCCTGCCCCCGTTGGCCACCGGCATGTGGGTGAACCTGCTGGTCGGAGGGGAGTGGGAGCGCACGCAGTTGTCATGGATCGGCTCGCACGGCAACCTGTTCCTTTTTACCAGCGCCACGGGCCGAACCCAGTCGATGACGCTGCGGCTGCTGGACCGGCTGATGCAACAAGGGGCGCTGCAAGTAGTGACCGAACAAAACGTGGTGGACGGCGCGCTGGACGCCGTGGCCCAGCTGGCAATGCACAACAGCATGGAGAGCAGGTTGTAAATTGCTCCTGAATAATGAGCTATCAGCGCTTACCAGATAAGCGCTAGAGTCATATTTTGCTTATATTTTCCTGTAACTCCGAAGACGGCTTCAAGCGCGCCATCTGCGTGAGTCCGCAGACCCAGCAGATCCCACGCTGCGCTGTTCGCCGCGTGGCAGGTGGCCAAATTCGACAGACGGTGATACCCTGCAACGTCACTCCGGGGCTTTGCAGAATTCAGCGGAATTTGTCAGGGCCTTAGCCCGCTTAGGCGGGCTTTTTTAATGCCTCTGCCGCTTAGGCGGGCTTTTTTAATGCCTCTGCCGCTCAGGCGGGTCTTTTTCATTCTTGCCGCTACGGCCTTTCGACGGCCTCACGGCCCCCTGTGTTTTTGCCTCGCACTGAACGATGTCTATCTCCGTCCAATCCCTGGACCACGTCGTCCTCACCGTCGCCAGCATCGCCAACACCATTGCGTTTTATGAGCGCGTGCTCGGCATGACCGCCCGAGAGTTCAAACCTGGGCGTTACGCGCTGCACTTCGGTGCGCAAAAGATCAACCTGCATGAAGTGGGCACCGTGGTGGACCCCAATGTGCGCCACGCCACTGCAGGCTCGGGCGATCTGTGTTTTCTGACGCAGACGCCGCTCGAAGACGTGATGGCGCACCTGCAAGCTGAAGGCGTCGCCATCGTGCAGGGGCCGGTAGGTGCCACAGGCGCGTGCCACCGATTGCGATCGGTCTATGTTTACGACCCGGACGAGAACCTGATCGAGATCGCCAACGAGCTGTAAGCGATCAGAACTCCGCAGAGATCGCCGCCCTCAGCAACCCGGCCGCGGGCTCCACCAGCGCCTGCAGGTCGCCCGCCCGTTCCTGCTCAATGGCCTGCAGCACCATTTCGTTGATGCCGCCCACCACTGCCATGGCCATCATGGGTTGCAGCGGCGCCTTGCGCTTGCGCTCGCCGGGGCGGTTGTTCACGACATCCAGCATCAGGTCGGCCAGTTGCCGGTTGGCGCGGCGGCGTGCGGCCAGGCCTGCAGAGCCCAGTCCCAATATCTCGATGAAGAGGGTGCGCAACAGCACCGGGTTGCGCGCCAGCACGCCAAAGTAGGCGGCCATCGCCTGCTCGACCTGCGCCTGCCAGTCGCTGTGCGGGTCAATCGCGGTGCGCAGCACCGCGATGGCATTGCCGCTGGCGGCCTCATACAGCGCGATCAGGCATTCGGCCTTGTCGGCAAAGTTTTCATAGAAGGTGCGGCGCGACACGCTGGCTTCGCGCACGATGTCGGCAATGGTGGTGTCCGCATAGCCCTTGGCGGCCACGGCGCGGGCCATGCCCTCGAGCAAACGAGCGCGGTGAACGTTGTCTGCAGCAGGAGCAATGGTTTCGGTCATGGCGGTTCGACACACATCAAATTTGGTTTAGGTACTTGACAGTACCACATTTGAGCTGCATCATACAAACCATTGGTACCGCAACGTACCAACTCATTTCACCCCACGCAGCCCGCTTCCGGAGATTGCCCCATGACCGAACTCGTCGTCCGCCGCCTGCTGATAGACCTGGAAACCCCTTTCGACCACCAATGGTGTGGCGGCGACGCGTTTCGCACGGCGTTCTTCAATGCGCTGTCGATGAGCTTTCCGGTGGGCGAACAGTTCTTCATCGATGCGGTGAAGGGCGGCCACAAGGCCATGCCGCCCGAGCAACATGCGCTGTTTGCCGACGAAGTGCGCGGGTTTATCGGGCAAGAGGCCACGCACCGCCGCATCCATGCGCTGTTCAACGGCCACCTCGAAAAGCAGGGCCTGGTCAACGCATGGGCGCCGCGTGCGCAAGAGCGCATGAAGCTGTTTGAAGGCGCCGACCCGCGCCACCCGCTGGCCGTGACCGCCGCCAACGAGCATTTCACCGCCCTGCTGGCCGAATGGCTGCTGGCCCACCCTGAAACCCTGGCAGGCGCCGAGCCCCGCCTTGCCACCATGTGGCAATGGCACTGCGCGGAAGAGTCCGAGCACAAGAACACGGCGTTCGACATCTACCAGGCGCTGGGCGGCAACCACGAGTGGCGCATAACCTGGTTCCGCCGCATCACCCTGGTCTTCATCGGCGACGTGTTACGCCAGACGGTGCTGAACCTGCGCCAGAACGGCCTGCTGTGGAAGTGGAGCACGTGGGCCAGCGCGGCGCGCACGCTGTTTGGCAAGGGTGGCCTGGTGCGCGAAACCTGGCGTCCCTGGCGCGCATACCTGCGCCGCGACTTTCACCCCAGCCAGTACGGCACGGATCTGTCCGAGCGCTGGCTGGCGGACCACAGCGACGCCTACACGCCCGTGGGCGCGCGCTGACAACGAAAAGCACCTGAAACCATGACTTCAAAGAAAACGCCCCGGCGGACCGGCCGGGCAGGCGGAGCTTTGCTCTGCCTGATCGCATCCGCCCTCGCACCCATCCCTGCCCTGCTGCCCGTGCAGGCGCACGCCGCACCTATGGCGTTTGACGCTGCGCTGCAGCAGCTCAACCAACGCTCCGACCAGCTGGCTGCGTCCCGCAACGCGGTGGAAAGCGCCCAGCTGCGCCGCGATGCCATGCAGCGCCTGGGCGGCCCGGTGGTGAACCTGACAGGCGCGGCCTACCGCTACAACGCCAACCTGGATGTGGACCTGAACCCGCTGAACCAGGCGCTGCCCGGCGTGCTGTCGCAGTTGCCACCGCAGCTGGCGGGCTCGCTGGCGCAGATGCCCCACCTGCCGCCAGGCTACACGCTTAACCGCAACAAGAGCGACACCACGGCATCGGTCTCGGCCATCTGGCCCATCTACATGGGCGGAGCCAGCCATGCCGCACGCGGCCTGCTGGATGCACAGACGCAGGAGGCCGCAGCCGACGCAGCCAAGACCGGCCACGAAGCCACGACCATGCTGGTGCAGCGCTACTTTGGTGCCCAACTGGCCGAGCGTGCCGCCGCGCTGCGTGAGTCGGCGCTGGCCACCATCGAGCAGCACGATGCCGCCGCACAAAAGACGCTGGACGCCGGCGTGATCGCCCGCGTCGAGCGCCTGCAGGCCCGCTCTGCCCTGGAAGACGCCCGCCGCAATGCACGCAAGGCCCGCGACGATGCCGACCTGGCCGCCACTGCACTCACCCGCACCCTCAAGGCCGCCGACCCCGTCACGCCCACCAGCCCGCTGTTTGTGCTGGCCCAGCCGGTGGAGCCCCTGCCCCACTTCATCGACACCGCGCTGGCCCGCCACCCCGGCCTCGACAAAGTCGCCGCCAAGATGGAACAGGCCACGCAACTGCATGCCGCGCAGGAGGCGTTGCGCAAGCCGCAGGTGTTTGCGTTTGGCCAGCGCCAGCTCAAGACCGGCCGCGACGCCGACTGGGTGGCCGGCGTGGGCGTGCGCTGGACGCTGTGGGACTCCATCGACCGCAATGCGCTGGCTGAATCCTCCAACCGCCAGATCGAGCAGGCCGAGCGCGCCGGCGCACAGGCGCAAAACGACATCGCGCTGCTGGTGGAAAAGCGCTGGCTCGCGCTGGAACAGGCGCGCCGGGCCTACCTGGCGCTGCAACCCGGCCTGGAGCTGGCCGACGAGGTGCTGCGCCTGCGCACCTCGGGCCTGAAGGCTGGCACCAGCACCACGCTGGACCTGATCGACGCCCAGGTCAACCAGGCCAAGGCGCACACCGAACGCGCCCAGGCTGCACACGACTACGTGAAGGCGTTGGCCGACCTGCTGGAAAGCTGCGGCCTGTCGGAAGACTTTGGCAAATACATGGCGCGTGCCGATGCATTGAAAGTGGAGTGACTCGGTACACCCCCCTTGAGCCGCTTCGCGGCTTCCCTCCGCTCTCGCATTGGCGCGCAATCCGGGCAGGGGGACGCAGCCAGCGCGGCGGGGCGGCCCTTGCGCGGCTGCCCGCGCTTGGGGCGCGCCAGTGTCACGCGCTACGACCACAAATGACTGAGAAGAGAGAACAAACACCATGAGCAGCAAGACAACCAAAACCGCTATCGCCGCAGCAGCTCTGGTCGCCGTGGCGACCTTTGTAGGCTTTGGCCTGTGGAAGGCCTCGCAGCCCGCGCCCGAGGTTTTCCAGGGCCAGATCGAAGCGCAAGAAGCCGACATCGCCCCCAAGGTGACCGCGCGCATTGCGCAGATCCTGGTGAAGGAAGGCGATCAGATTGCCATCGGCGCGCCGCTGATCCGCATGGACAGCCCCGAGGTCACCGCCAAGCTGGCGCAGGCCACGGCGGCACAAGAAGCCGCCCAGGCCGTGGCCGACAAGGCCCAGCACGGCGCGCGCCCGCAAGAGATTGAAATGGCCCGCCTGAACTGGCAGCGCGCCGTGACCGCCGCCGACCTGGCCGACGCGTCGTTCAAACGGGTAGACGGCCTGGCCCGCGAGGGCCTGGTGGCCGCACAAAAGCGTGACGAGGCGGAAGCCAACTTCAAAGCCGCGCGCGACCAGGCCCTGGCCGCCAAGGCGCAGTACGACCTGGCCCGCGCAGGCGCCCGCACCGAAGACCGCTCTGCCGCCAGCGCCCAGGCGCGCCAGGTGGCCGGCGTGGTGGCCGAGGTGCAGGCGGCCCAGGCAGAGACCGAGCTCAAGAGCCCCGTGGCCGGTGAAGTGGCCAAGGTACTGGCCCGCACGGGCGAGCTGTCGCCCCAGGGCGTGGCCGTGGTCACGGTGGTGGATCTGAAAGACCAATGGGTGGTGCTGAACGTGCGGGAGGACCGCCTGCAACGCTTTGCCATCGGCAGCGAGTTCGACGCCACCCTGCCCGCGCTGGGCAATAAGGCGGTGACGTTCAAGGTCTATCACACGGCGGCGCTGCCCGACTTTGCGACCTGGCGCGCCACGCGCGCGGGCCAGGGTTTTGACGCACGCACGTTTGAAGTGCGCGCGCGACCGGCCGCGCCTATCGATGGCGCCCGCCCTGGCATGACGGTGCTGGTGCAGTAGGCCACTGCACCGACAAGAAACACAAATTTCAAGCAAAAAGTGCCTCTAGCGCTTATCCATCAAGCGCTAACAGCTATGAATTCAATAGTAAACAGCCTCGCCCGCGAAGCCCGACGCCTGCGCGCCAGCCCCTGGGACCTGGCCATGGTCACCTGGGTGCCACTGCTGGCCGTGGCGCTGATGTGGTGGGTGTTCTCGGCCGGCCTGCCGCGCCACCTGCCCGTGGGCGTGGTGGATGCCGACCAGTCGAGCCTGTCGCGCCAGCTGGTGCGCATGCTGGACGCCACGCCCGGCCTGCAGGTCACCCAGCACTACGCCAACAACGCCGAGGCCGAACGCGCCCTGCGCAGCGTGCAGGTGTATGCCGTCATCACCGTGCCACGCGACTTTGCGCGCACCGTCAAAGAGGGGCGCGCTGCGCAGGTCACGCTGCTGCACAACGCGCAGCTGGGCACCCATTCGGGCGTGCTGCAGCGCGATGTGCGCGCCGTGGTGGGCACGCTGTCGGCCGGTATCGAAATGGCCGCACGCAACAAACGCGGGGAAAGCGCCCAGGCCGTGCACACCAGCATGGAGCCCATCCACACGCAGATGGTGGCGCTGTTCAATGTGTCGAGCAACTACGAGCAGTTTCTGGGCGCGGCGCTGATCCCTGCGCTGCTGCACATCCTGGCCATGACAGCCGGTGCCTGGGCCGTGGGGCGCGAGCTGCGCGACCGCACCGTGGGCGAGTGGCTGGGCGCGGGCGGCCTGCTGAATGTTGCAGGCGCGCTGGTGGGCAAGCTGGCCCTGCCCTGGGCATCGCTCACGCTGGTGGGCCTGCTGGCGCTGGTGGGCATCACCTGGGGGCGCGGCTGGCATCCGCCGGGCAACCTCTGGTGGGTGGCTGCCGCGCTGGCGCTGCTGATGGCCGTGTCGCTGATGGCGGGCGCTGCGCTGGCGGGCTTGACCAGATCGTTGCGCACCGCCTTGTCGGGCACGGGCTTTTTCGCGGCGCCCGCGTTTGCGTTCAGCGGCGTGGCGTTTCCGCTGGCAGGCATGCCCGGCAGCGCCCGCGCATGGGCCGAAGCCATGCCCTACACGCACTACATCCGGCTGCAGATCGAGCAACTGCAGATGGGCGCGCCGCTGGCCACCAGCGTATCGACCATGGTGGCGCTGATCATCGCCACCGCCGTGCTGTGGCTGTTGAGCGCCATCGCACTCACCCTGGCCCACAAGCGTCCAGACACCTGGGGAGGCCGCTGATGAACACCACGATGAAACCCATGCCGGTGGTGACGCCACCGCCACAGGGCCTGCTACGGGCCTGGCTGCAAGCGCTGGCCACCGTGGTGCGCGACAAGGGCGTGCTGCTTTTGTTGATCGGCGCGCCCGTGCTCTACGGGTTTTTCTACCCCTGGTTCTACGCCGATGAAGTGCTCACGCGCGTGCCGGTGGCCGTGGTGGACATGGACCGCTCCAGCCTCTCGCGCCAGATCACCCGGTTTGCCGATGCCGACCCGCGCATTGAAGTACGCATGGTCACCGGCAGCGAACGCGAGGCGCAGGAGGCGCTGTGGCGTGGCGAGATTGAGGGCTACGCGCTCATCCCCGCGCACCTCAAGCGCAACGTGGTGCGCGGCGAAAGTGCCGTGGTGAGCATCGAGGCCAATGGCGCCTATGCGCTGCTCAACAAGGCGGTGCAGTACGGCTTTGCGGAAGCGGTGGGCACGGTGTCGGCGGGGGTCGAGATACGCAAGCTGCAGGCCAGCGGCCAGAGCGCCCCGCAGGCCCGCGCCAGCCGTGCGCCGGTGCAGTTGCAAATGGTGGCGCTGTTCAACCCCACCGAAGGCTATGGCAGCTTTGTGGTGCCTGCCGTGGCATTGCTCATCCTGCAGCAGACGCTGCTGATGGGCGCGGCCATGCTGACCGGCACCTGGGTAGAACGCGGCCAGCACCGCGGCAGTGCCACCACCTGGCTGGGCCGCCTGCTGGCGCTGTGCATGCTGGGCTGGGTCAGTGGGCTGTTCTACTTTGGCTGGATCTTTGTGCTGCACGACTACCCGCGTGGCGGCAATCCGCTGGGCGCGCTGGCGCTGCTGGCCTGCTACATCCCTGCCATTGCTGCGCTGGGCGCTTTGCTGGGCCTGTGGTTTGGCAACCGCGAACGTGCGCTGCAGGTCCTGCTGTGGACCACGCTGCCCATCGCCTTTGTGGCCGGGTTCTCGTGGCCGGTGGAGGCGCTGCCCGAGCCGCTGCAGTGGCTGCGCTGGCTGTTGCCCAGCACGTCGGGTGTGCAAGCGTCGCTGCGGCTCAATCAGTTGGGGGCGCCGCTGTCTGCGGCCCTGCCCTACCTGTGTGCGCTGGTGGTTTTGGGAGCAACTGCTACCGCTGGAGTTCTCCGGTTGGGGCGGCGTGTGGACGCTTTGGGCGGCTGATTTTTTTGCTTTGAGGGACTGGTTGCGCTGTGTGCATGTCTGGCTTTTGCTGGTGAGCGGAGGGCAGAGGCCGGGTTGTCGCCCCGGCAGGCGAGTAACTTTCTCTTGCGTCGCCAAGAGAAAGTCACCAAAGAGAAGGCGACCCTACACGCTGCGTCCCTTCGCTTCGCTGCGGGCAACCTGCGGTGCTCGCATCCAGCGGGGTCTCGCTCGAACTCGCTGCACTGCGTTGCGCTCAGACAATCGCGATCCCTGATCCGCTGGCCGCTGCGCTCCTCGGCGCATCCTGAAGGGAACCCAGGGTGCGGACATCCACACGGGCCATCGCTGCGCTCGGCCCAGTCTGCGCAGCGCGTGGCGCTTGCGCCCGCGAGGTGAGGCCGAGCGAAGCAAAGGCCCGCGTGGATGTTCGGCTGTTCCACCCCTGCTGGCTGCGCCTGCGTCGGGGGGGGTGGGGGGGGGGGATGGGGCGGGTAGCGCGCCGGCAAGCGGGTGTAACTAGCCGCACGGGTTAGATCATAACTGCAAAGCAGAGCCGAGAATTGA
>CAMTXG010000003.1:0-57572 GCA_947085645.1 uncultured Gammaproteobacteria bacterium
GCCGCCGTCCCCGGCCTCACGCACTGCCGAGCGCAGCCTGGATCAACCCACCACCATTGGAGACCAACGCCCAGAACAAGAAACAGTCCTGCACAGTAAATTTATGACAAGCGGTGCAGCAAAGTCATTGACACGTTCCGCACCTTCCTTGTCGGTGTATGCGCGAGCGCAGCGCGTATCGAGCACCGCCACTGACGATAGCTCTGGAGGCGGATCTACGTCCGCACGCCAGGCTATGTCGACCGACTTGCCGTCAATTGTGGCCACAAAGGTGGCCTGAGGGATGTCGTGAAAAAGTTCGCTTTCACGAGCGTCAGGCAGGACTGCCTCATCTTTCACCCGTGCGCGGCAGGCACTCTTTAGCACGCGCGAGTACCCCGACTTGCCTGCTCCGTTGTCTCCGTAGATGACGGTCAGACCGCGCGGGAGGAAGTTGAGGCGCTGGTCTTTGGCGAGACGGTTAACGCTCTTCAGCGAATGCAGCCCCTCGAGAACAACCGGAGGACCGTGCCGATTAATTGCTGGTAAGTGAGTTGCCGCGAGCGGGATGGGGGCGATGGCGAATTCATTTGGCCCAAGCTTTAAACCTTTTGATGCTTTGAGCATCAGGGCCAGCTCTTCGAAGTCGGTGGCGTCGAGTTCGACCTTTTGGAAGAGTCGGCGCACGGCATCGCTTTGCCATTGCTTCAAGTCCTGCGTCGCCCAGGTCAGTATCTCGTCAAGTAGCGCCATGGATTACCTCCCATATGTGTTTCTGGGTCTCGCTGCGATCCAATCCCTGGGACCACCTTTATGCGTAGGTCGGTTGTATTGGCGGTGAGGTCCGTCAGTAGTGCGGCACGAGTGTTGTCCGCGTCTTCCCAGATTGGTGGAGCGCCGTTGCTAGGTTTGGCTCCGGGTTCATTGCCATCTTCCTCCTGCGAACGCTGCAATGGTTTGAGGGGAGCCGCCAAGCGAGGTGGTCGTGAGTGCGAACGTTGTGCACATCGGGCCACTGCCTTGAGAAACTCTCGCATCTGCTTCAGTTGTGGAAAGGAGGGATGGCCTCCGGTGTCCCCTCTGCCCCCGCAGCCATCTCCAGCTGCATCATGATCATGTTCACCAACGTGCTCACCGAAGGCCGCCCGGTTTCGATCACGTAGTGCGCGGTTTCGCGGTACAGGGCGTCGCGCACCCCATACAGCTCGCGCAGTTTTTCCATGGGGTTGCCGACCTGCAGCAGCGGGCGGGTGCGGTCGTGTTTGACGCGGCGGTAGATTTCTTCGGGCGATGCGCGCAGGTACAGCACGTTGCCAAACTGGCGAAGAGCTTCGCGGTTCTCGGGGCGCAGCACGGCGCCGCCGCCGGTGGACAGGACCATGCCGCCGGGCTCCTGGGCGACGTCGGCCAGCACCTGGGCTTCCAGGTCGCGAAAGCGCGCTTCGCCTTCCGCTTCAAAGTAGCTGCGGATGGTGGTGCCGATGGTCTGCTCCAGCCGGTGGTCCAGATCGATGAAGGGCACCCCGGCCCGGTGGGCCAGCTGGCGGCCGATGGTGGATTTGCCGGAGCCGGGCATGCCGACCAGTGCGCAGCGGATCTGCATAGATAGAGGAAAAGAAAGCTGGTTTGCGGGCTTGCGGGTGGGGCGTTGGGCCTGCTGCTGCATGCCGTGACTGGACGCCGAGTGTAAGCCGGTGGAACCGACGGGCCTTCGGCGCAGAGCGCCACAAGCTACCGTTGCAACTGGCGCGGCCCAAGCCAGCGGACGCCGCGCAAGGGCCGCCCCGCCGCGCTGGCGGCGTCCCCCTCCCACGCGCAGCGTGAGAGAGGGGGAAGCGGCGCAGCCGCTCAGGGGGTGCGCTCTAGCTCACAGCGCCGCGTACACCAGCGCCGGATAAAGCTCGCACAGGTAACGCAGCTGGCCCGGCGCCTGGGTGAGCAAGATGGCGAACAGGTCTTCGGCCGGGTCCACAAAAAAGAAGGTGCCGCCGAGGCCGCTCCAGCTGTAGTGCCCGGTGGACCCGGGCCGGGTGGCGCAGCCGGTGGCGGTGCGCACGGCCACGCCCAGGCCAAAGCCGTAGCCCGTGGGCAAAATGTCGCCCGCCGTGGGGATGCCGCCCAGGTGGTCGGCGGTCATGAAGTCCACCGTGGCGCGGCTGACTAGGCGCACAGGGCCGTTCGGGCCCTGGCCGGTGCCGCGGCCCAGCATCAGGTGCAGAAAGCGGGCGTAGTCACCTGCGGTGGACACCAGCCCGCCACCGGCCGACTCGAACACCGGCGGGGCAGACACGTCGATCAGCGCCACATCGGCGCCGGTTTGTGGGTCTTTGGCAAAAGGCTCGGCCAGGCGCGGCAGGCTTTGCGCGGGCACTGTAAAGCCCGTGTCTGCCATGCCCAGCGGGCCGAACACGCGGCGCTGCAAGATGGCGCCCAGGGGCTCGCCTTCGATCACCTCCAGCACGGCGCCCAGCACGTCGGTGGCGCGGCTGTATTCCCAGCGGCTGCCGGGCGGGTGCACCAGCGGCAATGGGCCCAGCGCGGCGGCCAGTTCGGCGTTGGTCTGGCGGCGTGACCCGATGCGCGCGGCGCGGTAGGCGTCGGGCACGGCACCGGCCTCCCAGGCGTAGCTCAGGCCGGCGGTGTGGCGCAGCAGGTCGTGCACGGTGGCCTCACGCGCTGCGGGCGCGGTGGTGCCGGTGGCTTCGTCGTACACGCGCTGGCCTGCAAAGGCGGGCAGGTAGTGCGACACGGGGTGGGACAGCAGCAGGCGCCCTTCTTCCAACAGCATCATCACCACCAGCGAGGCGATGGGTTTGGTCATCGAATAGATGCGAAACACGGTGTCGGCCGCCATGGCCGGGCCCGGCTGGCCATCGGCCCCGGGGCGCTGCGCACCCACGGCTTCGTGCAGCACGGTGTGGCCCCGGTGGTGTACCAGCGCTACCGCACCGGGCAGCAGACCCTGGTCCACATGGGTTTGAAGTACGGCGCCCAAGCGGGCCAGTGCGGTCGGGTTCATAGATATTGGCGAGAGCGATTGACGGCGTTGTTTTGATTCTGCATGGCAGGACCACACCGAATGCGGTGAGGTGTTTCAGTCTGTGCCTGCCCCAGCCCGCGCAAAGTCGCGCATATGACTGCAGCGCCCGCCAATCGGTTGGTGATTACCCTGAAACGTTCTGCACAGCGGAATTGGCGGTTGGGCTTGCGGCACTTCGTTACTAAGCTGAAAGGGCACTGAACGCCAATACATTCCTTACCGCACACTCCGCACCGCAATGGCGGAGTGTGTGCAACGTGTCGGCGCACAGGGCATGCTGGCCACTGCAAAGCGACGTGGCCTGTCTGCAAACCTACCAGGAGCAAGACGATGGAGACACGCCCCCACGGGGATGCCCAACCGACCCGGCCACAGGCTGCGGCACCTGCGCAATGCGGTAGCGCATTGCTGCAAACAGGGAGGGGTGGCTGATGGACCTGTTTCTGCAGCAAGTGCTCAACGGCCTCACGCTGGGCGGTATCTACAGCCTGGTGGCGCTGGGCCTGACCCTGGTGTACGGCATCCTGCATGTGCCCAACTTTGCGCACGGTGCGTTCTACATGGCGGGGGCGTTTGTGTCGTGGCACCTCATGGCGGCATGGGGCTTTAACTACTGGGTGGCCATGGCGGGGTCGGCGCTCGTCGTGGCGGTGATTGGCGTGTTGTCAGAGCGGCTGGTGTTCCACCCGCTGCGCAATGCGTCGGGCCTGCACCCGATGATTGCGGCCATTGGCGTGTTGCTGTTTCTGGAGGCGGGCGCGCAGGCCATCTGGGGCGCGGACTTCCATCGCATGCAGACGCCGTACACCGGCATCATCGACCTGGCAGGCGTTACGGCGCCGGTGCAGCGCCTCTTGATCATTGCGGCGGCGTTTGTGCTGATGGTGGTGCTGCACCTGTTCCTCAAGAAAACGGTGATGGGCTCGACCATCATCGCCATGGCGCAAAACCGCGACGGTGCATCGCTGGTGGGCATTGATGCCAACCGCGTGGCCATGCTCACGTTTGCCATCTCAGGCGCGCTGGCCGCCATTGCCGCCACGCTGTATGCACCCATCAACCTGGTGTACCCGGCCATGGGGCACCTGGTGATCACCAAGGCGTTCGTGATCATCATCCTGGGTGGCATGGGCAGCGTGCCTGGCGCCATCATCGGCGGGCTGATCATTGGCTTTGCCGAGAGCTTTGGGGCGTTCTACATCTCCACCGACTACAAGGACATCATCGCGTTTGCGCTGCTGGTGGCCATCCTGTCGGTGCGGCCACAGGGCCTGTTCACCAAGGGGGTGCGCTGATGGGTCTCCTCGCAGTTTTTGACGGCCGCTGGGGCTGGGCGCTGCTGTTTGCGGCGGGGCTGGCGTTCCCGTTGATGGCGGGCAACGACTACCACCTCACGGTGATGGGCACGGCTTATATCTTCGCCATCGCCACCATTGGCCTGAACCTCATCACGGGCTACACGGGGCAGTTCAACCTGGCGCACAGCGGCTTCATGGCCGTGGGGGCGTACACCGTGGGCATCCTCACGGTAGACCACCAGGTGCCGTTCTGGGTGGCGTTTGCGCTGTCGGGCGTGGTCACCACCGTGCTGGGCTTTTTCATCGGCATCCTGTCGCTGCGGCTGAAGGGCCACTACTTTTCGATCTTCACGCTGTGCGTGGGCTACATCATGTTTTTAGTGATCGAGAAGTGGGAGAGCCTCACACACGGCACGGTGGGCATCATCGGCATCCCGGCGCCGTCGCCGATTGGTGGCATTGCGTTTGACACTCCGCTGGCGCTGTACTACCTGGCGTTCTTCTGGCTGGTGGTGGGGCTGTGGGCCATGCGCCGCATCGTCAACTCGCTGCTGGGCCGCACCTTCATGGCCATTCGCAACAGCGATGAGCTGGCCGAGTCGCTGGGCATCAACCTCATGCGCAACAAAGTGCTGGCGTTCATGCTGTCGGTGTTTTACGCGGGGCTGGCGGGCGGGCTGTATGCGGGCTATGTGCGCTTTATCGGGCCGGGCGTGGCGGGGGTGGAGCACACGTTTGACATGACCATGTACATGCTCATCGGTGGCCTGGGCACGTTGCTGGGGCCGCTGCTGGGTGCGCTGGCCATGCCGTGGCTTACGCAGTACCTGCAGTTTCTGCAGGAATACCGCTTCCTGGTCTTCGGGCCCATCTTGGTGCTGCTGGTGATTTTTGTGCCGCACGGCATCGTGGGCACCTACCTGGGCTGGAAGGCCCGCCGTGCGGGCCAGCGGCCGCCGGTGGCACCCGCCAAGGCGCTGGTAGCTGCACCCACGGCAAACACCACCACAGCCACCCAGAACGCAGGAGGTGACCGTGCTTAAGATTGAACATCTCACCAAGCGCTTTGGCGGCCTGGCGGCTGTCAACAACGTCAGCACCACCATCGAGGCAGGCAAGATCAACGCGATCATCGGCCCCAACGGTGCGGGCAAGACCACGTTCTTCAACCTCATCAGCGGCACGCACCGGCCTACGTCGGGCACGGTGACGCTAGAGGGGCGCGACGTGACGTCGCTGCGCACCGACGAGGTGGCCCAGCTGGGCGTGGCGCGCACGTTTCAGACCACGGCACTGTTCGACATGGCGTCGGTGCTGGACAACCTCATCGTGGGCCACCGGCTGCGCACGCGCTCTGGTTTGCTCGACGTGCTGCGCAACTCCAGCCGCCTGCGTGAGGAAGAGCGTATCTGCCGCGAGAAGGCGCGCGAGGCGCTCGACTTTGTGGGCCTCTCGCACCTCGAAAACCGCATAGCCGGCGACATCTCGCAGGAGGAGCGCAAACGCGTGGCGTTTGCCCTGGCACTGGCCACCGGGCCGCGCCTGGTGCTGCTGGACGAGCCCGCAGGCGGCGTGAACCCCGATGAAACCGAAGGCTTGGCCAACCTCATCCGCAAGATGGTGGCCAGCGGCCTCACGGTATGCCTCATTGAACACAAGATGAACATGATCATGAGCCTGGCCGACCGGATTCTGGTGCTGAACTACGGTGAAAAAATTGCCGAAGGCACGCCCGCCGAGATCCGCGCCAACCCGGCCGTGATCGACGCCTACCTGGGGAGCGAACATGCTCCAGCTTGACAACCTCTCGCTCAAATACGGCAGCTTTCAGGCGCTCAACGGCGTCAGCCTGCACGCCAAACAGGGCGAGCTGGTGGTGCTGCTGGGAGCCAATGGTGCGGGCAAAAGCTCCATCTTTCTGACCATCAGTGGCATCCACCGCGCAGCGGGCGGCAGCGTGCGTTACGGCGACAAGGAACTGGTCGGCATGAAGCCGTCGCAGATCGTGGCCAACGGTGTGGTGCAGTGCCCCGAGGGGCGCAAGCTGTTCCCGGGCATGTCGGTGCTCAAGAACCTGATGCTGGGCGCCTATGTGCACCGCGGCGACACGGCGGGCAGCAAGAGGGTGCTGGACGAGGTGTTTGCGCTGTTCCCCATCCTGGCCGAGAAGAAGGACGACACCGCCGGGTCGCTCAGCGGCGGGCAGCAGCAGATGGTGGCCATTGGCCGCGCCATGATGGGCCGCCCCAAGGTGCTGCTGCTGGACGAGCCTTCGCTGGGCCTGGCGCCCCTCGTCATCAAGCAGACGTTCGAGGTCATCCAGCGCATCAACCAGGCTGGCACCACCGTGCTGCTGGCCGAGCAGAACGCGTTTGCCGCACTCAAGATTGCCCACCGCGCGTATGTGATCGAAAGCGGTCGCATCGTGATGGAAGGCGACCCTGAAAGCCTGATGAACAACGACGAAGTGCGCCGCGCGTACATCGGTGCGTAGCGCCGTGGATAAAGACGAAGACAACGACTTTTCGCAGACCAACCCCAAGGAGACAAACAGCATGATCACGAAACGCAAGACCATTCTTCGACTCGGTGCCAGCGCCTTCGCCGTGGCAGCACTGCTGGGCGCCAGCCACAGCGCCTTTGCCCAGCAGGTCGTCAAGATCGGCTACTCGGGCCCCTTGAGCGGCGGTGCCGCGCTGTATGGCAAAAACGTGCTCAGCGGCATGGAGATGGCCGTGGCAGAAATCAACGCCAAGGGCCTGGAAGTGGCAGGCCAGAAGGTCAAGCTCGAAATCGTGGCGCTGGACGACAAGTACAACCCGTCGGAGACCGCCATCAATACCCAGCGCCTCGTGCAAGAGCACAAGGCGCCCGCAGTGCTGGTGCCGCACTCGGGCGGCAGCTTTGCGGTGATGGCCACCAACGAGGCGCAGAAGGTGCTGCTGCTGTCCTACACCAGCGTGCCGCAGATTACCGAGCGCAACAACAAGCTCACGCTGCGCATCCCGCCCGAGTTCACCTCGTACATCAAGCCGTTTGTGAACCACGCCATGGGCAAGTACGGAAAGAATGTGGCCATTGCCAACGCCGACCACGACTACGCCAAGGCCTGGACAGCAGCATTCAAGCCCGCGTGGGAGGCCGCAGGCGGCAAGGTGGTGGCTGAAAACCCCATGTCTTACAACCGCGCCACGGACTTCTACAGCGGCGTGAGCCGCGTGCTGGCCTCCAAGCCCGACGTGCTGTTTGTGGGCGGTGCGTCCGAGCCGACGGGCCTCGTGATCAAGCAGGCGCGCGAGCTGGGCTTCAAGGGCGGCTTCGTCATCATCGACCAGGCCAAGATGGATGAGATCGGCAAGATCACCGGCGGCTACGGCCCGCTCGAAGGCGCGATTGGCGTGCTGCCGGTGGTGGAAGACAGCTCGCCCGTGACCAAGGCGTTTGTGGAGCGCTTCCGCAAGGCCAATCCGGGCCGTGATCCGAGCAGTGAGGTGTCGCTGAACTACACCGCCGTACACGCCACGGCGCTGGCCATGAAGCTGGCGGGCAGTACCACCGATGCCGCTGCCATTCGTGCGCAGCTCGACAAGGCCTTCAAGACATTGCCCACTGAGCACAACCCGCACGAGATGGACGGCGTGAACGAGCGCGGTGGCTCCACCGCCAACACGCGCGTCGCGATTGTGGAAGCTGGCAAGGTCAAGGAGATCAAGCTGACGGATCTGGCCAAGTAACAACGGAGCCACGAGAGCAATCAGCAATCAGCAATCAGAACAGGGCGCCGACGCCCTGTCGGCATCCCTAAAAAAAGCCCGCCAGGGTATCCCGGCGGGCTTTTGGTTTGCGTGGCTTTGGAAAACCTGCAGGCCGGGTGCTGCGGCGTGTTGCGCTGCGTTACCCCAAGCTGCTCTGTGCTGGGGCTTTGGTCAAAATTTAGGTTTTTTTGGCCGCTAGCGCTTATCCAGTAAGCGCTAACAGCTATCAAAAGTGTAGTACTCATCCAGCCTGCTAGACGTTTGACGCTGCGGCAACGGGCGCGTTTGCAGCGCGCTCCTTCTCTTGCAGCTCCCGCCATTGCACCTTGCCCGTGCCGGACTTGGGCAGGCTGTCCACAAACTGCACGATGCGCGGGCTTTTGTAGGCGGCCATGTGGTCGTGGCTCCAGTCGATGATGGCTTGCTCGGTCACCTGGCCCTTGTGCGTGTCGCGCAGCACCACCACGGCCTTCACGGTTTCTCCCCGGCGCTCGTCGTGCGCGGCAATCACGCACACCTCCTGGATGGCGGGGTGGGCATACATCATGGCCTCCACTTCGGCGGGCCAGACCTTGAAGCCCGACGCGTTGATCATGCGTTTCAAGCGGTCCACCATGAAGAAGTAGCCGTCCTCGTCTACCTGCGCCAGGTCGCCGGTTCGCAGAAAGCGCTTGCCGTCTAGGGTGATGAAGCTGTCGGCCGTGGCCTGCGGGTTGTTCCAGTAGCCCAGCATGACCTGCGGGCCGTGCACCACGATCTCGCCGATCTCGCCCGGGGGCAGCTCGGCAAACGTGGCCGGGTCCACCACACGCGCATCCACGTCAAATACCGGGATGCCCAGGCACTGCGGCTTGGGGCGGTGGGGCGGATTGATATGGGTGGCGGCCATGGTCTCGGACATGCCATAGCCCTCCACGTAGTCCAGCCCCGTCAGCTCTTTGAGCCGCTGCGCGACGGCCTTGGGCATGGCCGCGCCGCCGCCGCGGATGGCCTGCAGGCTGCTGATGTCGTACTCATCGATGCGCGGGTTGGCCAGGAAGTCCACCACCATGGTGGAGATGGCCTGCCAGATGCTGATGCGGTAACGCTGCATGAGCTGTGCCGTAGCATCCCGGTCCCAGCGCGGCAGCACCACCACGGTGGCGCCTACAAACAAAGGCCCGTTCATGCTGCCCGACAGGCCGGTGACATGAAACAGCGGCAGCACGGCCAGGTACGTGGCGTCCTGCGTGCGCGAGAACCACTGCACACCGCCGACCAGCGTGCTCATGGCGGTGCGGTGCGTGTGCATGCAGCCCTTGGGGTGGCCCGTGGTGCCTGAGGTGTAGGGCATCACGCACAGGTCATCGGGCCCTGCGGTCAGCGGTCCGGGCGTGCGCTGCTGCGCCAGCATGTCGCTCCACAGCGTGACGCCAGGTGCATCGATGACCTGGCGCGGCGCCGACACAAAGGCGGGCACGGGCAGGTCGGTGGGCACCTGCAGGTAGTCGCTGTACGCGGCCACGATGAGGTGCTGCAACGTGCCTTCGCCGCCTGCCACATTCACCAGCGGCTGCGCCTGCGCATGCAGGTCCTGCGGCACAAAGGCCACGGTGGCACCGCTGTCGTGCACATAGTGGCGCAGCTCGTCGGTCAGGTTCATGGGGTTCACCGGCACCACCACCGCATTGGCCCGCAGGATGCCGTAGAACGCCAGAATCCACTGCGGGCTGTTCTGCATGTACACCAGCACCCGGTCGCCCGCCTTGACCCCACATATCTGCTGCAAGAAGCCCGCAATGTGCTCGGCCTGCTGCTGAAATTGGCGGAACGTAACCAGCGTGTCATAGAACACCAGAAACGGCTTGTCCGGGTAGCGTGCGGCCGACACCTCGGCGTTGTGGAACAGGTTGGTCTGCGGCAGAGTGAGGTGGCGCGACAGGCCGGGAGGCCAGTGGGCGAGGTGGCGGTCAGACATGAGGAGCGGGACTCTCTGTTTCTGTGACTATGGAAGGGGGCGTGCGCTGCAAAACTGGCGCGACCCAGGCCAGTGGCCGCCGAGCAAGGGCCGCCCCGCCGCTCTGGCGGCGTCCCCCTCCGGGGGAGGCGCGCAGCGCCTCAGGGGGGTCAAATCAAACTCGCTCCACCATCCACCACGATGGCGTGGCCGGTGATGTGGCGTGAGGCATCGGACGCCAGGAACACCACCGCGCCCTTGAGATCCTCTTCACCGCCAATGCGGCGCAGCGGCGTGCGCTCGATCATCGCGGGGCCCAGTTTTTCGATCAGGCCGCTGGCCATCTTGCTGGGGAAAAATCCGGGGCAGATCGCGTTGACGCGGATGCCGTAGTGGCCCCATTCGGACGCCAGCGTGCGCGCAAAGTGGATGGCTGCCGCCTTGGAGGTGTTGTAGGCAATGGTGTTCATGCCCGGCGGTGTGCCTTTGATGCCTGCCACCGAGGCCGTCACGATGATGTTGCCCTTGCCGCGCGGAATCATGCAGCGCTTGCCCACCTCGCGCGACAGGAAAAACGGCGCGTTCACGTTCAGGTCCATCACCTTGTGCCAGGCGGCGTCGGGGTGGTCCTCGGCCTTGGCGCCCCAGGTGGCACCGGCGTTGTTGACGAGGATGTCGATGGTGCCAAAACGCTCCAGCACCTGGTCGACCAAGGCGGGGATCTCGGCGGTCTTTTGCAGGTCGTTCACCACGGTCAGCACCTCGTAGCCCAGGCCTTCCAGGTGCTTTTTGGCTTCGGCCAGTTCATCGGCCTTGCGTGCGGTGATGGCCAGTTTGGCGCCCATCTCGCCCAGGGCCTCTGCCATCTGCAGGCCCAGCCCGCGGGAGCCGCCGGTCACCAGGGCCACCTGGCCGGTCAGGTCGAAAAGTTGTTTCACGCTCATGTGTGGTCTCCGGGTCTTGGGGTGGCACACATGCTATCGGGCCTGGGCCGCGCGGGCTGTCGCGTTGGACACTCTGGCGGGTGTCCGTAGGGTCAGCCCATCCAGAGGCCCCGTCAGCGGTACAGCGCCGCTTCAATGCGCGCGACGATCTCGATGAGCCGGGGGCGCACGTCGGTCAGCAGCGAATCGCGCGTGAGGTGAAGGGCCGGGCCGCCACAATTGATCACCATGGGGGGCAGCCCGCCGCCAGGCTGAAAGCTGCGTGCAATGGCGTTGACATTTTTCTGCCAGTCTCCGAACGACGTGGTGACGCCCAGGCTGCGATAGTCCTGCATCGCCTGCTCAATGCGCTGTTGCACGGCAGGCCATCGGGTCTCGCTGCGGTCCCTGATTTGCGCGAGCAGTTTGGCGCGGTCGTTGGCATGGGCGGCTGCGAGCCAGGCGCGCCCCATTGCCGAATTGGTCAGCGATATGCGCGAGCCCACATCCAGGCTGGCTGTGTGCGGGGCCGAGCTGCGGCAGTTTTCGACATAGATCATCGACAGGCGGTCACGGGTGCCCAGCGACACCTCGGCGCGCGCAAAGTCGGCCAGCTCCTGCATCAGCGGGCGCGCCACCTGGCGAACGTCCAGCCTCACCAGCATGCTGCTGCCCAGTGACAGCGTGGCAGTGCCCAGGCGGTATTTGCCGCCATCTTCGACCTGGATGAGGTAGCCCAACCGCGTCAGCGTGGCGGTAAGGCGAGACACCGTGGATTTGGGCAAATTGCAGCGTTGCGCAATGTCGTGATTGCCCAGCAGTTTGTCGCCAGCGCGAAAACACGCCAGCACCTCCAGGCCCCGCGCCAAGGCTGTCACGAAATGCCGGTCTTCCGGTGGACGGGGCGTGGCGGTACGCGGGTGGGTGCTGGGTGCGGAGCGGGGCGGCGGCATGCGCGCATTATGGCCAGCGCCCTGTGCGGCTGGCGCCGTGGCGGGCCGCGGGATGGGGCAGTGTGGGAACACACCTACGGACCCCGCAGAGAAAGACGGATGGACGGGATGGCGTGGTGGCCTTACGCTCACGCGATGAACGTATCTTCGACCCTGCAACGCCTTGTGCAGCCCCTTAAGCCTGCGTGGCGCCTGGTGCAACCTTTCTGGCGCGCTGCGCAAATGTGGCTGGATGCCGATGGTCTGCGCATGAGCGCTGCGATGTCGTTCTACGGCATGTTGAGCCTGGCGCCGTTGCTGCTTTTGCTCGTTGGGGCGCTCGGGTGGTGGATGGACCGCAGCTATCTGGAAAGCAGCCTGATCGCGCAGGTGCAATCGGTAATGGGACAGCAGGTGGCCGACGTGGTGCGGCAGGCCATGGCCAGTGCCAAAGCCCCGGCCGAAGGGCGTTTGGCTTCGATAGTTGGTTTTGTGGTGCTGCTGTCAGGTGCTACCGGGGTGTTTGTCGAGCTGCAGTCCGCGCTGGAGCGGCTGTGGATGCGCGATGGCCCCGTGGTGGCGCGCGCTGCATGGTGGCGCATGGCGTCATTGCGCTTGCGTGGGCTGGCGTACGTGCTGGCGCTGGGTTTTTTGCTGATGGTGTCACTGGCGCTATCCACGCTGATCAACCTGCTGTCGGGATGGGCGGGTGAGCGTCTGGCCTTTGCGCCGCTGGCACCGCTGTTCCAGGTGGTCAATGAAGTAGTGGCGTTTGGATTTGCGGTGGCCCTGTTTGTGGGCCTGATGCGCATGGGCACGGGCCCCAAGCCGCGGCTGCGCTATCTGGTGATGGGCGCGGTGGTGGGGGCAACGCTGTTTACGTTGGGCAAACAACTGCTGGCGTGGTACCTGTCCACCGCAGCGGTGGTGTCAGCGTACGGGGCTGCTGGCTCGCTGGTGGTCCTGCTGATGTGGATCTATTTTTCGTCGGCGGTGTTGCTGTTCTCGGCCAGTTGCGCGCAGGCGTTGAGTGATGCCACGCTGGCGACGAAGCGCTCTGACGAATCAACCGCCCGGAGTGCAGCGGTTGAAGGCGTATCGCCCGTGCCCTGAGGGAATGGCCCCCGCCTGGGGGATCAGATCACGACCGGAATCTCGGTGGCCGGTGGCGTGTTGCGGCTGCGGCCGCAGCGTACCAGGCCGTCAATCATCACCATGCCGATGCCGGGGATGTCCCCCAGCTCCACGCTTTCCAGCAGCGTGGCGCCCGCCGTGTGCTGTGCGCGGTCCATGAAGACAAAGTCTGCCGCCCGGCCCGGCTCGATCAGTCCGCAGTTCAGGTTGCGTATGCGCGCCGTGTTGCCGGTGGCAAAGCAGAACACCAGCTCCGCTGGGATGTTGGCAAAGCTCGAAATCAGCGCAATCATGCGCAGCATGCCCAGGGGCTGCACGCCCGAGCCTGCCGGGCCGTCGGTGCCCAGAATCACGCGGTGCGGGCACTTGAGTTCCATGGCCGCGCGCGCCGCCTCGATGGCTATTTTTTCGTTGCCGTTGTGTACCAGCTCGATGGCGCGCGACGATTTCTCGCACAGCTCGCACACATGCTTCCAGGGCAGTGACGTGTGGCCGCCGTTGATGTGGCCAATCACGTCAGCATCGGCCTCCAGCACCACGTCCTTGTCGATGAGGCCAGAGCCCGGAATGGACGGGCCGCCCGTGTGGATGGTGCTCTGTATGCCGTGCTTGCGCGCCCAGGCCACCATCTGCTGGGCCTCGTACCCGGCCTTGACGGAACCCAGCCCCACTTCACCGAGCAGCGTCACACCCGCATCGGCCAGGTCCTTGAAGTCCTGCTCGACCATGCCTTTTTCGATGATGGGTGCGCCTGCAATCACCTTCACGCCACCGGGGCGGAAATTGTCGAACGAGCGCTGTGCGGTGATGGCCAGGGCCTTTAACCCCACGATGTCCTTGGGGCGGCCAGGCAGGTGCACCTCACCCGCGGACACCATGGTGGTCACGCCGCCGTTCATGGTGGAGTCGATCCAGCCAATCTGGTTCTGGCGCGGTGTCCAGTCGCCAAACACGGGGTGCACGTGGCTGTCGATCAGGCCAGGCGCCACGCAGGTCTGGCGGGCGTCGATGGTGGTGCGCGCGTGCTCGGTGTCGCAGTCCTTCTCGCGGCCCACAGCAACGATCAGGCCGTCGTTCACCACAATGGTGTCAGCGTCCAGGATGGGGTGGTCCAGGTCGCCGGACAGCAGCAGGCCAATGTTCTTGATGACGACTTTGCCGGATGCGGCATGGGTGGAGATGTCTGCCATGGGGGTACCAGTCGGGAGTTGAGGAGCGAAGGCGCGAACCGCGACGAGCAGAACACTGTTCGTGTAGTGAATACTACATAGCCGGGTGTTCTCGCGCAAGGGTCCGGGTCTTCAGCCCGTCAAACTTTCACGGTGCGAAGCACCACATCGATCATGAAATCATCCCAGTGCGCAACGGCCTCGGGCAGGTCGATGTCTTCGCCCAGAAACGCCGACAGCGTGTAGCGGTTGGACTGGTAGAAGTAGCCCATCGACGCGATCAGCAGGTACAGGTCCCGCGCGCGAATGTCTGGGCGGAACACGCCACGCTCCACGCCGCTGGCCAGCACCTGTTCGATTACCGACATGGCAGGCGAAGAATACTCACGTGCCCGCAGCGACTTGGAGATGTGTTTGCCCTTGTGCAGGTTCTCTGTGTTGAGCAGGGTGACGAACTCGGGGTGCTTGCGGTAGTACTGGCTCACAAATCGCACCACGGCCTTGAGCGACTCGATCGGCTCATCCAGGCGGATGTCGAGCGTCGCTTCGGAATCATTCATGCGCCGGTAGATCGCTTCGAGCACCTCAATGAAGAGGCCCTCCTTGCTACCGAAGTAGTAGTAGATCATCCGGTCGAAGGACTTGGCGGCCTTCGATATCTTCTCCACGCTGCCGCCTTCATAGCCGTAGCGCGCAAACACCTTGGTAGCCGCTTTAAGGATGTTGTCGCGCGTGGTCTGCGCTGCCTGCTCGCGCACGCCCGTCTTGCGGGCAGAAGGAGCACGCTTAGACGCGGTCCGGGGCTTGGTGGGGGTGGCAGACATGGCGGATCCTGGTGGGAGGGGTCGGCCCTCGGGCCGACCCGGGTTCACTGCTCTGCGAAGGCGCGCTCGATCACGAAATCGCCGGGTTTGGTGGTGTTGCCTTCCTTGAAGCCACTCTCTTCCATCATGTGCTTGAGGTCACGCAGCATTTCGGGGCTGCCACAGATCATCACGCGGTCTTCCACCGGGTTGAGTGCCGGCAAGCCCAGGTCGCGCGCCAGCTGGCCGTTTTCGATCACCGTGGTCACTCGGCCCTGGTGCTTGAAGGGCTCGCGCGTCACGGTGGGGTAGTACTTGAGCTGTTTGCTGACCATCTCGCCGAGGAACTCGTGTTTGGGAAGCTCCTGCGTGAGGTAGTCGTGGTAGGCCAGCTCTTTCACTTCGCGCACGCAATGCACCAGGATCACTTCCTCGAACTTCTCGTAGGTCTCGGGGTCGCGGATCAGGCTCAGGAAGGGCGCCACACCGGTGCCGGTGGACAGCATGTACAGGCGCTTGGCCGGCAGCAGGTAGTCGATCAGCAGGGTGCCGGTGGGCTTTTTGCCGACCACGATGGTGTCGCCCACCTTGATGTGCTGCAGGCGCGACGTCAGCGGGCCGTCGGGCACCTTGATGGACAGGAACTCCAGGTGCTCTTCGTAATTGGGGCTCACGATGCTGTAGGCGCGCAGCAGGGGTTTGCCGTTCTCCCCGCGCAGGCCGATCATTGTGAAATGCCCGTTGGAAAAGCGCAGGGCGGTGTCGCGCGTGGTGGTGAAGGAGAAAAGGCGGTCCGTCCAGTGGTGGACGGTCAGGACGCGTTCTTCTAGAAAGGCGCTCATAGTGTTTTAGTCGGCGAAGTTGAAAAAACAGGTGAAAAGCTGGCTGAAAGTCCGGTGTGCAGTGCGTCAGACGCTCATGTTCAGGCCGGAAAGCTTGTGGCTCACAACCCTCCATTGTTCCGCATCTGGCAGCGGAGGCTTTCTTTTGGTGATTGTGGGCAGGCTCGGAGCCAGCTTTTTATTGAATTCGAGGAAGTTTTCCATTCCTGCGGGCAGATCGGTGTCTGAGTAGATGGCATTGACGGGACATTCAGGAATACACACGGCGCAGTCAATGCACTCGTCGGGGTCGATCACCAGGTATTCGGGCCCCTCCCTGAAACAATCCACCGGGCAGACGTCAACGCAGTCGGTGTATTTGCACCGAATGCATGCATCCGTCACAACGTGCGTCATTTTGGGGCTCCTTGTGCACCGTTTCAGGGTGCGCGAAAACACTATTGCAGACCAGGATTGATTGCGCTACATTGATATCGAATGTAGTGATTGCAACATTTAAGTTAAGTGAATGCTACACAAAACGCCGTGCGCGTACAAGCGTTGAGAACGATGCAATGGATGGGCCACCACGATGACTGAACACACCAAGACCGACGGGCTTCCGGGCATGGACATGCCGCAGGTGCCGCAGGTCCTTGAGCGCGCGAGGCCTCGCAATGACCGCATGAATGTCGCGAAAGTGGAGTGCAACGCCTGCCCCGTGCTGTGCCAGATCTCCGAAGGACGCGCTGGCGCCTGCGACCGCTATGCAAACCAGGATGGTGTACTGGTGCGGATCGACCCCGTGGTGTTGTTGCGCAAAACCCTGCGAGCGGCAGAGCCCGCGTTGGTCCCCTTTGCGGGCCGCGCGGCAGTGGGTGCAGATGCTGGCGCTGATGCGGCCGACGTTGGCGGGCCCGATGCCTGGTCAGGCGACCTGTTATTGACGGAAGAAGTCTTTGTCACTGGCGTGGGTTCGTCCACCACCTACCCTGACTACAAGCCCGCCCCGTTCATCGTTGGGTCGCAAGTGCAGGGTGTGGACATGGTGACCGTGGTCACCGAGGGCATCTTCAGTTACTGCAGCTTCAAGGTGAAGATCGACACCGATCGCTTTCTTGGCCCCGAACAAGCCAATGTGCGCTGCAAGGGTGAGGTGGTGGGCCATGTCACCACGGCGGAATATGGGTCGCAGATGCTGTCACTGGGCGGCGTGCACCACCTGACGGGCGGCACCAAGAAGGAAGGCCGCATCACGGCCGAGATGATGCAGCTGCTGGGCAACAAACAGGCCGTCGAGTTCACCATTGACGGAGGCTCGCAGCTGGTCATCCAGGCGGGTCGCGCGCCCATCGTCAACGGCGTTGCCGAGCAGCGCATGCGCGTGGGCTGCGGGTCGGCCGCCATCGGCATCTTTGCGCGCCAGTTCTATGGTCATGCCGATGAGGTGGTGGTCGTGGACGACCACATCACTGGCGTGCTGACCGAGCACCAGGCGGGGCGTTGCCTGGACATGAAGTCGTCAGGCATTCAGATGCGCGGGCGCAAGTCCACTCCGGGTCGCTATTTTCAGGTGGCCAACCCGGGCACCGGCTGGGGCGGCACCGACATCGCTGACCCGCTGTCCATCATCGAAGGCTGGACCGCCGACGTTGCGTGGCCTGGTCTGCGCCTGCTCATGACATCCACCACTGGCGAGCATGCCAGCTGGTATGTGCTGGATGAGCAACTGACGCCGGTGGAAGCGCAGATGCCCGACGACGTGCGCCGCATCGTGGACCGCATTGGCGAAAACTGCGAACCTTCTCTGGCATCGGTGCTGTTTTTGGGCGGTGCAGGCGGTAGCCTCCGGGCGGGCGTGACCGAGAACCCGGTGCTGCTGACCCGGTCCATCAAGAATGCGTTGGTCAACGTGACCTGTGGCGGCGCACCGGCCTACGTTTGGCCGGGTGGTGGCATTACCGTGATGGCCGACGTGCTGCGCATGCCAGACAACAGCTTTGGTACTGTGCCCACGCCAGCCATCGTTGCGCCCATTGAGTTCAGCATGCGCCGCGCGGACTATGAGGCGCTGGGCGGCCATACGGCGCAGATTCGCGGGCTGCGCGATGTGCTGGAAAACGGTGCCTGGCACAACGACGGCGCACCGCAGGCGCTCAGCTGGCTCGCGCTACCGGCCACCAACCCATGGCCCCTGGGCCAGCCGCCCTTGCTGGGCTGACCGGATGCACAGCATGCACGCCTGCCGGAACTGGTTGCCCGACAGCCGCTGGCACTTTCAGCACGGTCCGATCGACCTCGCCATCCGCGCCGAGGGCCAGGCTGACATCGTTGCCCAGGCGCATGAGAGCGCCTGGATTCGATTCACCACCGTGTTGCAAGAGCTGGTGGCTGAACTGCCAGCCTTGCGTGCCCCCGTGGGTGATGTCTGCACCGTGCAAGGCGTCGTCGCGCAGCGCATGTGGTCTGCATGCGCGCCCTATCGGTCAGGTTTCATCACGTCCATGGCGGCGGTGGCTGGCGCGGTCGCGCAAGAAATACTCGACTGCTATGTGCAGAGCGGCATCGACCGCGCATGGGTGAACAATGGGGGCGACATCGCGCTGCATCTTGCGCCGGGCCAGCGCGCATCAGTGGGAGTGGTCTCTGACATCGCCGCGCTCGATATCCAGCAACTGCGCCATGGGCTGGTGGTGGATGGGCAATTGCAAATCACCAGCACCATGCCGGCGCGCGGTGTGGCCACCAGCGGCTGGCGGGGGCGCAGCCAGTCGATGGGAATCGCAGACAGTGTCACGGTGTTGGCCCACACTGCCGCGCAGGCCGATGCTGCAGCGACCATCGTGGCCAACGCCGTGAATGTGCAGGACGCCCGCATATCGCGCATGCCCGCCTGGCTGGTGCGGGACGATAGCGACCTCGGGGGGCTTCACGTCACGGTGGATGTGCCAGCGCTGCCGTTGGCGCAAGTGCAAACTGCGCTGCAGCGCGGTTTGCGCAAGGCGCACGAACTGAAGGCGGAGGGACTGCTGTGGTTTGCCTTGCTCACGTGCCAGGGGCACTATGTGGTGACCTCGGAGCCGATGGCGCTTGGCGGCATGCCGCAGGGCGAAAAACTGCGCGAAGAAATCGAAGTTGGTTCAGTATTTGCTTAACGAATTGCACAGGCAGCCAAAATGATTCAGATACGACGTGTTTTTACCCACCTTGAGGAGATCCGGCACGAATTCGGGCCGGTGGCCGACGTGCCGCTGCTGCGTGGTGCGATTGGTGCGGTGCTGACCAACCCCTACGCGGGCCGCTACGAGGCCGACATACTTCCGATGATGGAGGCTTTGCACGATGTGGGCCTCGATATGGCGCAGCGCCTGCTCAAGGCCATGGGCGTACCCGCCGAGCGCATCGAGACCTATGGCAAGGGCGCCATCGTGGGAGCGGGCGGAGAGCTGGAACACGGAGCGCTCTGGCATGTGCCCGGGGGCTATGCCATGCGCGAGCTGCTGGGTTGGAAGGGCGACCGCAACGCCTACGCAAAAGGCCAGGCGGAAGAGAAAACAGGGCAGCCAGCGAACGCGCTTTCTATTGTGCCGTCCACCAAAAAGGTGGGAGGGCCGGGCGCCGCACTGGATGTGCCGCTGACACACATCAATGCCAGTTATGTGCGCAGCCACTTTGACGCCATGGAGGTGCGTGTGCCCGGTGCGCCAGCGGCCGATGAAATCGTGTTCATACTTGCCATGACAACCGGCGCGCGCATCCATGCCCGCGTCGGTGGGCTCAAGGCGGCAGACATCAGCCAGTGGAACGGCCTGCGCTAGGCGCTGCACCGATCAGCACGCCACCCACCACTACAAGATTCCAAGGAGCCAAACAATGCCTGCAAAGATTCGAAAGATCATCGTCCAGACGGATGAAGTCCGCGTGGAGATGAGGCGTGACGTTCAGCCACCGGTGCGCAAGGCACTGGCCATGGCCGTGATCGAGAACCCCTTTGCCGGACGCTATGTGGAAAACCTCGACGAACTCATTGCTATCGGCGAAGAGCTGGGAGGCCTTCTCGGCGCCCGCTGCGTTGAGGCCCTAGGCATTGCACCGGGCGATGCGCACAGCTACGGCAAGGCGGCCATCGTGGGCGAGGCGGGCGAGCTGGAGCACGCCGCCGCCATCCTGCATCCCAAGCTGGGCGCCCCGTTGCGCGCCGCAGTCGAAAAGGGCGCTGCCCTGGTCCCGTCCAGCAAAAAGATGGGCGGCCTGGGCACTGCCATTGATGTGCCTCTGGGGCACAAGGATGCCGCCTACGTGCGCAGCCATTTCGACGCCATGGAAGCCCGTGTGGCCGATGCCCCGCGGGCCAATGAAATCGTGGTGGCCGTTGTCGTGACAGACAGCGGGCGGCCGTTGCCACGTGTCGGCGGCCTGACGGCCTCCGAAATCCAGGGTGTGGACGGCCTGCGCTGAACCCCGCACGCCGACGCACACCTGCCTTGTCCCACCCCCGTTCGATCTCCCTCTCCAACCCATCTCTCAGGAGTCTCCCCATGACGATGCGACGAAACCTCATGCGTGCCACGGCTGCGGCTGCATTGGCCCTTACCCTGGCCCCTGTTTTTGCCCAGGGCGTGATCAAGATTGGCGAGGTCAACAGCTACAAGGCTCAGCCCGCCTTCCTGGAGCCCTACAAGAAGGGTATGGAGCTGGCGGTCGATGAAATCAACGCAGCGGGCGGTGTTAACGGCAAGAAGATCGAGCTGATCACGCGTGACGACAACGCCAACCCGGGCGACGCCGTACGCGTGGCCGAAGAGCTGGTGTCGCGCGAGAAAGTCGACGTGCTCGCCGGCACCTTCCTGTCGAACACCGGGCTGGCGGTGGCCGACTTCGCCAAGCAAAAGAAGTTCTTCTTTCTCGCAGGCGAGCCGCTGACCGACAAGATGACCTGGCAAGGCGGCAACCAGTACACCTTCCGCCTGCGCCCCGGCACCTACATGCAGGCCGCCATGCTGGTGCCTGAGGCCGCCAAGATGAAGAAAAAGCGCTGGGCGGTGGTCTACCCCAACTACGAATACGGTCAGTCTGCTGTGGCTGCGTTCAAGCAACTGCTCAAGGCCGCCCAGCCCGATGTGGAGTTTGTGGCCGAACAAGCCACGCCACTGGGCCGCGTCGATGCCGGCAGCGTGGTGCAGGCCCTGGCAGACGCCAAGCCCGACGCGATCTTCAATGTGCTGTTTGGTGCTGACCTGTCGAAGTTCGTGCGCGAAGGCAACACACGGGGCCTCTTCAAGGGCATCGAGGTGGTCAGCGTGCTGACGGGCGAGCCAGAATACCTCGACCCCCTGAAAGACGAGGCCCCCAACGGCTGGCTGGTGACAGGCTATCCCTGGTACGGCATCAACACACCCGCGCACAAGGCCTTCGAGCAGGCGTACCAGGCCAAGTTCAAGGACTACCCGCGCCTGGGGTCGGTGGTGGGCTACAGCATGATCAAGTCGGCTGCGGCCGGCATCGCCAAAGCCAAGAGCACCGACACCGACAAACTGGTGGCAGCCTTCAAGGGCCTGCAAGTGGACACCCCGTTTGGCAAAGTTACCTACCGGCCAGAAGACCACCAGGCCACCATGGGCGCGTTTGTCGGTCGCACCAAGAACGAGGGCGGCAAGGGCGTGATGGTGGACTACGTGTACCTGGATGGCGCCGACCCGAAGTACCAACCCTCCGCCGCCGAAGTGAAGAAGTCGCGAAGCGCGGATTGATCCCCTCTGAGACCTGAGGCGCCCGCTGCGCCTGGGTCTCAGCAAACGTTACTCGCGGTCCGGCGCAGCCGGATTCGCGCGGCGCTGGCCGGGCCATGTCCGGCATCGTTTCATGGCCTTCGCTCTGGCAAAAAAAGTGTGAACAGGCCCTACAGGGTGTATCGAACATGAGTTTTTCGGGTTTCATCGTTCAGCTCATCAACGGGCTGGCGAGCGCTTCGTCGCTGTTCCTCGTGGCGGCGGGTCTGTCGCTGATCTTTGGCGTGACCCGCATCGTGAACTTTGCCCATGGCTCGTTCTTCATGGTGGGCATCTACGTCGCGTACTCGCTGGTTGAGCGCCTGAGCGGTGCTTTCGGCTTCTGGGTGGCCTTGCCGCTCGCAGCGTTGATCGTGGGCGTGCTCGGTGCGCTGATCGAAGTGTTGCTGCTGCGCCGCATCTACAAGGCGCCCGAGCTGTTCCAGCTGCTGGCCACGTTCGCACTGGTGCTGGTCATCAAGGACGCGGTGCTGTGGCTCTGGGGCCCCGACGAACTGCTGGGCCCGCGCGCGCCGGGCCTGTCGGGTTCTGTCAGCTTGCTGGGGCGCCAGTTTCCGACCTACGACCTCTTCCTCATCGTGGTTGGGCCGCTGGTGCTGGGCGCGGTCTGGCTGCTGCTAACCCGCACCCGGCTCGGCACGCTGGTGCGCGCCGCCACGCAAGACCGTGAAATGGTGAGCGCCCTGGGCGTCAACCAGGCCTGGCTGTTCACGGCCGTTTTTGCGCTGGGCGCAATGCTGGCCGGGCTGGGTGGCGCATTGCAGCTGCCGCGTGAGCCCGCCACGCTGGAGATGGACTTGCACACCATCGGCGCCGCCTTCGTGGTGGTGGTGGTGGGCGGCATGGGCTCCATCCCGGGCGCCTACGCCGCTGCGCTGCTGATCTCCGAGATCAAGGCCATCTGCATCTGGCTGGGCGTGGTCGACGTGTTTGGCATGAGCATTTCCTTTTCCAAGCTGACCCTGGTGGTCGACTTTCTGGTGATGGCCGTGGTGCTTGTCTGGCGCCCGTGGGGGCTGTTCGGTCGGCCGCAGGCACCCAGCCGCTACGTGGGCATGCAGGAGGAGCCGTTGCGTCGGCCGGGCAAGGCCTATCTGGTAGCGGCCGCCGTGCTGGGCCTGCTGCTGGTGGCGGCACCGCTGCTTACCGCGCAGTCGCCCTACACCACTGTGCTGTTGATCGACCTGCTGATCGCTGCGCTGTTCGCGGCCAGCCTGCACTTCATCATGGGGCCTGCGGGCATGCATTCGTTCGGCCATGCCGCCTACTTCGGGCTGGGCGCCTACGGCGCGGCCTTGCTGGTGCGCTCACTCGGGCTTCCGATGGAAGTCGCGCTGGTGGTGGCGCCGCTGGTGGCGGCGGCCGGCGCTTTCATCTACGGCTGGTTCGCGGTGCGGCTGTCGGGCGTCTACCTGGCCATGCTGACGCTGGCCTTCGCCCAGATTACCTGGGCCATCACTTATCAGTGGGACAGCTTCACCGGCGGCAGCAATGGCCTCACCGGTGTTTGGCCCGCGGAATGGCTGGCGGACAAGCGCATGTACTACTGGCTCACGCTGGCCCTGGTTGGCTTGGGGGTGTGGTGGTTGCGCCGCGTGCTGTTCTCGCCATTCGGCTATGCGTTGCGCGCCGGGCGCGATTCGGTGCTGCGCGCCGACGCCATCGGCATCGACGTCAAGCGCATGCAGTGGGCGGCCTTTGTGGTGGCCGGCACGGCTGCAGGGCTGGCGGGCGCACTGTATGCGTTTTCCAAGGGCAGCATCTCGCCAGAATCTCTGGCCGTTGGCAAGTCGGTCGATGGCCTGGTGATGGTGTTGTTGGGCGGCATCCAGACGCTGGCGGGGCCGGTGGTCGGTGCGGTCACCTTCACCTGGCTGCACGACACCGTGGCGCGCAACACCGACTACTGGCGCGCCATGCTGGGCGCCATCATCCTGCTGCTGGTGCTGCTGTTCCCACAGGGCATTGCGGGCACCTTCAAGCAGATTTTTGACAACATGCGTGAAGCCAAGAACACCAAAAACACCAAGGAGGGCAAGGCATGAGCCTCCTCAAAGTCACCGGCCTGGGCAAATCGTTTGGCGGCGTCAAGGCAGTGGATGGCATCCACTTCGATCTGGCGGCGGGCGAGCTGCTGGCGTTGATTGGCCCCAACGGCGCAGGCAAGTCCACCACCTTCAACATGGTCAACGGCCAGTTGCCGGCCGATGCAGGCTCCATCCAGCTCAACGGCCAGGAGCTGGTGGGCCGCAAGCCACGCGACATCTGGCGCATGGGCGTGGGCCGCACCTTTCAGATCGCCGAAACCTTTGCCTCGCTCACGGTGGTCGAGAACGTGCAGATGGCGCTGATCTCCAACGACAGCCTGCTGTTCTCGATGTGGCGCAGGGCGGCCGACCACAAGCGCGACGAGGCGCTGGCGCTGCTCGACCAGGTGGGCATGAAGTCGCAGGCCGACCGCCCCTGCAGCGTGCTGGCCTATGGCGACGTCAAGCGCGTGGAGCTGGCCATCGCCATGGCCAACAGCCCCAAGCTGCTGCTGATGGACGAGCCCACCGCCGGCATGGCCCCCAAGGAGCGCAACGACCTCATGGCGCTGACCAAGCAACTCGTGATCGACCGCAACATGGCGGTGCTGTTCACCGAGCACAGCATGGACGTGGTGTTCGCCTACGCCGACCGCATGATCGTGCTGGCGCGCGGGCGGCTGATTGCCGAGGGCAAACCGCTGGAGCTGCGTGACCACCCCAAGGTGCAGGAGGTCTACTTCGGCACCGGCAAGACCTTTGAGAAAAAAGCCGCAGCCCCTGCGGAGGCGGCATGACCATGACGACCAACGAACCCAAAGAATTGCTGCTTCAGGCCAAGGGCCTGCAGGCCTGGTATGGTGCGGCGCAAATCCTGTACGACGTGGATCTGGACGTGCGCCGTGGCGAAGTCGTGGCCCTCATGGGCCGCAACGGCGCAGGCAAGTCCACCACGCTCAAGACGCTGATGGGCATGCTGACCAAGCGCAAGGGCACCATCCAGTTCATGGGCAAAGATCTGTCCAAAACCGACCCGCACGACGCCGCCCGCTTGGGCCTGGGCTTTGTGCCCGAAGACCGCCGCGTGTTCACCGACCTTACGGTGATGGAGAACCTCGAAGTCGGTCGGCAGCCCGCGCGCCATTGGCCCGATGGCACAGCCGCCCCGGTGTGGACGCCCGAGCGCCTGTTCAAGCTGTTCCCCAACCTCGGCGAAATGCCGCAGCGCCATGGCGGCCGCATGAGCGGCGGCGAGCAACAGATGCTGACCGTTGCGCGCACGCTCATGGGCAACCCTTTTCTGGTGCTGCTGGACGAGCCCTCCGAAGGCGTGGCGCCCGTCATCGTGGAGCAGATGGCCCACATGATTCTGGAGCTCAAAGAGCAGGGCGTGAGCATTCTGCTGTCCGAGCAGAACATGCACTTCGCCGAGCTGGTATCTGACCGCGCCTATGTGCTTGAAAAGGGCCAGATCCGCTACCAGGCCACGATGGCCGAACTGGCGGCGAATGAAGAAGTGCGCCGCGCCTACTTGAGCGTGTAGCGTCCGCTTGGCTGGCGCGGCAGCGCGCCAGGGCGTCATCACCCCCACCCCACACACCGTGCACCAACCCTGTCACCCGTTGCTTGTCAATGGTCGCGCCTTTGCCTTGGGTGAGGCGGTTGGCCAGGGGGCCACGCTGCTGCACGTGCTGCGCAATGACCTGGCCCTCAATGGCCCCAAATATGGTTGCGGCCTGGGCCAATGTGGCGCATGCACGGTGCTGGTGGATGGCATTGCCGCACGGGCGTGCGTGATTCCGGCGCAGGGCGTGGCGGGCCGCGATGTGACCACGCTGGAGGGGTTGCCTGCGCGCTGCGGCAACATCGACGGCCTGCACCCGGTGCAGCAGGCATTCATCGATGAGCAAGCCGCGCAATGCGGCTACTGCCTGAACGGCATGGTGATGATGGCCGTGGCCTTGCTGGAGCGAAACCCCGATCCCGATGAAGCAGCCGTGCGCCGCGAGCTGTCGGGCAACCTGTGCCGCTGCGGCACCCATGTCGAAATCATCCGCGCCGTGCTGCGCGCGGCCGTGCTGATGCGCGAGGCCCGGGCATGAGCGCCACACCACCCCTGCGCGCCCACGCACCCTTGACCCGTGCCGACTTCCATGCTGCCCAGGGCGTGCTGCTGGTCGTGCGCAACCCACCGCCTGCGCCGCCGCCGGTCAAAGGTCAGCCCGCGCTGGTGGCGGGCAACCCGGCCGAGGGTGTGGAGATACTGATCGCCGTGTGGGACGACGGCAGCGTGACTGCACTCTTCGGCCATGTGGATCTGGGCACCGGAATCCGCACCGCGCTCGCGCAGATCGTGGCCGAAGAGCTGGACGTGCCGTTGGCCCAGGTGAACATGGTGCTGGGCGACACCACGCGTGCGCCCAACCAGGGTGCCACTATTGCGAGTGCGTCCATCCAGATCCATGCCAAGCCCCTGCGCACCGCTGCCGCGCAGGCCCGCCACTGGCTGGTAGCGCAGGCCGCAGAGCGGCTGGGCGTGCAGGTCGATGAACTGCAGGTGCGTGCGGGTGTGGTGCAGTGCATCGCCGACCCGTCACGCCAACGGGCCTACGGCGCGTTGCTGGCGGGCGCACACACCGCGCTGGAGCTGGCCGACGCCACGCCCACCAAACCTGCTGCCGATTACACCGTGGTCGGCCAGTCCGTGCCGCGTGTGGACATCCCTGCCAAGGTCAGTGGCGAGCTGGTCTTTGTGCACGACATGCGCGTGCCCGGCATGCTGCATGGCCGCGTGGTGCGCCCGCCGTATGCGGGGGCCGACCATGGCGACTTCATTGGCAACACGCTCGAATCGGTAGACCAGCAGTCCATCGCCCACATCCCCGGCATCCGCGCCGTGGTGGTGATCCGTGACTTTGTGGGCATCGTGGCCGAGCGCGAGGAACAGGCTGAGCAGGCCTTGCGCGAGCTGAAAGTGCGCTGGAACGACTGGCCCGGCTTTCCGCGCCAGGACAGCACCGAGGCGCTGGAGCAAGCCATTCGCGCCAACCCATCCACCCAGCGCCGCCTGGTGGACGAGGGTGATGTAGATGCCGCCCTGGCCGGGCTGTCGTCTGAAGGCCAGCCCATGCCGCGTACCTACGTGTGGCCGTACCAGATGCACGCGTCCATCGGCCCGTCGTGCGCAGTGGCCGAGTGGCGCAGCGATGGCGGCGCAGGCCGCCCGCGCATGACCGTGTGGGCGGGCACACAAAACCCGCATGTGCTGCGCGCCGACCTGGCCCGCTTGATGGGTTTGGCCGATGTGGACATCGACCTCATCCGCATGGAGGCCGCAGGCTGCTACGGCCGCAATGGCGCCGACGATGTGGCGGCCGATGCCGCGTTGCTCGCGCGCGCCGTGGGTGCCCCCGTGCGTGTACAGCTTACGCGCGAGCAAGAAAACTTGTGGGAGCCCAAGGGCACGGCCCAGCTCATGCAGGTGCGCGGCGGGCTCAATGCCGATGGCTCGGTGGCGGCCTACGACTTTGAAACCTCGTACCCGTCCAACGGCGCGCCCACGCTGGCCCTGCTGCTCACCCGCACCATCGAGCCCGTGGCCCAGGCCTACGAAATGGGCGACCGCACCGCCCGCCCGCCGTACGACTACGGCAACCTGCGGGTGGCAGTCAACGACATGGCGCCCATCGTGCGTGCGTCGTGGTTGCGTGGCGTCTCGGCGCTACCCAGCTCGTTCGCTCACGAATCCTATGTGGACGAGCTGGCCACTGCCGCTGGCGTGGACCCGGTCGCTTTCCGCCTGCAGCTGCTCAACGACCCGCGTGCGGCTGAACTCGTGCAAGCCACCGCCGAAAAAGCCGGTTGGGTGCGCCGCACTGGCCCGCAGCAACGCCCGTTGGATGGCGACTGGGTGCAAGGCCAGGGCTTTGCCTACGCCCGCTACATCCACAGCAAGTGGCCCGGCTTTGGCGCGGCCTGGGCGGCCTGGGTGGCCGATGTCGAGGTCAACAAAAGGACCGGCGAGGTGCATGTGCGCCGCGTGGTGGTGGGGCATGACGCGGGCCTGATGGTCAACCCGGCGGGCGTGGAGCAGCAGGTGCACGGCAACGTGCTGCAGACCACCAGCCGCGCGCTCAAGGAGCAGGTCACATTCGAGCCCGTCAAGCAGACCGTGGACAACCGCGAGTGGGGCAGCTACCCCATCCTGAGCTTTCGTGATGTGCCCGTCATCGAAGTCATGCACATGCCCCGACAGGATGAGGCGCCGCTGGGCGCGGGCGAGTCTTCTTCCGTGCCGGGCACGGCGGCCATTGCCAACGCGATCTTTGACGCTACGGGCGTGCGCTTTCGCGCGCCTCCGTTCACCCCGGAAGTGGTTCGCGCCGGATTGAATCCCCTGCCCGGTGGTGCGGGCGACGCCGCTGCGAGCAGCAGCCCACCCGCAGAACAAGCCGAGGTGTTGCCCACCCTGGAACTGCCCGCGCCCGCTGTGCCCGCCAGCGCCACATGGCCTGCCAAACGCAGCCCCTGGGCGCGTGCCCTGGCCTTGGCCGCCGGTGGCCTGGCTATGGGCGCAGCGCTGCTCGGCTGGCGCCCCTCCATCGCCCCCGTGGTGCAGACGGCGAGCGCCTCGGTCTACAACGCCGCCACCATCGAGCGGGGCCGCCTGCTGGCCGCTGCGGGCGACTGCGCGGTGTGCCACACCGCCCCCGGCGGCACGCCCAACACGGGCGGCCGCGCCATGGAAACGCCCTTTGGCAAGGTCTACACCACCAACCTCACGCCCGACGCCGAGACCGGCATCGGCCGGTGGTCCTTCAGCGCCTTCCAGCGCGCCATGCGCGAAGGCATCTCGCGCGACGGCAAGCACCTGTACCCCGCGTTCCCCTACACATCGTTCGCCAAGATGAGCGACGACGACCTGACCGCGCTGTACGCCTACCTGATGGCGCAGCCTGCGGTGCGGGCCGATGTGCCGAAGACCGAGCTGGCCTTCCCCTTCAGCGTGCGCCCGCTCATGGCAGGCTGGAACGCGCTGTTCCACGACGCCACCCCTTTCAAGCCCGACCCGACCCGCCCCCCCGAATGGAACCGGGGCGCCTACCTGGTGCAGGGCGTGGGCCACTGCGGCGCCTGCCACACGCCGCGCAATGCACTGGGGGCCGAATTGGGCGGCGCAGCCTTCCTGTCCGGCGCCATGGTCGATGGCTGGGAGGCACCCGCGCTCACCGGCTTGTCAAAAACGCCTGTGCCCTGGACGGCCGATGCGCTCTACCGCTACCTGCGCCACGGCCACAGCCCACAGCACGGCAGCGCGTCTGGCCCCATGGCGCCCGTGGTGCGCGAACTGGCGCATCTGCCCGATGACGACATCCGCGCCATGGCAGGCTACCTGGCCTCGTTCACCGCCGCCGAATCAGCGACTCAGCCTGCGCCTGACCCCCAGCAGCGGGCACAGGCCGCCGTGGCCCAGGCCGCAGCGCTGGCCCCACAGCCCGGCCAAGCCCAACGCCTGTTCGACGGCGCCTGCGCCGCCTGCCACCACGACGGCGACGGCCCGCGCCTGCTGGGTGTGAACGTGCCGCTGGCGCTCAACAGCAACCTGCACAGCGACCGGCCCGACAACCTGCTGCAGGTCATCGTGCACGGCATCCGCGAGCCCGCCGCGCGCGACATCGGCTTCATGCCCGGCTTCGGCCACGCGCTCAGCGACGCGCAGATCACCGAGCTGGCGGGCTACATGCGCCAGCGCTACGCCCCCGGCCGCCCGGCGTGGGGCAACGTACCGGAGGCACTGGCACGCGTGCGTGCGGGGCCTGCGGATCCTTGATTTTTAGTGTTTTTGGCCTATAGCGCTTGCTGTATAAGCGCTGGCGGCTATAAAAACAGGAGTCATTGAGTTCAAAGGCCGCGCCGTAGCACCGAGCCCGCTCACTGTTGCCAGCCACTGGCGCAGCCTGAACAGCGCCGCCATTTCCCCTCACATCGCCGCATTGCACCCGTCCCCACGCAGGCACAGTGGCAGCGGGCCTGGTCAAAGGGGGAACAGGCCCGGGCGTTTCGCGGTCATCGTTTTTGCCCGAGCGCCTTGGCCCGCCACCGCCGCGTGGCTGCTTCTGTTCTGTCATCCTGCAAGGAGAACACCATGTCCCAGAGTGAAACGGAAATCCATCGCATCGTGCTGCGCCTGCTGCGCGAGGGCTACTCCGCGCTGAACGCCGCCCAGCGCAAGGTCGTGGACTCGCTCATGGCGGTGTGTTGAGCCACTGACCGCGCCCACCCCCTCTCCCCTTGTGGGAGAGGGCCGGGGAGAGGGGGCGAAACAGGCGCGGTGCGGGTGCAGGCCCCCTCTCCCCAACCCTCTCCCGCGAGGGGCGAGGGAGCGAACCCCCGCGCCGCTGGCAGCGCACAGGTTAGGAGCCTGTCGGACTTGGAAATCGTCGGCTGCAAATCGGCCGCAGCGGTCCATTTTTCACCGCCTTTTTGCCCCATAGCTCGGCTATGGGGCTGCAAATCCGGCAAAAACTGTCCTCGCTGGGGCCGATTTTCGCTTTCGACGCTCCAAGCCCGACAGGCTCCTAGTGCCCTCATGTGAGATAGCGACGTGATCAGATGCTTTTTAGGCCCCTAGCGCTTGATGGATAAGCGCTGACAGCTATTACAAACATAGCATCAGGGCTTTGCGCCGGGGCACGCGGACTTTGCTGGGCCGGTGTTCAATACGACCGTTGCGCGGCCACCATCTTTGCCGCGCGCGTTCACCCACCATGCACACCACCCACGCCCTGCACCCCGCTCCTGCCCAGCCCACCGCGCTCACGGACGAAGACATCTCCCGCATCATCGAAATGGCGTGGGAAGACCGCACCCCGTTTGAGTCGATTGCAGTGCAGTTCGGTCTGAACGAGGGTGCCGTCATCATGCTCATGCGCCGCCAGCTCAAGCCCCGCTCGTTTCGCCTGTGGCGTCAGCGCGTGACGGGCCGGGCCACCAAACATGCAGCCTTGCGCTCACCGGCAGTGGACCGGGCCTACTGCCCCACGCAATACAAACACCGCTGAGCCCACCGGGCGCTGATCATTGCCTGGCGGCCCGTTTACACCCAACCCTGGTGCCAGCGCGCGTCATCCTGCAAATCGCGCCAGGGCAGCACCACGCTGCGGCCAGAGATAACGGCTTGCAGTTCGATCTCTGCAACAGGTAGATCGGCGCTGATGGGGGGCACCACGCGGGTGACCAGAAAGTGCTTTTCCTTGTTCAACGCCACCACGGCCGTCCACTTGCTCAGCGCCAGCTTGTGCGGGTTGATGGGGCGAACTTTCTGGCGGGTGGGGTAGTGCGGCATGGGGTGATTGTGTCGAGTGCGTTGCAACCCTGGCGCTACCAGGGACGCACGGCATGCCATGCCCCATCCGCCGCGCAATTCGCCAGAGGTCACCCCCCGCGTTTTCAGCCGGGCATCAGAAGGTGACCTTGACCGACGGCGCGCTGCGCTGGGCCTCGCCATGGAACACGGCCTCAATGTTGTTGCCATCCGGGTCCAGCACAAACGCCGCGTAGTAGCCGGGGTGGTAGGGGCGCTCACCGGGCGCTCCGTTGTCGGTGCCGCCGTGGGCCAGCGCGGCTTGGTAGAACGCGTCCACCATCGCCCGGTCCTGCGCCTGAAATGCCAGGTGCGTGCGCCCCGTCAGGTGGCCTTGCGCGGCCAGGCTGTCGGCGGACGAAACAAACAGCTCGTCCGCCCAGAAGTAGCCCTCGTCTGCGCCGCCCATCGGTACCTGCAAGGCGCCAAGCACGGCGGTGTAAAACGCCTGGCTGGCCGCCAGATCGCGCACGACGAGCTGGATGTGGTCGATCAGCCGGCCCCTGTGCAGTTCTTGTGTTTCCATGTGGTTGTCCCTTCTTCAAATCAAGAAAGTGCGTGGAGACCCACGCGGTTGCCATCCAGATCCTGAATATGCGCAAAAAACCCCATGCCTGGCGGCAAGGCCTGGCGGGGCAGGGCCACCTTGCCGCCGTGCGCCACTACGCGCTCCAGCGCAGCGTCGAGCGAGGGCGATGCATCCAGGTACACCAGTGTGCCGCTGCCTGATACCTGCTGCGCCGTTGGGCCCATCATCAGCGCACCACCCACACCGTCTGCAGCGCCATCGTAGGCAAACACGGCACCTTCGCTAGGCCCCATGTTCTCGCGGCGCAGGGGCTGGCCCAGCACGGCTTCATAAAAGGCCTGTGCGCTGTCGAGTTGAGCGGTAGGGATCTCAAACCAGGTGATGGCGTTTTTCATAGGGGCTCCTTGTGTGTGAAGAACGAAGCCTCGATGGTGAGCGGGGGCTACTGACAGCGGAGTGTCAGCAGGCTGGCAACGGCGACGCGGCGCACTGGCGGGGGCCGATGCTGCCAACGGCTGGTGAATGACGACCATGCTGCACGCCTTTCCGGATTCGCTGGCCTACAACCAGGCGCTGCAGAGCACGGGCTTGAGGAAACGTTCTCGCCGTAGAAAGCGCTGGCAGGGGCTCTGTGGAGTTGTGGTTGCCGTTTGAAGCAACGGGAACGCGTGAGTCCGCGCCTGACTGGCGCGGATGATGCTCTCAATGCTCGGCATTCATGTGCATGAGGACATGGACTAAGGGTCCACAGAGCGTCGTTGTGGACGACGCGCTGCGCACCAAAAAGGCTCTCACTCCTGCTGGTGCAGGTGCCTCAAAGTTACTTGTTAAGGTTGTTCCGTAGGGCTGTTGGCAACGTCCGGTACCACATCGCCCATACGTTCGGCAGCATTCGAGATGGTCTGGCCGACGGCAGTGATCAGGGTATCTGGCACATCAAAGTTCGTACTGCTTAACTCCTGCTTGATGGCGGCCATCAACTGTTCCCGGGTCTCACCACGATCTCCATGCACCTCAGCTTGACTCCGTCCGCCATGCAGCGTGTCCCAGCGCGACCTCTTTGATGCCTCACGACCGCTGCCTGGTGCGTTGTTTCCAAAGCCGTCGACGTAGTTGTTCCAGATCGGCTTGTACAGAACCAATAGCGACGTTTCGGCGAGACGGATAAATGCGTCGTCCATCACCAATGCGCGATAGCAAAAATCCTCGATACCGAAGTCGGATGCCGCAGCCTTGATGCTACGACCATGTTTCTGCAATCGGTTGCGAAGCGATGACTCATCGTTGTCTGTTTCGATGCCTCGTCGGCCACCGCTGGGTAGGGCTTGGCCAACGTAGATCGGCCAAGCAGCCTTTCCACCTGCGTTCCTCTGCGCCAGCGCCGCGTAGGGGGCGAACCGGCTGCCGTGATAGTAGATCGCGTAGACGCCAGGCCCCCGCAAGGGGAACGCTTGTGACAACGGGTAGATGGGGGTCGTAAGGAGCACTTCTGCAATCGAAGCGCCCAAAACGCGCTTCTCGAGCGGATTAAATGGAACAACCGTTGAGATCGTCGCGCGAGTTTGCTTGGCCGCAGCCATAGGACGGGTGCTCATGCGCGTTTGGCAGTGTCGACGGTTGCAGCAGGCTGGGCGAGTGCCTTAGCGACTTCCGCGTTGGTGTACAGGCCCATTTTCCGCAGCTGTGACTCGACGAGCTGCAGACCAACTGACTGCATCACTTGGCGTGCGAGCTCCACAGGCACAGCGTTGCCCAGCTGGCGCATCGCTTCTCCCCACGCGCCATGCAATCTGTACGTGTCGGGGAAAGTCTGCAAACGAGCAGATTCGCGAATGGTGAAGTAGCGGCAGCTGCCATCGTCCTTCACCATCATGTTTTCGCCACCAGGCACACCGTGGCCACCAGCTTTCAGAGTCTTTGCAGGCAGGTCTAACGGGCTGCCAGTGTGTCCAGGGTAGGCCCGGGCGCCCGGTTGAGGGCTGTGATTGATGAAGTTGTGATTTGTGCCTGCCTCGGGGCACGGAATGTCAGCCAAGGCCTCGCGCACTGTCTTCCATGGTTTCAGCGGTTCGTCGATCAGACTGAGCTGCCGGACTGCCCTCTGGCTCGCTGTTCCGGTCCACGGTGGAGAGGGTCGGTTCTTCTTCGCGATCTTGTTGCGTTCCCAGTAATCACCTGTGATCCAGAGGTCGTACATAAGCGAAGACATGCTGTGCGTCGGCTTCGGCATGCTCCACGTGGTGTCCAGATCGTAGCGGAACCCAACGATGAACACTCTTTCGCGGCGCTGAGGAATCCCATAGTCGGCGGCGTTTACGAGATGAGTCTGCAGGCGATAAGTGAGGGCCTTGCCGTGCTGCGTGCCCGAGCTGTGCGCGGACTGAAGGCGCACGTAGTGTCCCTGCCAGTCCTCATTTTTGCGCCGAGGCATCTCGGGGAACTCGAGCTGCAGGCGAATGTATTCGAAGTAGTTGTGGAAAGCCGAACGAGTCAGTCCCTTCACATTTTCGAAGACGAACGCTTTCGGTTGCAACTGGCGAACGATATCTACGCTGGCAGGAAACATGTCTCGCGCGTCGTTGTACGCACCGTGCTTTCCACCCATCGAGAATGGCTGGCACGGTGGACCTCCCGCCACGAGCTCGATGTCGGTCGGTAGCGATTTCCAGTCGAAATCGCGCACATCACCTTCATGGATAGGCCAGCCAGCCACGAGGGGGTAACCATTTCTCTGGTTCTCGCGGAGCGTATCGCACGCCCAACGGTCCCATTCCAGCACTGCCAGTGGCTTGAAACCAGCCAGGCTGGCGCCCAAAGCAAGGCCTCCAGCACCCGCAAACAGTTCTACTGCACGCATCTATCACCCCCAAATTGTTGATTGAAGTGTATCGCCAGAGCCTCCATCAACCCCCCGGGATCCAGAGTCCGCAGGCCCTGTCACTTCCACGTTGGAGGAGGGCTCAGACTCCTTATCGGCGTCCAGATCGCTATCGGCTTGTGCTGTGGGATCGGGCTTCGCGCGGAATACCGTTGCAACAAAGTCGAGCGCCTGCGAACTCTTTGAGCAAGTCTTCTCGCGACCTCAATCGTGCAAAAAAATGCCCGGCATGTGCCGGGCATTTTTCGTTCAAGTAGACATCACTTGCAGCTAAAACTCCCCGCACTTTCCACATCCCCCGTCCCGTTGTAGCGCGCCACCTTCGGGTACACACACAGCGGCCGCGTGCGGTTGGCAGACCAGCTGGCGGGCAGTTCGTTGTTGGCCACCTTGGCCCCCGCGCCGCGCGCGTTCGCCGTCACGCTGTCCGGCGCCTTGCCTTGCTCCACCCACGCCACCAGCGGGGCCAGCATGTCGAACTGGTCGGTGGCGGGGCCGCCGGAGCAGTGGTTCATGCCGGGCACCAGGTACAGGCGGGCAAAGTCGTCGGCATTGCCGCTGTGGTGGGCCTGCACGCGGTCCATCCAGTTGGCGGTGTCGATGGGCGAGAACACGCCGTCGGCCACGCCGTGGTAGACCATCATCTTGGCGCCGCGATTGCGCAGGGCGCCCAGGTTGGCATCGTTCGGTGGCGTCATGTACGACCACGATGACTCGGTGTAGACCGGCGTGGTGGCGAACATCTTGGGGTAGTCCGTCTCCAGGCTGAAGTTCAGCGCGTACTGCAGGCCGGTGGTGGCCTTGAAGGCGTCCAGGGTGGAGGGTGGTGTGGTGAACAAGAAGGCCACGGCACCCGCGTCGCGCGTGGTGGGGGCGTTGAAGTGCCAGAACGCAAAGTTGCTGCCTGCCACGCCGGGGTCGAACCAGGTGCCGGTGTACAGGGCTTCGCCCTTGCTGTTTTTGGGCCCGGCAAAGATGCTGGCCAGCACGGTCTTTTGCTCGGCAGAGATGCACGACCCATCCCGCGCAGGGTTGGCATTGCTGGCAGCGGTGCAGGTGGGCACGTCGCGCTGCAGGTTGAAGGCGGCCTGGCAGGCCTGCACGTCGTTCACCTGGCCGTCGGTGGCACCGTCCAGCGCGTCGCAGCGCTCCAAAATCTTGCGGCCGATGAGCTGGAACTCGGCGGGGCTCACGGCCTTGGTCAGGTCGGGCTGGCCGTTGGCACCGGGGGTGGATACCTTGGCGTATTGCTGTGCCTTCCACAGCTGGGCCGTGGCGGCCTTGGGCAGGCTGAAGCCGGGGTTGCCCGCTAGCACGCCGTCGTACTGGTCGGCATAGCGCGATGCGGCGACCATGGCGTGGCGCCCGCCGTTGGAGCAGCCTGCGATGTATGAGCGGTCTGGGGCCTTGCCGTAGGCGCCCTTGATCAGGTTCTTGGCCATGGGCGTGAGCGTGCCCACCGCCTGGTAGCCGTAGTCCAGGCGGGTCTGCGGGTCCAGGCCAAAAAACGGCGTGGGCGCGCCGTGGCCTGCGTCAGAGCTGAGCACGGCAAAGCCCTGCACCAGGCCAGGGGCCACGGGTGCTGCGCCGCTGACGGAGCCCAGTGCGGTCACTACGCTGCCGTCCAGCCCGCCATTGGCCTGGTGCAGAAAGCGGCCGTTCCAGGCCACGGGCATGCGGATCTCAAAACCGATGGCGTAGCTGGCGCCGTCCACGGTGCTGGTGCGCTCTTTCATCTTGCCTTTGACGAGGCAGTGCGCGGGTGCCTGCGTGGTGCTGCCCTGCAGCGTGATTGGGCCTGCGGCCACCATCTCGGCCGAGGTGATGCGCGTGTCGGGCAGCGCGAGGCTTGTGGCCAGCGTGGTGCAGGACCGCAGCGTGGCGGGTGTTGCGGCGCTGAGCTGCGGCGCTGCGCTGCGGGGTGCCGTACCGCAGCCCGCCAGCAGGGCGGCCATAGCCAGCCAGAGCGCAGTGGGATGGCCGCATGGCTGTGTTTTTGTCGCAATGCTCACGGTATTGTCTCCTGTTATCAGAGGCGCAAGGAACCCCGCAGCGCGGCCTCAACACGCTGTGGGAGGGAGATCAGCGAAAAGCTTGTGCGCTATCCAATGCTATATAATTTGTAGCTGTTAGCGCTTATCCATCAAGCGCTAGAGGCCAGTTCGGCTTTGATTTCGAGAGCCTGCGCAATGCGCTGGCGCAGCATGGCGGCGCGCATGTCGAACTCGGGCAGCACCCACTGGGTGAGGGCCTGGGCGGGGACGCTCCAGCGGTCGGGGTCCTGGGTGGGCTCGCTCCCGCGCTTGCCGTGGCTCACCGCCCCAATCTGGCCCCAGGCCCAGTCCAGCAGCACCAGTGCCACCGCGCGCAGGTAGTCGTCGGCCACCCAGTAGGGCAGCTCGGGGTCCGTTTGCGCAGCAATCGCCAGGGTCTGCGTGATCTCCACCAAGGCATGGCGGCGCGCGCTGGCGGCGGGGCTGGGCGCTGCGCCGGGCAGCGATGCCAGCAACGCCGCCAGGCCCTGGCCTCCATCGGCCAGCACCTTGCGCACCAGCAGGTCAATCGCCTGGATCTCATTCGTGCCCTCGTAAATCATGGCCACGCGCGCGTCGCGCACGATCTGCTCAATGCCCCATTCGCGCACATAGCCGTGGCCGCCAAACACCTGCAGGCAGGCGCTGGCGCCGTGGAAGCCCTGTTCGGTGAGTGCAGATTTCAGCACCGGCGTGACCAGTGCACACCATCGCTGCGCAGCGGCGCGCTCGCCCGCGTCGGCACTGTGTTGGGCCACGTCCAGCTGCAACGCGGTGTGGTACGCCAGCACGCGCCCGCCGTCGATCCACGCGCGCTGCGTGTGCAGGATGCGGCGGATGGCCGGGTGGTCCTGAATCAGGCTGGTGTCGGCGGCGCCGGGCGCGCGCATCTGGCGGCGCTCGGCTGCGTAGGCGCTGGCCTTTTGCCACGCGGCTTCCAAGAGGCCAATGCCCTGCAGGCCCACATGCAGGCGCGCCGCATTCATCATCACGAACATGGCGTTCAGGCCCTTGTTCGGCTCGCCCACCAGCCAGCCGGTAGCGTCGTCAAACCGCATCACGCAGGTGGGGCTGCCGTGCAGGCCCATCTTTTCTTCAATGCGCTCGCAGACGACAGCGTTAAGCACCCGCGCCCCCACGCTCCCCACTTCGTGTGGTTCGCTGCCCCCCGAGGGGGCTGGCCTTGCTTGGGGCGGCCCGGCGCGGCGGCCGTCGCCGTCTGGCAAAACCTTGGGCACCAGGAACAGCGACAGCCCTTTGGGCCCCTCAGGTGCATCGGGCAAGCGCGCCAGCACCAGGTGCACGATGTTGTCAGTCAGGTCGTGCTCGCCGCCCGAGATAAAAATCTTGCTGCCGTTCACGCGCACGCTGCCGTCAGGCTGCGGCACGCCGCGTGTGCGCACCTGGCCCAGGTCGCTGCCTGCGTGGGCTTCAGTGAGGCACATGGTGGCCAGCCATTCGCCGGTGGCGATCTTGGGCAGGTACCGCGCCTTGAGTTCGTCGCTGGCGTGGTGCTTGATGCATTCATACGCGCCATGCAGCAGGCCGGGTGCCATGGTCCAACCGTGGTTGGCCCCGGCCAGCCATTCAAACAGCACACATTCCAGCACCGCAGGCAGGCCTTGGCCACCGTCTTCGGGCGCGCATGACAGTGATGGCCAGCCCGCCTGCCAGAAGGCTTGGTACGCATCGCGAAACCCGGCGGGTGTGTGCACCTGGCCCTCGTCAAAGCGGCAGCCTTCTTCGTCACCATTGCGCTGCAGCGGGGCGATGGCGCTGTCCACAAACTTGGCGGCTTCGTCCAGCACCTGCGCAGCCAGCTCGCCATCGGTGTCGGCAAACGGCGCCAGCGCCTGCCACTGTGCGGGCGCCTGCAGCACGTGGGTCAGCAGGTGCTGAATGTCGGCTAGGGACTGGCGTGCTTGCATGAATTGCTCACTATTTGATAGCTGTTGGCGCATGCCGGATAAGCGCTGGAGGCCGTTTTTTCTTGAATTCAGAAGCTGGGGCACTGAACCGTTCACCCTGAGCTTGTCGAAGGGCTGCACAAGCGGGGTGCCCTGGCTTCGACAGGCTCAGCCCGAACGGGTGAGGTGAGCGCAGGAAAGTGCCCAGCGCCCACAGCGCCCAAAACTGGCGCGGCCCAGGCCAGCGCCACCGTGGAACTGGCTTTGCCAGGCCACTGGTGGCGTCCCCCTCAGGGGGAAGCGGCGAAGCCGCTCAGGGGGAGCTTAGGAGTCTGCGGTGAAACCAATCTTCTTGATCAGCGGTCCCCAGCTGTCGTACTCGGCTTTTTGCCAGCGGGCTTGTTCTTCGGGCGTGGAGCCGTGGGGCATCAGGCCCACGATGGCCAGGCTGTCGATGACCGACTTTTCCTTCAGCGCCGCGCTGATGGCGGCGTTGGCGGCGGCAATCACCGGCTTGGGCGTGGCGGCTGGGGCGTAGAAGCCAAACCACTCTTCGGTGGTCAGCTCAGGGAAACCCTGCTCGGCAAACGTGGGCACGTCGGGCACATACTGCGAGCGCTTGGGGCCCGAGGTGGCCAGGATGCGCAGCTTGCCCGCCTTGTAGTTGGCAATGAAGTCACCATGCGGCGTGACCATGGCAGCCACCTGGCCGCCCACCACGTCCGTCACGCCGGGGATGGAGCCGCGGTAGGGGACATGGCGCAACTCCACCCCGCTGTTGATGCTCAGCAGCGCGCCCAAAAAGTGGGGCGTGGAGCCCGCGCCGGGTGAGCCGTAGCTGGCGTCCTTGGGGTTGGTCTTGGCCCAGGCCAGGAAGTCCTTCACGTTCTTCACGCTGGCGGACACCATGGGGCCCACGGCCAGTCCGTGGTGCATCACGGCGGCAATCGACACGGGCGCGAAGTCCTTGTCGGTGTAGTTCATCTTGCTGTAGATGTGCGGGTAGTTGGCAATGGCCGACACCTGCGCCAGCGCCAGCACCGAGCCGTCGGCGGGTGCTGCCTTCAGCGTCTCCAGCGCAATGCGGCCGCCCGCGCCGGGTTTGTTCTCCACCACGCCAGCGTTCTTGCTGAAGGCGCTGCCGCCCCATTTTTCTGCCACGCGACGGGCCACGGTGTCGCCCGAGCTGCCAGCGGGGAAACCAAAGTACACCTTCACCTGCTCTACCTGCGCATGGGCCGCAAAGGGATGCAGGGCGCCCAGCGCGGCGCTGGCGCCGAAGGCCTGGACGAGTTGACGGCGGGTGATGGTCATGGTGTTGTCTCCTGGTTGTGTCTGACGGAAATCTCAAGAAATAGAACAGGGGCGTTTGCACGCCCTCTCGTTATGTCGTGCTGCGCGCCTCCCACGGCGCCTGCAACTGGCGCTGTGCAGGCCAGTGCCACCGTGGAACTGGCTTTGCCAGGCCACCGGTGGCGTCCCCCTCAGGGGGAGCTTCATCTCGGTGCCATGCGCAGGGCGCCATCAAGGCGAATCACTTCGCCGTTCAGGTGCCCGTTGGTCACGATGTGGCAGGCCAGCTCGGCAAACTCCTCGGGCTTGCCCAGGCGCGGCGGGAAGGGGATGCTGGCCGCCAGCGACTGCTGAACGGCTTCGGGCAGCTCTTTCATCAGCGGCGTGGCAAACAGTCCGGGCGCCACAGTGCACACGCGGATCGCGTGCTGCGCCAGGTCGCGCGCCATGGGCAGCGTCATGCCCGCCAGGCCCGCTTTGGATGCGCTGTAGGCCTGCTGGCCCACCTGGCCGTCGAACGCGGCGACTGAGGCGGTGAACATCATCACGCCGCGTTCGCCGTTGTCCAGCACGGGCAGCTTGGCGCACGCAGCGGCAAACAGGCGGCTCACGTTGTAGCTGCCGATCAGGTTGATGTTGATCACGCGCACAAAATCTTCCAGCGGCGCGGCGCTGCCGTCGCGCTGTACCACGCGCTTGGCGCTGCCGATGCCGGCCACGTTCATCAGGATACGCGCCGGGCCATGCGCGGCTGCGGCCTGGTCGATGGCGGCGGTCACGCTGGCGGCGTCGGTGATGTCGCAGGCGCAAGCCACGGCGCTGCCCGCGCCGAATTCGGTGTTGATCGCCGTCGCCACTTTTTCAGCCAGCTCGGCATTGCGGTCGAGCACGGCCACCTTGGCGCCCAGGCGGGCCAATTCGCGTGCGGTGGCTTCGCCGAGGCCCGATGCGCCGCCGGTGACGAGGGCGGCTTGTCCTTGAATCTGCATGGTGTGTGGTCCTGTGGTTCGTGGCTGGGTTTCAGGCGCCGGGCTTGAGGATGCCGGGGGCTGTGTCGTCGTGCAGGGCCGTCACCAGCGCATCGCGGTGCTTGAGCACGGCGCGCTGGTTGACGGAACCCTTGTCGGTGATCTCGCCCTTGTCGATGGAGGGCGGTTCGGCCATCAGCAGCGCACGCGCCACGCGGCTGGCGCTGCCGGTGGATTCGCGCGCCAGTTCGTCCAGCACGGCCTCGATGCGCTGGCGCACTGCGGGGTGGGCGACTACGTCGGCCAAGGGTGCGTCGGGGCCCAGGCCCGCGACCTCGCGGCAGGCGGGCGAGGGGAACAGCAGCGCGCCCACTTCCTTCATGTTCAGGCCGGTGAGCACCGCGTCCTGGATGTAGGGCGCGCCCGCCACGATGATCTTGGCGCGCATGGGGCCCACGCTGACAAAGGTGCCGGTGGACAGCTTGAAATCCTCGGCAATGCGGCCGTCAAACGCCAGGCCGCGGTGGATGTCGTTCTCGTCGATCCACTTCACCGCATCGCCGGTGCACAGGTAGCCCTCGTCGTCAAACGCGTCGCGCGTGGCGGCCTCCGACCGCCAGTAGCCGGGCGTGACGTTGGGGCCGCGATAGCGCACCTCGGTCTTGCCGTCCACATCGACCAGTTTGAGCACCATGCCGGGCACGGGCGCACCAATGTGGCCGGAGCGCACGTCAGGGCTGTTGACGAACATGGCCGACGGCGCGGACTCGGTCATGCCCAGGCCGGTGGCCATCACAATGCGCTCGCCAATAGCGGCCTCTTGCGTGGCGTGCAGGCTGTCCCACACGGGCTGCGCCAGGCCAGCGCCGGAGTAGAAGAACATGCGCACGCGCGACAGCAGCTTGTCGCGCAGCGCAGCGTCGGTTTTCATGGCGTCGGCAATCATTTCAAAGCCGGTGGGCACGTTGAAATACACCGTGGGCGCGATTTCGCGCAGGTTGCGCAGCGTTTCGCCAATCAGCGCCGCCGTGGGCTTGCCGTCGTCGATGTACAGCGTGCCGCCATGTTGCAAGGTCAGGCCGACGTTGTGGTTGCTGCCAAAGGTGTGGTTCCACGGCAGCCAGTCCACCAGCACGGGCGCGGCCTCGGCCAGCACCGGCAGCGACAGCGTGATCTGCTGCAGGTTGGCGCACCACATGCGCTGGGTGTTGATGACCGGCTTGGGCATCTTGGTGGAGCCGCTGGTGAACAAAAACTTCACGATGGTGCCGGGGCCGGTGGCGTGCATGGCGGCGTCCACCGCCGCAGTTGCTGGGGTCGCCTTCAGGCTGCCGAAGGTGCTGGTGGTGCGGCCTTCGATGGCGCCCTGGGCCAGGATCACTTCTACATCAGCTGCCACGGTGGCGGTGATGGCACGGCCGTAGCGCGCGCCATCGGCCGCAAACACCAGGCCGGGCGTCAGGGTGTCGATGACGTGGCGCAGCTTGTCGTAGTCCTGGCTCACGGTGGCGTACGCGGGCGACACGGGGCAGTAAGGCACCCCGGCGTAGATGCAGCCCAGCGCCAACAGTGCGTGCTCGATGGTGTTTTCGCTCAGCACCACCACCGGGCGCTCGGCACTAAGGCCCCGGTCGAGCAACGCCTGGCCGATGCAGCGCGTCGCATCCAGCGCCTGGGCGTAGCTCACGTGCTGCCAGTCGCCCGTCTTCCCGCCTTCGAGCTGCTCGCGCCGCGCCAGAAAGCTGCGGTCTGGCGCTACCTCGGCCCAGTGCACCAGGTAGTCCGTCACGCGCCGGGCATACGCGCCCAGCGGCAGGTCGGCCTGCAGGTAGCGCACGCCCGGTGCGCCTTCGCGCAGGCTGATGCGGGTGACGCCGAAGGTCATGGGGCGGTAGCGGGGCGGGGTGGACAAGGCTGGCGTGTGGGGCGTATGGGGCTGTGCGCTCATGGGAAATCCGGGGTGGTTTGGGCGGTGAAATGCAGGCAGTTCAAGCGGATTTGCGTTCAACCACCCAAAGCCGTTCGGGCTGAGCTTGTCGAAGCCTGGTACCGCGCTAGGGCAGGCTCAGCGTGAACGGGTTGGGGTTGCAAACGCACGGCGTCAGTCCTGCTTGCGGACCTTCGCTGCGCGGCCTTCGAGGAAGTCGGCCAAGCGTGCCTTGGCCTCCGGCGCGCTCTGCGCAATCGCGGCCATCATGGCTTCGGTGAAGAAGCCCTGGTCGGCGGGCTGCTCGGCAATGCGGGGCAGCGCGTGCATCAGCGCGTAGTTGGTCAGCGGCGCGTTTTGCGCCACGCGCACGGCCAGCTCGACGGCCTTCTCGAACGCCTTGCCTTCGGGCACCAGGTATTGCGCAAAGCCGACCCTTTCACCGTCTTGTGCGTTGTAGACGCGGCCGGTCAGCATCATGTCCGTCATGCGCGCTGCGCCAATCAGCTTGGGGATGCGCACCGCACCGCCGCCGCCCACAAAAATGCCGCGCGATCCTTCGGGCAACGCGTAGAAGGTGGATTCGTCGGCTACGCGGATATGGCAGGCGCTCGCCAGCTCCAGCCCGCCGCCCACCACCGCGCCATGCAGCGCGGCAATCACCGGCACGGGGCCGAACTGCACGCGCTCCAGCGCGGCATGCCACATGCGCGAGTGGTGCAGGCCCTGGCCGGCGTCGCGTTCCTTCAGCTCCGACAGGTCGAGCCCCGCGCAAAAGTGCGGGCCTTCACCGTCGATGACCGCAGCGCGCACGGTGCTGGGCATTTTTTCGAACAGGTCGCGCAGCGCCAGGATGAGGCCGTCGTTCAAGGCATTGCGCTTGGCGCCGCGGGTCAGGCGGATCACGGCCACTTCCTGCTGGTCGCCGGTGAGTTCGAAATGGATGTCTGGATGGGTCATAGAGGCTTTCGTGTTGGTTGAATTGTGGTTATAGTTAATAACCAATTCAAGCAAACAAAACCCGTTTTTCATTGGTGTTTACCCTTGACCTGCGCCACGCTCCGTGGCGTGTGCCTGCGGCATGGACCAACCCAAACGGGTACCAACCCAGGAGACACGCATGGACCACGAGAACCTGATTGCGATCGACATCCACACCCACGCCGAAGTGAGCTGCTGGAACCCGTTCGACAACTACGGCGAGGAGTACGACCGCGCCGCCGACAAGTACTTCAAGAACGGCCGCCGCCCCACCATTGCCGAAACGGTGGCGTACTACCGCGAGAAAAAAATCGGGCTGGTGATGTTCACCGTGGACGCAGAGTCCAAGATGGGCCGCCGCCGCATCCCCAACGAAGAGATCGCCGAGGCCGCCAAGGCCAACAGCGACATGATGATTGCGTTCGCCAGCATCGACCCGCACAAGGGCAAGATGGGCGCCCGCGAGGCGCGGCGACTGATTGAAGAACACGGCATCAAGGGCTTCAAGTTTCACCCCACAGTGCAGGCCTACCACCCCTACGACAAGATGGCCTGGCCCATCTACGAGGTGATTGCCGAATACGGCATGCCCGCCATCTTCCACACCGGCCACAGCGGCATCGGTAGCGGCATGCGCTGTGGCGGCGGCCTGCGGCTCGAATACTCGAACCCCATGCACCTGGATGACGTGGCGATTGACTTCCCCGACATGCAGATCGTGATGGCCCACCCCAGCTTTCCGTGGCAGGACGAGGCTTTGAGCGTGGCCACGCACAAGCCCAACGTGTGGATCGACCTGTCGGGCTGGAGCCCCAAGTACTTTCCGAAGCAGCTGGTGCAGTACGCCAACACGCTGCTCAAGGACCGCATCCTGTTCGGCAGCGACTATCCGCTGATCACGCCCGAGCGCTGGATGAAGGATTTTCAGGAAGCGGGCTTCAAGCCCGAGGTGATGCCCGGTATCTTGAAGGGCAACGCGGTGCGTCTCTTGGGACTGGACAAACCGGTAGCGGCCTGAGAAAAAGTTGTAGCGGCTGTACTTACGCTAGTTCGCAGCGCTGGGTGGACGCGCGGCCTAGGCGAGCGACCGCCGCGCAAGGGCCGCTCCGCCGCGCTGGCGGTGTCCCCCTTCCCGCATTGCGCAGCAATGCGAGAGAAGGGGGAAGGCGCGTAGCGACACAGGGGGATGGTTAGTCATACACCTTCTGCAGCAGGCGGATCAGCGTCTTGCGCTCGGTTGCTGTCAGGCGCGCCGTGGCGTCTTGCTCCAGCTGCGCCGCCGTGGCTTCGGCCTGCTCCGTCAGTTCGGCGCCTTCTGGCGTCAGGTGCACGCCCATGGCACGCCCGTCGCTGGGGTGCGGGCGCCGCTCGATCAGGCCGCGCCGCTCCAGGGCTGCAATCAGCCCCACCATGTTGGGGGGCAACACATCAAGCGTGGCGCACAGCTGGCGCGAGGTGATGCCCGGGTTGTGCGCCACCAGCGACAGCACCGAGAAATCCACCACCTTCAGGTCATACACCGCCATGCGTTCCATGAACACTTCGATGATGACCAGCGACGCGCGGCGGGTGTTGTAGCCCACCAGCGTGCGCAAGAAGCAGGTGTCCACCGACTCTGTGGTGACCGGCAGCAGGGTTTCAGCAGAGGCCGTGGACGGCGCGGGTTTTGTGCGGGTGCGTACGCTGGACATGGGGCGATTGTGCCGGGGCGCGGCGTAGACGCCGCTGCCTGGAAGGCCGCCGCAGGACTTGCGGCGGTCGGTTGAAGATGAAAATATGGGTCAAATTGGCATCTAGCGCTTATCCAGTAAGCGCTACCAGCTATCAATTTTGTATTGATTGCCGTCCACGCATCACTTCGGGCTGCGCAGCACCCGGCGGTACTGCACGGCCTCTGCCACGTGGCTGACCTGTGTGGTGGGTGCGCCCGCCAGGTCGGCAATGGTGCGCGCCACCTTCAGCGCGCGGTGCGTGCTGCGCGCCGACCAGCCCAGGCGAGCGGCGGCGGTGTTAAGGAACTTGGCGGCCGTGTCATCCAGCAGCAGGTGCGTGTCGATCTCCTGCCCCTGAAGGGCCTGGTTGGTCTTGCCCTGCCGCGCCAGCGCCACGGCCCGCGCGCGCACCACGCGCTCGCGGATCGCCTCGGTGGCTTCGCCTGCGGGGGCCTGCACCAACTGGTCGGCGGGCAGGGCGGGCACTTCCACATGCAGGTCAATGCGGTCCAGCAGCGGGCCGCTCAGCTTGGACTGGTAGCGGTTCACCTGGTCGGGCGTGCAGCGGCACGCGCGCTGGGTGGACCCCAGGTAGCCACACGGGCATGGGTTCATCGCCGCAACCATCTGAAACCGGGCGGGGAAGTCCGCGCGCTGCGCCGCCCTGGAGATGGTGATGTGCCCGGTCTCCAGTGGCTCGCGCAGGGCCTCCAGCGCAGCGCGCGGGAACTCGGGCATTTCATCCAAAAACAAAACGCCGTTGTGGGCCAGCGATATTTCGCCGGGACGTGGGGGTGACCCCCCGCCGACCAGCGCCACCGCGCTGGCGGTATGGTGCGGTGAGGCCGTAGGCCGTTGCCCCCACCGGTCGGCGCGAAAGCGCCCGGCCAGGCTGGCAATGGCGGCGCTCTCCAGCGCCTCGTCCACCGTCATCGCGGGCAGCAGCCCCGCAAAACGCAGCGCCAGCATCGACTTGCCCGACCCCGGCGGACCCGCCATCAGCACGCTGTGGCCGCCAGCCGCTGCAATCTCCAGCGCGCGTTTGGCTGTGGCTTGCCCTTTCACGTCAGCCATGTCCGGCCCTGCGGTGCTGGCGGCCATGGGCGTGGCTTGCAGGCGCGTCCAGCCGTCGTTGGGCACATCGGCATCGCCCGCCGCCACGCTGCCCGGTGGCAGAAACGCGCGCACCACGTCCAACAGATGCCGTGCGCGCACCACCTGTGCAGCTGGCACCAGGGCGGCTTCTTCGGCGCTGCCGGGGGGCAGCACCAGCTGTGCGGTGATTTGCTGCGTCTGCAGCGCCAGGCTGGTGGCCAGCGCGCCGCGTACCGGGCGCAGCTCGCCCGACAGCGACAGCTCGCCTGCAAACTCGTAGCCTGTCAGGCGGCTGGCATCGACCTGGCCGCTGGCGGCGAGGATGCCCAGGGCAATGGGCAAGTCAAACCGGCCCGAGTCCTTGGGCAAATCGGCCGGTGCCAGGTTCACCGTAATGCGCTTGTTGTGCGGGAACTCCAGCCCCGCGTTCTGCAGCGCCGAGCGCACCCGTTCACGCGCTTCCTTCACCTCCACCTCGGCCAGCCCGACCAGCGTGAAGCTGGGCAATCCGTTGGCCAGATGCACTTCGACGGTGACGGACGGCGCCTGCAGCCCCAGAAGGGCGCGGCTTTGCACCAAAGCAAGACTCATGAAGCGGTTTCTCCCCAGATGGGTGCGTTTTATGGTTTTCTAGCGCTGGCAACGTGTGGTGTGCACCAACGCGGTGCGGCGCCGCCAGCGCGCACACCACCACTGTACTGGGGATCGGTGTAACGCAACGCAACCGTCACGCAACGGTAATACAGCGCATGCACCGGTGTGTGGCACGGTCCGTGCTTAAAGCGCTCGTCCCTACTTTGTCCCACCGGAGGAAACATGACCCGCGCCATCATCAAGACCTTGGGCGTTGCCCTTGTCGCAGCCCTTCCCATGCTGGCCAGTGCCCAGCTCACCGGCAACGTCAGCTTGACCACGAACTACAAGTTCCGTGGCCAGGACCAGGACGCCTCCAAGGCCAAGGCCATGAAGCCCGCTTTGCAAGGCGGCTTTGACTACAGCTTCGGAGAGTCCGGCTGGTACGTTGGCAACTGGAACTCCAGCGTCAACTGGCTGTCGGGCAACTCGCTCGAATCCGACCTGTACGGCGGCTACAAGTTCAAGGCCGGTGATGTCGATCTGGACGTGGGCGCCCTGACCTATATCTACCCCGGCAACGCCAACGGCAACACCACAGAAGCCTACGCAGGCGCCACTTTCGGCCCCTTCTCGGCCAAGTACTCGCACACCATTTCCAAGGACTACTTCGGCTGGGCCGGTGCCAAGGCCGGTTCGGGCCTGAAGGGCCGCAACACGGGCTACCTGGGCTTTGCGTTTGCACAGGAAGTCGCTCCCAGCATCACGGTCAAGGCCACGGTGGGCTTCACCCGCTTTGCCAGCGACATCAAGGACATGGGCGTGCCGAATTACATGGACTACAGCCTGGGCGGCGCCTATGACTTCGGTGGTGGCCTTTCGCTCGGCGCAGCCGTGGTGGGCGCCAACAAGAAGGCCTTCTTCGGCCATGTCAACAAGTCGCGCGTGATCGTCACGCTCACCAAAACCCTGTAAGTCTCAATGGGTGCCGGTGGCGCCCATTCCGGAGGATCAAAAAATGAAAATGGTGACAGCCATCATCAAGCCCTTCAAGCTGGACGAGGTGCGTGAAGCACTTTCCGATATCGGCGTGCAAGGCATCACAGTGACCGAAGTCAAAGGCTTCGGGCGTCAAAAGGGCCACACCGAGCTGTATCGCGGCGCTGAGTACGTGGTTGATTTTCTGCCCAAGGTGAAGATCGAAGCCGCCGTGTCCGACGACCTGGTCGACCGCGTGATCGAGTCCATCGAGGGCGCTGCTCGCACCGGCAAGATCGGCGACGGCAAGATTTTCGTGACCCACCTTGAACAGGTGGTGCGCATCCGCACCGGCGAAACCGGCAAGGAAGCCCTGTAAGGGCCCGGCCGCATCAGACACAAGAGAAACGCCATGAAAAAACTGCTTGCTTCCTTCATTCTCGGGCTGAGTCTGCTGTCCGTCGGCTCTGCCGCACTGGCACAGGCCCCCGCCACCCCTGACGCTGCCGTCGCAGCCCCGGCCGCTGCCGAAGCGCCCGCTGCTGCTGCCCCGGTGGCTGCGGCTCCCGCAGCCGCTGAGGCAGCGCCTGCCGAAGCCCCTGCGGCTGACGCACCCAAGATCGACTCCGGCGACACCGCCTGGATGCTGACCTCCACGCTGCTCGTGATCCTGATGACCATCCCGGGCCTCGCGCTGTTCTACGGTGGCCTGGGCCGCAGCAAGAACATGCTGTCGGTGCTGATGCAGGTCTTTGTCGTGTTCTCCCTGGTGTCGCTGCTGTGGGCCATCTACGGCTACAGCCTGGCTTTCTCGGGCGAGGGCAAGTTCTTTGGCGGGTTCGACAAGATCTTCCTCAAGGGCGTGAACCAGGAGACCTTCGGCGCGCTGGCCACGATTCCCGAGTACGTGTTCATTGCGTTCCAGGGCACGTTTGCCGCCATCACCGTGGCGCTGATCGTCGGCTCGTTTGCCGAGCGCATCAAGTTCGCGGCTGTGCTGATTTTTGCGGTGCTGTGGTTCACCTTCAGCTACGTGCCCATGGCCCACATCGTGTGGGGTGGTGGCCTGCTGGCTGCTGATGGCGCGCTGGACTTTGCAGGTGGCACCGTGGTGCACATCAACGCCGGTATCGCGGGCCTGGTGGGTGCCTACATGGTGGGCAAGCGCATCGGCTACGGCAAGGAAGCGCTCACGCCCCACAGCCTGACGCTGACCATGGTCGGTGCGTCGCTGCTGTGGGTGGGCTGGTTTGGTTTCAACGCGGGTTCTGCCGGCGCTGCCAATGCCAACGCTGGCCTGGCGTTCATCAACACCATTTTGGCTACGGCCGCTGCCACGCTGGCCTGGATTGCCGGTGAGGCGTTGCACAAGGGCAAGGGCTCCATGCTGGGTGCTGCATCCGGTGCGGTGGCTGGCCTGGTGGCGGTAACGCCTGCTGCCGGTTTTGTGGGTCCCATGGGCTCCATCGTGATCGGCGTGATCTCTGGCTTTGTCTGCCTGTGGGGTGTGAGTGGCCTCAAGCGCATGCTGAACGTGGATGACGCGTTTGATGTGTTCGGCGTGCATGGTGTGGGCGGCATCATCGGTGCCATCCTGACCGGCGTGTTTGCTGCGCAAAGCCTGGGCGGCACCGGTGGCCTGACGCCTGACACCTTCGCGATGGGCCCACAGGTGTGGGTCCAGGTCAAGAGCGTGCTGTTCACCATGGTGTGGTCTGGCGTGGTGGCTTTCATCGCGTACAAGATTGCCGATCTGCTGGTGGGCCTGCGTGTCTCGGAAGAAGCCGAACGCGAAGGTCTGGACATCACATCGCACGGCGAGACAGCGTACAACCGCTGATCCTCGGCCCTGCGCCCCACGCGCTGCGGTGTCTGGTGGCACCGTAGCGTTGCAAAAAGAACAAGCGAGTGACTCCTCCTGGTTATTGAGCCCGCCGCCAAAAGCGGCGGGCTTTTTTGATCAGCAGGGCGCACTCGCTTTGTGCTTTTTTCAGCTCGCTGACGCGGCAATTGCCCGTCAGCCCTCAGTCCTCCCCCAGCCGTCACCAATCATTTGCACGCGCGCTGTTCAAAAAATTCACGCGCCCGCGCCCCCTGTCAGAACGCTGCTGCCGCTACGATGCAAGGCATGGACCTTGCCCTTGCCCAGATTGCCGAGCGCGTGCGCGCCGCCGCCGCCGACCAGACCCCCTTGCGCATCCGCGGTGGGGGCACCAAAGACTTTTTTGGGCTGGCCTTGCATGGCGAAGTGCTGGACACCCGGGTGCTGCGCGGCATCGTGAGCTACGAGCCCAGCGAACTCGTGGTGACGGTCAAGGCCGGCACGCCGCTGGCCGAGCTGGAGGCTGCCCTTGCCGAACAAGGCCAGTGCCTGCCGTTTGAGCCCCCCCATTTCGACAAACCCCCTGCAGGCGGCGCCACCGTAGGCGGCATGGTCGCTGCGGGCCTGTCGGGCCCAGCGCGCGCCAGTGTGGGCGCCGTGCGCGACTACCTGCTGGGCGTCACGCTGCTCAACGGCCGGGCCGAGCTGCTCACGTTCGGTGGCCAGGTCATGAAAAACGTGGCGGGGTATGACGTGTCTCGCCTCATGGCAGGCGCCTGGGGCACGCTGGGGTTGCTCACCGAAGTCAGCCTCAAGGTGCTGCCCGTGCCGCCCGGGGAGGCCACCTTGCGTTTTGACGAATGCAACCAGGCCGATGCGCTGCGTAAGCTGCACGCCTGGGGCGGCCAGCCCCTGCCGCTCAACGCCAGCTGCTGGGTACACGATGGCACGGCGGTCACCGGCACGCTGTATGTGCGCCTGCGCGGAGCCGTGGCGGCGGTAGAGGCCGCATGCCGCAGCATGGGCGGCACACGCATGGACAACGCCACCGTCGCGCCCGACTGGGCCGCGTGCCGTGATCAGACCCTGCCCTGGTTCGCTGCCCGCGCTGACCGCCCGGACCATGCCCTGTGGCGCCTGTCGGTGCCCGCCACCGCGCCGGTGCTGACGCTGCCCGCCGGTGCGCAGCCGCTGGTGGAATGGCACGGCGCCCTGCGCTGGGTGCAGGCGCCTGAATCCGCAGGCGACGCACTGCGCGCCGCCGCCGATGCAGTCGGTGGCAATGCTTCTGTTTTTGTAGCTGCTGGCGCAGGTGGGACAAGCGCTAGAGGCCAATTTGACTTGAAATCCCGCGCGCTGGAGCAAATCCACACCCGCCTCAAGTACAGCTTTGACCCCGTGGGCATCTTCAACCCCGGCCGCATGGCCCCGGGCTGGTGACAGCTGCCGCGCTCCGCCGGGCTCTTTTCACGCTTCGCATGCGACGCCTGCGCCACCTCACCGGACACCACCGCACAGTGGCCAGCAACCGCGTGCTGGGCCTGCTGCTGGCGTTCAACGCAGGCGCCGTCAACGCGGGTGGCTTTTTGGTGGTGCACCTGTACACCTCGCACATGACCGGGTTCGTTTCCATGCTGGCCGACAACCTGGTGTTGGGCAACATGGCCCTGGTGCTGGGCGCGGTGGGCGCGCTGCTGGCCTTCATCAGCGGCGCCGCCACCACGGCCGTCATGGTCAACTGGGCGCGCCAGCGCAAGCTGCACAGCAGCTACGCGCTGCCCCTGCTGGTGGTGGCTGCGCTCATGCTGGTGTTTGGCCTGGTGGGCGCCATCACGCTCAACTGGCGCACGCCATTTGCCGTGCCCACCACGGTGCTGCTGCTGTCCTTCATCATGGGCCTGCAAAACGCCACGGTGACCAAGATGTCCTCGTCCCAGATCCGCACCACCCACATGACCGGCGTGGTGACCGACCTGGGCATCGAGCTGGGCAAGATGCTGTACTGGAACCGCACCGGTACCCCGCCCGAATCGCAGGTGCGCGCCAACCAGGCCCGGCTGCGGCTGTTTGCCGGGCTGCTGGCGATGTTTCTGGTGGGCGGCATTGCGGGCGCGGCGGGCTTCAAGCACGTGGGTTTTGTGTTTGTGGTGCCCCTTGCGCTGGTGCTGCTGGCCCTGTCGCTGCCGCCGCTGTGGGCCGACCGCGCGCGGCTGCGGCATCCGCTGCGCAAGGCGCCTGCACTGGATAAACCCGTCGACCCTCCGGCTGCGCGCTGACACCTTCCGTTCAAAAATTTTGGTTCCCCGACCAGGCTGCACCCCATGCAAACCCAACTCTCCCCCGAATACGCCGCCCGCGCCGATGGCCTCGCGGCCGAAGCCATCCTGCGCAAATGTGTGCACTGCGGCTTTTGCACCGCCACCTGCCCCACCTACCAGCTGCTGGGCGACGAGCTGGACGGCCCGCGTGGCCGCATCTACCTCATCAAGCAGGTGCTCGAAGGCGATGAGCCCACCCGCAAGACACAAATGCACCTGGACCGGTGCCTGACCTGCCGCAACTGCGAAAGCACCTGCCCCAGTGGCGTGCAGTACGGCCACCTGGTCGACATCGGCCGCAAGCTGGTCGATGAAAAAGTGCCCCGCCCCCTGGGTGAAAAAGCCCTGCGCTGGGCGCTTAAAGAAGGCCTACCGTCGCCCCTGTTCGCCCCCGCCATGAAGGCCGGGCAAATGGTGCGCGGCCTGCTGCCCGCGTCTTTGAAAGCCAAGGTCCCTGCCGCGCAGGACGCGGGCGCCTGGCCCGTGCGCGAACATGCGCGCAAGGTACTGATGCTGGCCGGGTGTGTGCAACCGGCGATGATGCCCAACATCAACACCGCCACGGCGCGCGTGCTGGACGCGGCAGGTATCCAAGCAGTCATTGCGCCCAAGGCCGGGTGCTGTGGTGCCGTCAAGTTCCACCTGAACGACCAGGACGGCGGTAAGGCCGAGATGCGCGCCAACATCGACGCCTGGTGGCCGCTGGTGGAGGGTGGTGGGGTCGAGGCCATCGTGATGAACGCCTCGGGCTGCGGCGTCACCGTCAAGGAATACGGCCACATCCTTCAGGGCGACCAGCACTACGCGGCCAAGGCCGCGCGCATCAGCGATCTCACGCGCGACCTGTCTGAGCTGCTGCCCGCCATGCTGCCCGAGCTGGCGCAAAAACTGCGCGGCCGCGTGCAGCCCGCTGACACGCTGTACGCCTACCACCCGCCCTGCACCCTGCAGCACGGGCAGAAGCTGCGCGGCGGGGTGGAAACGCACCTTGCGCAACTGGGTTTCAAGTTGCGCGTGGCGCGCAATGAACCGCACCTGTGCTGCGGCTCTGCCGGCACGTACTCGGTGCTGAACCCGGACCTTTCGTACCAACTGCGCGACCGCAAACTGGGCGCCCTGGGCGAGGCCTTTGGCGAGCAGCAACCCGACGCCATCCTGTCGGCCAACATCGGTTGCATCACCCACCTGCAAAGCGGCACGGCAACGCCCGTGCGCCACTGGGTGGAGGTGCTGGACGAGGCGCTGCGCGCGGGTTGACCGGCGCTGGCAACGCTTGACCGCGCTGTACAGACCCCGCGCAAAGTAAGCAGCGCCAAAGGCTGTTTGCCGGTTTCAGGCCAACACTGGCATGATCGAGGGTTTTCTTGCCCCCACTTCGCACAGCCATGACCGATTCCGCGTCCGCACAAGAACAACTGAACGCAGCCCCCGCGCCGCTGGCCGATGGGGTTGCCGCAGTGCCAGCCGCGGCTGCGTCTGCAAACGCGCCTGCACGCGCCGGTGCCCCCCGCCAGCGTGACGACAGCCCGCGCCGCACTGGCGGTGACCGCCGCAGGACGCCACGCCGTGTGCCTGGGGCACCCGGAGCACCCGGCGCTGCTGGCGGTGCGCCATCAGGCGCTCCCGCATCTGCCGACGCAGCAACAACGCGCGCACCGCTGCGCACGCACCCCATGCTGGAGCAACTGGCGGCCTTGTACCCTGCGCTGTTTGGCGCGGTGTTCCGCCCGCTCAAGCGCGGAATTTTTCAGGACCTGCTGGCCGCACACCCGGACGTCTTCGAGCGCGATGCGCTGAAGGTAGCGCTGGGCATCCACACCCGTTCGACCCGCTATCTGCAAAGCGTGGCCGCTGGTGACAAGCGCCACGACCTGCAAGGCCAGCCGGTGGAAGACATGGCGCCCGAGCATGTGCACCATGCCCTGCTGGAGGTGTACCGCCGCCGCAAAGCCCGTGGCACCGACGACCTGCTGCCCAAGCTGCGCAACCGCATGATCGCCGCGTTCGAAGCCTCGGGCCTGACCCGCGAGGCCTACACCGAACTGGTGCAGGGCCGCGACGAGACCGCCAACGCCATCCTCGAAGAAGCGTTTGCCGAATGGTCGGCACGCAACGCCAAGGATGAAGCCCTGCTGCGCGCATTTGAGGCCAGCGGCCAGACGCTGGAGGCCTTTGCCGACATGTACGGCATGGTGGCACGCACGGTGGGCCATCAACTCGAACGCGCGCGCCGTCGGCAGACTGACGACGCCTTGGCAGCCGAAGCTGCTGCGGCAGCGGCAGCGGCGGTTGCTGCAGATGACACGGCTGCCGCAGCGGAACAAGCTGCGCCGGTTGAGCCCGGTGCGGACGATGCCGCAACGACCGTAACGCCTACGACTGCAGAGACAGCGCCAGCACCCCAGCCGCAGTAAACGGCCAGCGCTGCAAGGTGCACCCACGGGCCACGGACATTTGCGCCACACCCTGCATTGGATTTGTGGGCACCACCGCACGCTACTGACACCAGGTTGTCAGTAGCACGGCGGCAGCATCCCTCTCTCACCGAACCACCGTGTTTCACCGATTGAGAGAGCCCGCCATGCAGATGTTGTCCCCTGTTTCCGTTCCTCGTCCTGTTCAAGTCCCCGCCTTTGAGGTGGTCGGTATCTCCGTGCGTACCTGCAACAACGACGAATCGGACCCCGCCACCGCTCGCATCGGCGGGCTGTGGGACCGCTTTTTCAGCCAGAGCTGGGAGCGCAATCTGCCAGCCGCAGGCCAGGACGGCCTCATCTACGGCGTCTACAGCGCGTATGAATCCGACCAACACGGCGCCTTTGACGTGACGGCCGGTGTTCCGTGCCGCCCAGCCCGAGACGGCGGCGGCGCCGGCAACACATCCGATGCCGTGCGTGTGGTTTCCATACAGGCGGGCAACTACCTGGTGTTTCGCGGCCAGGGGCCGATGCCGCAGATGGTGATCGACACCTGGGGCGAGATCTGGCGCTACTTTGCCGACAATTCCCAGGTGCAACGCCGCTTCGGTACCGACTTTGAGGCCTACAGCGGCCCGGACCAGGTGGCGGTCCACATTGGTATCGTGGGCGAATGACGTGGCTCAGTGCGCTTTCAGGCCGACACCGTGCGCAATGAATGGTGCATTGATGGAATTGTCAATATTGATAGCTGCTAGCGCTTATGAGATAAGCGCTAAAGGCCAAAAACACCCAAATTTCAAAGCCCGCAATGCGCCGTGCTGATCGCCTGTTCCAGATCGTGCAGCTCATCCGCGGGCGCCGGCTGTCCACCGCCGCCTTTCTGGCCGAGCGGCTGGAGGTGTCCCCCCGCACCATCTACCGCGACGTGGCCGACCTGCAGCGCCAGGGCGTGCCCATCGAAGGCGAGGCCGGTGTCGGCTACCGCCTGGGCGCAGGGTTTGACCTGCCCCCGCTGATGTTCAGCCAGGGAGAGGCCAACGCCCTGGTCGCCGCCGCCCGGCTGGCGCAGGCGTGGCTGGACGCCGGCCTGGCGCGCGAGGTGGAAGGCGCCCTGGGCAAGATCCTGTCAGTGCTGCCCCCCACCGCCCGCGCAGCCGCCGAGGCACAGGCGCTCTATGCCCCGGCCGTGGGCCTGGCCCCGCGCGCGCAGGCCACCTTGCAAACGCTGCGCGAAGCCGTGCACAGCCGCCATGTGGTGCACATCGACTACGCCGACGTCCACGGCCGCCCCACCGTGCGCCGCCTGCGCCCGCTGGGCTGCTTTTACTGGGGCAAGGTCTGGACGCTATCCGCCTGGTGCGAGCTGCGGGGCGACTTTCGGGGCTTTCGCATCGACCGCATCGTGAATGTGGCGGTGCTGGACGAACAGTTCCAACACGAAGAAGGCAAAACGCTGGCCGATTTGCTGCGCAAGGTGGAGGCGGAGATGGCTGAGCACGGTTTGTGTTCGTAGTGGGTGCTTTTTTTACTTTGCTGCGACTGTCTAACGCCGCCGCCGCCGCCGCTGGCATGGCGCCTGGCTGGAACAGCGCCGTTGCTATTCCATTTCTCGGCCGCTCACCGGGTCGGGCAGGCCCCAAGTTGCTTACCGCATAAATGCCGAATAATCGAGAGTTGTTGCAACTCGTCTCTAATAAACGATATTGGTAACTCAAGTTACTTTTTGCGGTAATTTCGTTGAGTTAATCGTGCTCGCTGTCACCAGAAAATGCAGGGCTGGCCGCTATCATGCCCAGCAATTTGCACTAACCGGCCAGACAGTCTGCAGCACATGAACCGTCGCGTCACCATACAAACGCCCCTGGGCGACCAGCTTAAGTTCCGGCAGCTTCAGGGCACCGAAGAAATCAGCCAGCTCTTTACACTGGACGTTGACCTGCTCAGCGAGAGCAAAAGCATTGATCCCAAGGCGCTGCTGGGCAAAAACGCCACGGTGGTGGTGGAGACGGAAGGCGGGGGCAAGCGGTACATCGACGGCATCGTCACCCGGTTTGGCATGCAGGGGCAGGACCACCGCATGTTTTCGTACCGGGCGCGTCTGAGCCCCTGGTTATGGCTGGCCACCCGCAAAAGCGATTTCAAGATATTCCAGAACAAAACCGTACCGGAAATCATTGAAGAGGTTTTGGCCAAATATGGCCACCCGCTGGATAGAAAACTCAACCGCAGTTACAGAACCTGGGATTACTGCGTGCAATACAACGAAACCGACTGCCAGTTTGTTTCTCGCCTCATGGAGCATGAGGGAATTTATTATTACCACCAGCACTCCGCAGGCCAGCACATGCTAACGCTGGCAGACGACATCGTAGCATCGCACAGCCCACTGCCCGGTGCGGCATCCATCCCCTTTTACCCGCCAGAAAAAGCCGCCATATCAGATCGCGAATGTGTATCTGCCTGGGAGCTGGCAGAAGAAATAAAATCGGGCAGATTATATAATGACGATTATGATTTCAAGCGCCCAAAAGCCGATTTATCTAATATGCGCAAAGACCCTCCGGGCCACGCGCACGACAGCCACGAGATTTACGAATGGCCCGGCGGTTACACCGAATATGGCGACGGCGAAGCCTACGCGCGGGTGCGCCTGCAAGAAAACCTCACACGCCAAAGCGTGGTGCAAGGCAAATCCAACTGCCGCGCACTGGCCCCGGGCTACACCTTCAACCTTCAAAACTACCCCCGCGGCGACCAGAACCAGCAGTACCTCATCACCTCGGTGCACTACCACTTTCAGGAGAACCCCGAGGTCAGCAGCGTAGCCAAGCCCACCCCCAAGACCACCCAGGAAGAGCTCGGCTCCATCCAGCGCCTGGTGCTCAAGGCCCAGCCCACCAGCCTGCCTTTTACGCCCGCGCGCACAACCCCCAAGCCCCGCAGCCAGGGCCCGCAGACGGCCGTGGTGGTGGGCCCGCCCGGCGAAGAAATCTGGACCGACAAATTCGGCCGAGTGAAGGTGCAGTTTCACTGGGACCGCATCGGCGCCATGGACGAAAACTCCAGTTGCTGGATACGGGTGTCCACCAGCTGGGCTGGCCCCCAGTTTGGGGCCGTGTTCATACCCCGCATCGGCATGGAGGTGATCATCGACCACCTCAACGGCGAC
>CAMTXG010000004.1:0-121508 GCA_947085645.1 uncultured Gammaproteobacteria bacterium
CAAGGGCTGCGCTATCGAATCCAAGGGTTAACCCTGATATTTCTTGCCATGTGGGTGTTCGGCGTCAAGTGAAGATTTGCAAAAAAACCAATTAAATCAATGGGTTACGGGTGATATTTTAGCTTAAGTTCGGTGGATTGGCTCCGCGACTGCTGCACTACCCCGTATTCCTCAACCCCGCCGCAATCCCGTTAATCGAAATGTGAATCCCCGTCTGAACCCGTTCATCCCCCTGCCCCGCGCGCCAGCGACGCACCAGCTCTACCTGCAGGTGGTGCAGCGGGTCGATGTAGGGAAAGCGGTGCTTGATGGAGCGGGCCAGCGCCGCGTTGTGCATCAGGCGCTGCTTGTCACCGGTGATGCGGGTTAACGCCTCGGCGGTGCGGTGCCATTCGGCCTCGATGGCGGTGAACACTTTTTTGCGCAGGCGCGCATCGGTCACCAGTTCGCTATAGCGTGAGGCCAAGGCCAGGTCGCTTTTGGCCAGCACCATGTCCATGTTGGACAGCAGCGTGCGGAAAAACGGCCACTGGCGGTACATCTTTTGCAGCAGGGCAAGTTGGGCCTTGGGGTCTTTGCCCTCGGTGTTGATGAATGCCTCGACGGCCGAGCCGAAGCCGAACCAGCCAGGCAGCGTGAGGCGGCACTGGCCCCAGCTAAAGCCCCATGGGATGGCGCGCAGGTCTTCGATCTTCTGGCTGGCCTTGCGGCTGGCGGGGCGCGAGCCGATGTTGAGTTCTGCGATCTCGCGGATGGGGGTGGAGTTGAAGAAATACTCGGTGAAGCCCGGGGTTTCATACACCAGCGCACGGTAGCTGCCCATGCTGGCCAGCGAGAGCTGCGCGGCGGCGTCCAGAAACGCTTTGGTGGCGGGCTTGGTGGGCTGCAGCAGCGTGGCCTCCAGCGTGGCGGCGACCAGGGTTTCGAGGTTGCGGCGGCCGATCTCGGGGTTGGCGTATTTGGAGGCGATGACTTCGCCCTGCTCCGTCAGACGGATCTGGCCGCGCACCGTGCCGGGGGGCTGGGCCAGGATGGCCTGGTAGCTGGGGCCGCCGCCCCGGCCCACGGTGCCGCCCCGGCCGTGGAACATGCGCAGCTGGATACCGTGGCTGGTGGCGAGTTCGTCGAAGAGTTCGACCAGAGCGATCTCGGCGCGGTACAGCTCCCAGTTGCTGGTGAAGATGCCGCCGTCCTTGTTGCTGTCGCTGTAGCCGAGCATGATGTCCTGCTCGCCGCCGCTGCGCTGCACCAGCGCGGCCACACCGGGCAGCGCATAGAACTCGCGCATGATCGGCGCGGACTGCGCCAAGTCTTCGATGGTCTCAAACAGTGGCACGACGATGAGGTGGTTTTTGGATTCAGCATCCAGCGTGCCGGTCATCAGGCCCACTTCCTTTTGCAGCAGCAGCACTTCGAGCAAGTCGCTCACCGTTTCGGTGTGGCTGATGATGTAGTGGCGAATGGCCTCGTGGCCGAAGCGCTCGCGCATGACGCGGGCGGTTTCAAAGATGGCCAGCTCGCCCTTGGCATGGGCTGAGTATTCGGCACCCACCACGCGCAGCGGGCGCGCGTCGTTCAGCAGCTTGATGAGCAGTGCGCGCTTGGCGGCCTCTTGCAGGCTGGCATAGTTGGGCTCGATGCGGGCCTTGGCCAGCAGCTCGGCCACCACCTCTTCGTGTTTGTCAGAGCTTTGGCGTAGGTCCACCGTGGCCAAGTGAAAACCAAACACCTGCACGGCGCGGATCAGCGGGTGCAGGCGCTCGGCCGCCAGCGCCTCGCCGTGGTGCGACTTCAATGACGCTTCGATCACGCGCAGGTCGGCCAGGAATTCTTCAGCGCTGACGTAGGCATTTTGTGGTGCCACCGCATGGCGCGCGGCCTCGCCGCCGGTCAGGTCTTTCAGCGACGCTGCCAGGCGCGCGTAGATGCCCGTGAGGGCGCGGCGGTAGGGCTCGTCCTGGCGGTGTTCGTTGGTGTCGGGCGAGCGCTGGGCCAGGGCCTCCATCTCGGCCGACACCTGCACCAGGCGCGCCGACAGCGACAGCTCGCCGCCCAGGTAGTGCACCTCAGTCAGGTAGTGACGCAGGGCCACCTCGGCCTGGCGGCCCAGGGCGTATTGCAGGGTTTGCGCGGTGACGTTGGGGTTGCCGTCGCGGTCGCCGCCAATCCACTGGCCCATGCGCAGAAAGCTGTGCACGGGGTACTGGCCCAGCTCGTTTTCGAGGTCGGCGTAAATCTTGGGGATCTCGCGCAGAAAGGTGGCTTCGTAGTACGACAGCGCGTTTTCGATCTCGTCGGCCACGGTGAGCTTGCTGTAGCGCAGCAGCCGCGTTTGCCACAGCTGGGCCACGCGGGCGCGCAGCAGGGCTTCGTTGGCGGCCAGTTCGCGGGGAGTGAGTGCGTCTTTGGCGCTGTTGTAGAGCTGGGCGCGCACCTGGATGTCGTCGCGCGTGGCCAGCAGCTGGGCAATGTCGCGCTCGGCATCCAGAATGCTCTTGCGCTGCACCTCGGTGGGGTGGGCGGTGAGAACGGGGGCCACGTAGCTGCTGGCCAGCGTCTGCGCAATGGTCTTGGGTGCAATGCCCGCCCAGCGCAGGCGCGACAGGGCCACTTCGATGCTGCCCTCTTGCGTGTCGCCAGCGCGCTCGTGTACGGCGCGGCGGCGGATGTGGTGGCGGTCTTCGGCCAGGTTGGCCAGGTGGCTGAAATAGGTGAAGGCGCGGATCACGCTCACCGTCTGGTCGCCCGACAAGGACTTGAGCAGCTTCTTCAATGCGCGATCGGCATCCTGGTCCGCATCGCGCCGAAAGGCCACCGAGAGCTTGCGCACCTGTTCCACCAGCTCATACGCAGCCACGCCCTCCTGCTCTCGAATCACGTCGCCCAGAATGCGGCCGAGCAGGCGGATGTCGTCAATCAGGGGCTGGTCCTTGTCGGATCGTTTCATGGTGCGTGGGTCTCCGGAGGTGGGTAGGTGACCTGGCGCCGCCTGCCCCCGCGTCCCCCGGGGCGCACCGGCCCCAGTGCGGGCGCATGCTAGCATCGCCCGCCCCTGAATGATTACAAACAGGTTACGAACTTGAGCATGCCCCAGACACCCCCTCCCATCGTCATTGCCACCCGAGAGAGCCGCCTGGCCTTGTGGCAGGCCGAACACGTGAAGGCCTTGCTGGAGGCGCGGGGCCACACCGTAGAACTGCTGGGCATGACGACCAAGGGCGACCAGATCCTGGACCGGTCGCTCAGCAAGGTGGGCGGCAAGGGCCTGTTTGTGAAAGAGCTGGAAGTGGCGCTGGAAGAAGGCCGCGCGCACATCGCGGTGCACTCACTCAAGGACGTGCCCATGGAGCTGCCCGAGGGTTTTGCCCTGGCCTGCGTGATGGAACGTGAAGACCCGCGCGATGCGTTTGTCTCGCCCAACTTCGCGAACATTGATGCGCTGCCCCAGGGCGCGGTGGTAGGCACCTCCAGCCTGCGCCGCCAGGTGCTGCTGCAGGCCCTGCGGCCTGACCTGAAGATCGAACCCCTGCGTGGCAACCTCGACACCCGCCTGCGCAAGCTGGACGAAGGCCAGTACGACGCCATCGTGCTGGCGGCTGCGGGCCTGAAGCGCCTGGGGCTGGAGTCCCGCATTCGCGACACGTTCGAGCCCACGGCCATGCTGCCCGCCGCGGGCCAGGGTGCGCTGGGCATTGAAGTGTGCAGCGACCGGCAAGACCTGATCGCCGCGCTGGCACCACTGGCGCACCAGACCACCTGGCTGACCGTGGCCGCCGAGCGTGCGGTGAGCCGTGCGATGGGCGGCAGCTGCTCGATGCCGCTGGCCGCACACGGCACATTCACCGACGGTGTGCTGCAGCTCGATGCGGCCTGGGGCGACGTGGACGGCCAAGCGCCCCTGGTACGCGCAGCGGCCAGCGCGGCCGTCAGCACGCTGGCACAGGCCGAAGCGCTGGGCGATGCGATTGCGCAGCGCTTGCGCGCGGGCGGTGCCCAGGGCGCAGGCCCGGCCCATAACTCCTGATTGCTCCTGCCATGCCCCGGGTGATCGTCACGCGGCCCGCCCGCGAGGCTGCGCACTGGGTACAGCAACTGCGCGCGCATGGAATGGAGGCGGTCGCACTGCCGCTGATCGCCATTGGCCCGGACACCAACCCCGCCGCGCAGCAGGTGCTGGGCCAGGCCCGACAACAGCTCCATCAATACCGTGCGCTGATGTTTGTCAGCGGCAACGCCGTAGTGCATTTTTTTAAGTCAAATTGGGCTCTATCGCTTGATAGTAAAGCGCTAGCAGCTACAAAAACAAGAGCATGGGCGCCTGGCCCCGGCACTGCACGTGCGCTGGAACAAGCCGGTGTGCCTTCCAGCAGCATCGACGGGCCTGCCCCCGACGCGCCGCAGTTCGACTCCGAAGCACTGTGGCAGCAGGTATCCGCACAAATCCAGCCGGGTGACCGCGTGCTGATTGTTCGCGGCCGTTCTGCCACGCCGCAGGGGGCACATGAATCGGCCCAGGGCACTGGTCGGGACTGGCTGGCGCGGCAGATTGAGGCGGCGGGCGGCACGGTGGAATTTGTGGTGGCCTACCAACGCGGCGCCCCCCAGCTGACCGATGCCGAGGTGGCGCTGGCGCAACAGGCGGCTTGTGACGGGTCGGTATGGCTGCTCAGCAGCTCAGAGGCCGTGGCCCACCTGGCGCAGGCCCTGCCCACGGTGGACTGGCGCGCCGCCCAGGCCCTGGCCACTCACCCCCGCATCGCCGAAGCGGCCCGTACAGCAGGCTTTGGCACCGTGCGGGAATGCCGTCCGGCACTGGCAGATGTGGTGGCCTCGATAGAATCGGTAGCATGAGTTCCGTGCCCCCCAACGACTTGCCCACCGCGATACCCGCCGCACCCGCGCCCTCGCCTGCACCCACGCCCGCCGCGGCGCCGCAGGCCGCGCCCGCGGTGCCCCCCGCCCCCACCCCAGGGCGTGGTGGCGTGGTAACCGGCCTGCTGGCGGTGGTGGCGATCACAGCGTTGGCCAGCAGTGGTTTGCTGTGGCAAAAACTCAGCTCCATACAGGAACAACTGGCCCGGCAGTCTGCTGACTCCGGCGCCCTGGCCATTGAGGCGCGCACCATGGCCCGCCAGGCAGAAGAACTGGTGCGCGAGACAGCCGCCCGCCTGTCCGTGGCAGAAGCCCGGGTCAGCGAAGTGGCGCTGCAGCGCAGCCAGCTCGAAGAACTCATGCAAAGCCTGTCGCGCTCGCGCGACGAGAACCTGGTGGTCGACATTGAATCGGCCATCCGCCTGGCGCAGCAGCAGGCCCAGCTGACCGGCAGCCTCGACCCCCTGTTAGCGGCCCTCAAAAGCGCCGACCAGCGCATCGAACGTGCAGCGCAGCCCCGCCTGACGCCCGTGCAGCGCGCCATTGGCCGTGACCTGGACCGCCTCACCCGCGCTGCCGTCACTGACACCGCAGGCCTGCTGGCCCGGCTGGACGACTTGGTCCGCCAGGTGGACGACCTGCCGGTACTGAACGCCGTGGCCCAGGCAGCGGCCACCCGCCGCCTGGCCGCTGCCCCCGCAGCCCAAACCACGCCGCCACTCAACCAAGGCGACCTGGCCTGGTGGCAGGCGGCCCTGCAACGCAGTTGGGAGGTGGTGCGCGACGAAGCACGCGGCCTTGTACGCGTGAGCCGCATCGACCAGCCCGAGGCGATTTTGCTGGCCCCGGAGCAGACATTCTTTTTGCGCGAAAACCTCAAGCTCAAGCTGCTCAACGCGCGCCTGGGCGTGCTGGCGCGCCAGTACGAATCGGCCCGGGCCGACCTGGCCGCAGCCAATGCGGCGTTGAACAAATACTTCGACCCGGCATCACGCCGCACGCAAAACGCCGCCAGCACACTGCAAACCGCCCAGGCCAGCATGAAGGCGGCCGAGTTGCCGCGCCTGGATGAAACGCTCTCTGCGCTGGCAACAGCAGCTGCTGGAAGGTAAATGAATCACCCCCTGAGTCGCTTCGCGCCGTCCCCCTCTCCTGCGGGAGGGGGATGCTACCGCTGGCCTGGCAATGCCAGTTCCACGGTGGCACTGGCCTGCGTCGTGCCCGTCTCGGCGGCAGGCGCGCGGCGCAATGGATCACTGAACTGATATGCGCGCAGCACTTTGGCTTTTGGCGTTGTTTGGCGTGGCCGTGGCCGCCGCGCTGTTTGCGGGCAACAACCAGGGCACCGTCACCCTGTATTGGCCGCCCTACCGCATCGACCTGTCGCTGAACATGGTGGTGCTGCTGCTGGTGGGCAGCTTTGTCACCATCTACGCCGCGCTGCGCGCCCTGGCTGCGCTGCTGGAGCTGCCGCACCAGGCCCGCCGCTGGCGCGTGCAACAAAAAGAACGCGCCATGCACGCGGCGCTGCTCGACGCTTTGACCCACATGCTGGGCGGCCGCTTCATTCGGTCACGCAAGGCCGCTGTAGCCGCCTTGTCGCAAGAAAACGCACTGGCCACTGCCGGTGAGGCTGTGCCCCACGGCCGCCAGTTGCGCGCGCTGGCCCACATGATTGCCGCCGAGTCGTCCCACGCCTTGCAAGACCGCGCCACGCGTGAAAGCCACCTGCAGGACGCGATGCAGGAAGCCCCAATGCGTGGCACGGTAAACGAGCAGGAAATGCGCGAAGGCGCCCAGATGCGGGCCGCCCGCTGGTCGCTGGACGACCGTGACGCCAACGCCGCGCTCGAACGCCTGGCCGCACTGCCCACCGGCGCCGCGCGACGTACGCTGGCCCTGCGCATCAAACTCAAGGCCACCCGCCTGGCGCGACAGACGCGGGACGCGCTGGACACGGCGCGCCTGCTGGGCAAGCACCGCGCGTTCTCGCCTGCGGCCGCACAAAGCATTGTGCGCGGCCTGGCCATTGAACTCATCAACAGCGCACACGACACCGCACAGTTGCAGCAGATCTGGATGTCGCTGGAGCCCTCCGAACGCAGCATGCCCGAGCTGGCCATCCACGCTGCGCAACGCCTGGCCGTTCTTGGCGGCGACGCCACGCAGGTCCGCACCTGGTTGCTGCCGGTGTGGGAGCGCCTGGTGGACCTGCCCGATGCACTGGCCGAACACCACGCCCTCAAGCTGGTGCATGCGCTGGAAGCCGGTCTGGACGCTCTGGATGCCCCGTGGCTGGCACGCATTGAAGCGGCGCAGCAAGCCAACCCGCGCGATGCGCGCCTTTCGTACCTGGCGGGCATGGCCTGTCTCAAGCGCCAACTGTGGGGCAAGGCCCAACAGTTGCTGACCCAGGCGGCCCAGCAACTGGCCGACACCAGCCTGCGCGCGAGTGCCTGGAGGCACCTGGCTGAGTTGGCAGAGCAACGCGGCGACGAGAGCGCCGCCGCCGAGGCCTGGAAAAAAGCCGCACTCGGCCGTTAGGACCACCGGGCCTGGCAAGCGCAGCCTGTGGCGCAATCGCAGGCACCATGCCCTCCCTGGCGCGAACACGCAGCCACTGCGTGAAGTCAGGGCCTTCCGCTCTGTCTTTGCTTACGGCGCCCCCGCTTGGCTGGCACCAGCATGCTGCAACCTCCCCATGTTTTGCACAGCATTGGGGAACTTTGATTGCTCAGGCCTTATCAATTCAGTTTTTTTGAACTGAAGCATCAATCTGCCTGAAGCCGTGGGTAGCTTGGGCTTCCTACACTGCCCCAACGCTTGCCTGACGTCCGTCGTCCTCCAGCGGCCTATGCCCTTATTTGCCACCGTATTCCGATGACCGCTTCTGCCACCTCTGCACCGCCCCGCCGCTACACACGCACCGCCATGCTCATGCACTGGGTGCTGGGCCTGGCGCTGATTGGCCTGTTTGGCGTGGGCATCTACATGACCGGGCTGCCTTTCTCGCCCCAGCGGCTCAAGCTATACAACTGGCACAAATGGGCGGGCGTCACGCTGCTGGTGCTGTCGGCGCTGCGCCTCATTTGGCGCGCCACACACCGCCCACCCGCACTGCCCGGTTCGATAGAAGCCGCCATGCCCGCCTGGCAAAAGCTGGCACACCACGGCACGCACTTTCTGCTCTACGGGCTGTTCTTCGCGGTGCCGCTGATTGGCTGGGCCTACAGCTCGGCTGCGGGGTTCCCCATCGTGTTTCTGGGCCTGTGGCAGTTGCCCGACTTCGTCCCTGTGAGCAAAGAACTGGCCGAAGCCATCAAGCCCTGGCACCAGTACACCGCATTCACCATGGCGGGCCTCGTGGTGCTACATGTCGCTGCGGCGCTCAAACACCAATTCATCGACCGTGATGGTTTGCTTGCCCGCATGTTGCCAGCCAAGCGCTGAGCCAACTGCAGCCCACTCAATTTTTAGATCTTTCTGATCCCCTGTCATTTACGGAGCCTCCATGAACCTGTCTTCCCCCCTGTCCCGCATCCTGCTGGGCACAGCCTTGGCAGTGAGCGCCCAGGCCGCCCTCGCCCAGCAACAACTGGTGCCCGCACAAAGCGAGGTGCAATTCACTGCACGCCAGATGGGCGTACCGTTAGAGGGTCACTTCAAGAAGTTCAGCGCCCAGGTGGCGTTTGACCCCGCCAAGCTGGCCACCAGCAAGATCAGCTTCACCGTGGACACCGGCAGCGCCACCCTGGGCTCGCGCGAGACGGATGCCGAGTTGCCAAAGCCCACCTGGTTCAACGTGCCCAAGTTTCCGCAGGCGCAGTTCGAGTCGTCCGCCATCAAGGCGCTGGGCGCGGGCAAGTTTGAAGTCGCGGGCACGCTCACCATCAAAGGCAATGCCCAAAACGTGGTGGTGCCTGTGACGCTGACCCAGAGTGGCGCCACCACCACAGCCACCGGCACCCTGCCCATCAAGCGCCTGGCTTTCAAGATCGGCGAAAACGAGTGGGCGGACACCTCCATGGTGGCCGACGACGTGACCGTCAAGTTCAAGCTGGCGCTGACGGGCGTGGGCAAGCTCTGAAGTCGCCCACTCGCTTTTCGCAGCACCTCCCCGATTTCTTTCCTTTCGTTTTCCTTTTCTCTTTTTTAGGAGTAGTTACCCATGCGCAAATCCCTCGTATCCCTTTTTGCATTGGCAGCAGCCACCGCAATGACCGCCGGCGCCGCCCAGGCTGCCACCTACGCCATTGACCCCACGCACACCTTTGTGACGTTCGAGATCGGCCACTTTGGCGCATCCACCAACCGTGGCCGCTTCGACAAGAAGCAAGGCTCGGTCGAGTTTGACCGCGCTGCCAAAACCGGCAAGGTGGACATCACCATCGACACCACCTCGGTGAACACCGGCACCCCCGCGTTCGACAAGCACCTGCAGAGCGCCGACCTGTTCGACGCGGCCAAGCACCCCACCATCAAGTTCGTGTCCGACAAGTTCAGCTTCAATGGCGACAAGGTCAGCGAAGTGACCGGCCAACTCACGCTGCTGGGTAAGACCGCACCCGTCACCCTGAAAGCCACACAGTTCAACTGCTACGACAGCCCCATGCTCAAGCGCGAAGTGTGCGGCGGCGACTTTGAAACCACCATCGACCGCACCCAGTGGGGCATGAACTACGGCGTGGAATGGGGCTTTCCCAAGAACGTGCGCCTGGTGGTGCAGATTGAAGCTGTGAAGCAGTAATCGACAACCCCGACGTTTGCAAGGCCCCCAACGCCCTGCAAAGGCCGCCCTCGCAGCCATGCGTAGGGTGGCTTTTTTTCGTTGCAAGCCCCTTGCGCAAACACCCTAATAAATTAACTTAACGTAAATTGATTACGAATAGTAGAATCGCAAAAATCAATCCAAGGAGACTCTGCATGAACGCCGTCCCGAAGCCCGACCTGGCCACTCTGCCCGCGCCCGCCGCCATCCAGCAGCTGCACCACTACGCCTACAAGGCGCGCGACGCTGAGGAAACGCGTCAGTTCTATGAAGACATCCTGGGCCTGCCGCTTTACCACATCATCCAGAGCGACTATGTGCCCAGCACGGGCGAATACTGCCCCTACACGCACTTCTTCTTTCGCCTGAAGGACGGCTCGTTCATCGCTTTCTTTGACCTGGGCGACGACGTCAAGGCCGAACCATCACCCAACACACCCCTGTGGGTCAATCACATTGCGTTCCGGGTGGACACGGTGCAGGAGCTGGAAAACACCAAGCAGCGCCTGGAGGCCCACGGCATCGAAGTGCTGGGCGTAACGGATCACCACATCTTCCACAGCATCTATTTCTTTGACCCCAACGGCATCCGGCTGGAGCTGTCGGCCCAGCTGGCCAACGAGGAGCAGATGGCCAAGGACAGCACCGTGGCCCACGCCCGCCTGGCGGAGTGGACGGCGCGCAAGGAGCAGTGGCGCAAGGAGCGCGCCGAGGGCAAGGTGGCCGAACCGCTCAAACCGCAGCAGAACGACCGGCCAGAGTTTGTCAAAGCCTGACGGCACCGGCCTCAGGTTGCAGCGCAAACCTATAAAAATACGGATCAGAATCGCTGCTATCGCTTCACCCCAAAGCGCTAGCAGCTATATATTCAATAGCGATCAAGCTGCAGAGAGGGCCTCATTTTTACGGCAGGTCAGCCTTCCATCTGATGCACCCGCATGATCTGGTGCCGTTGCCAATAGGCTCCCACCACCGCGTTGAACTGGTCCTTGTCCTTCTTCTTGAGACCCGGCAGCTTGATCTTGCTGGTCTTGGCGCCCAGGCCCAGGGCGTTTTTCTCGGGGTGCGTCACGACCAAGGCATTCCCAAAACTGCTTTCCTTGAATTCCAGGGCCTTCACGGCGTCCCAGAACACTGTGATTTCGTCGGCAGAGGTGCGGATGCCGTCGATGCTGACCTCCACCATTTCGTCTCCTTTCAACGCGAACACCACGGGCGGAAAGTACTGCAGCACCAGGGCGCGTTCCTGGTCGTTGGCGGGCTCGTAGCGGTAGGCCAGGCTGCGTTCGTGGTCTTGCGCAAACTGCTGCTCGTACTCGCTCCACAGGCGTTGCTCAATGCCTTCGGCCGTCAATATCTCCTGCACCCAGGTGGCAGCGGGCGCGCGCACGGCGATGGCGCCGTAGTCGCGCTCGGGCAGGCTCATGCCCACGTTGCGCATGCGCTCGGGCATGGCGGGGTGTGAATCAAAAGGATGCGGCACGTTGGCCGTCTTCATGGCGTCCAGAAAATCATCCGACGCGGCATACGGCGCCAGGCCCTTGGCCACAAAGCGGGCGATGCCCAGCTGGGTGTCGTGCCGCTGGTTCTGTCCAAACAGTTCGTCTTCGATTTTGTAGCGGTATTGCGCATACGCCGCGATCTTGATCAGCGACTGCGCAATGGCGGCGGGCGACACCAACTTGGCGGCGATGCGGTCGGCCTTGAACTCGCGTTCGCGGCTGTCGCGCGCCAGGGCGATCTCGAAGATGGTGCGGTACAGGTCCAGCACGGGCGACACCACGGCCGACAAACCGCCGGTGCGGATGGCGTGGCGGTAGTGGTCAAACTGCACCAGTTTCGGGCCCAGCCGGGCGCTGCTGTGCGTGTCGCCCCCACGCAGGTGGGCCAGCTCGTGGCCGAACACGGCGTCGGCTTCGGACTGGTCGAGGATGCGCAGCAGGGGCAGGCTGACAAACAGCGTGCGGCCTGTGAGCGTCTGGTTGCCCACCGTGAGCGGCGCTTCGGTGACAAAGAAGTTGGCATCGATGCCCGCCACGATGTGCTGCGGCGGCTCGGTTTTGAGGCGCTGGGCCATATGGCGAATGCGCTTCCACAGCAGGGGCGCATCCGCTTCGGACACCAGTTCGCCCACGGCCTGGTTGCCGGACTGCACGCGCTTGAAGATGCCCGCCACCGCCACAAACACACCCACCGCCACGGCCAGCCCCACGATGATGATGAGCTTGGGCGAGTATTTGTGAAAGAAAAACGCGGTGACCCAGAACGACAGCCACACCGCCAGCGCGCCCTGCACCACCAGCGACGCGGCACTGGCCCAGGTGGTCAGCTGCCAGCCGGTCACAAAGCTCGTGTACTGCATCTTGCGGTCCACAAAGGCCAGCGCCCCCAGGCCCAGCACGGCCACCAGCAGCAGGGCACTGGCTACCAGGGTCCACAGCGACACGGTGCGCGCCATGTTGAACTGCCACACATCGCCGTAGCGCTCGCACATGGCGCTGCGGTAGTCCTGCGCCTGCGGGCCTGTGCTGCTGCAGATGGTGGACGGAGGGTTGCTGCGGTAATAGTCCTTGCGGGCCTGCTTCTCGGCTGCGGGCATGGTCTTGTCGGCGTCAATCCGCTGGCTGATGCCCGCCACAAACCGTTCGTCCTGGTCCCGCTGCGCGTAGCCGGTGAAAACATACGTCACCGCCGGAATCAAAAATAGCGCGAGCAGCGCATAGACAAAGACCTTGAGCAGGCCCACTTTGAGAGCAGATTGAAAAGCCATGGATGGTTCTGACGGTGTGTTTTATGGTGTAGTCCGGCAAGCACGCATGGAGCTGGTTCGCGTTGCCGCGCCCTCCTCAGTCTCCGTGCGGCGCGATTATCAAGACACCGGTGCTTGCCGCTGATGGATCAAGGTAACAAATGGATAGCGGCGTCCGACCTGGGGCTGCCGAAGCGGAGCGACCCGGCGTCAACAGAAAGACGCCCTCCCTTAAAATGCCCGGTTCACCCTCTTGTCCGTCTGTCGAGGCGCCCCAGCGGCCGCCTCTTCCATAGCCACACCCCATGAACATGCCCGTGCAACAACCCGGCCTCGAAAGCCTGTCCAAGTCCTTTGAACCCGCTGCGCTGGAAGCCCACTGGGGCCCCGAATGGGAGAAGCGCGGATATGGCACCGCAGGCCACCGGGGCACGGGCGCGCCGCAGGCGGGCGAACCCGCGTTTTCCATCCAGCTGCCGCCCCCCAACGTGACGGGCACGCTGCACATGGGCCATGCGTTCAACCAGACAATCATGGACAGCCTCACGCGCTACCACCGTATGCGCGGCTTCAACACGGTGTGGGTGCCCGGCACCGACCACGCGGGCATTGCCACGCAGATCGTGGTGGAGCGCCAGTTGCAGGAGCAAGGCATCAGCCGCTACGACATGGGCCCCACCCCGCCCGAGGCGCGCAAGAACTTTGTGAGCAAGGTGTGGGAGTGGAAGGAAAAGTCCGGCAACACCATCACCACGCAGATGCGCCGCATGGGCGACAGCGTGGACTGGAGCCGCGAATACTTCACCATGGACGACAAGCTGAGCCCGGTGGTGACCGACACCTTCGTGAAGCTGTATGAGCAGGGCCTGATCTACCGCGGCAAGCGCCTGGTGAACTGGGACCCGAAGCTGCAGTCCGCCGTATCGGATTTGGAAGTGGAGAGCGAAGAGAAAGACGGCTCGCTCTGGCACATCGCCTACCCCCTGGCCGATGGCTCGGGCAGCCTGACAGTGGCCACCACCCGGCCTGAAACCATGCTGGGCGACGTGGCGCTGATGGTGCACCCTGACGACGCCCGCTACACACACCTTATCGGCCAGATGGTCAACCTGCCGCTGTGCGACCGCCAGATCCCGGTGATCGCCGACGAGTATGTGGACAAGGAATTCGGAACCGGGGTGGTCAAGGTCACCCCCGCGCACGACCAGAACGACTACGCCGTGGGCCAGCGGCACAAGCTGCCCATGATCTGCGTGCTGACGCTGCAGGCCACCGTCAACGAGAACGCCCCCGCCAAGTACCAGGGCATGGACCGCTTCGTGGCCCGCAAGGCCGTGGTGGCCGACCTCGAAGCCATCGGCGCGCTGGTCGAGGTGAAGAAGCACAAGCTCATGGTGCCGATCTGCACCCGCACCGGCCAGGTGATCGAGCCCATGCTGACCGACCAGTGGTTCGTGGCCATGATCAAGGTCAGCGAGCAGGACCCCACCGGCAAGAGCATCGCGCAAAAGGCCATCGACGCCGTTGCCAGCGGCGAGGTGACCTTTGTGCCCGAGAACTGGGTGAACACCTACAACCAGTGGATGAACAACATCCAGGACTGGTGCATCAGCCGCCAGCTGTGGTGGGGCCACCAGATTCCGGCCTGGTACGACGAAGACGGCAACGTGATCGTGGCCCGCGACGAAGCCGAAGCCCAGGCCAAGGCGCCTGGCAAGACACTGCGCCGCGATGAGGACGTGCTCGACACCTGGTACTCGTCCGCGCTCGTGCCCTTCAGCACCATGGGCTGGCCCGAGCAAGGAACCTCCGACACCGACGACTTCAACCTGTACCTGCCCAGCACCGTGCTGGTCACGGGCTACGACATCATCTTCTTCTGGGTCGCCCGGATGATCATGATGACCACACACTTCACGGGCCGCGTGCCGTTCAAGCACGTGTACATCCACGGCCTGGTGCGCGACGCGCAGGGCAAGAAGATGTCCAAGTCCGAAGGCAACGTGCTCGACCCGGTGGACCTGATCGACGGCATTGCGCTCGACCCGCTGCTCGACAAGCGCACCACCGGCCTGCGCAAGCCTGAGACTGCGCCCACGGTGCGCAAGAACACGCAAAAGGAATTCCCTGAGGGCATTCCAGCCTATGGCGCCGATGCGCTGCGCTTCACGTTTGCCGCGCTGGCATCGCTGGGCCGCAGCATCAACTTTGACAGCAAGCGCTGCGAGGGCTACCGCAACTTCTGCAACAAGCTCTGGAATGCCAGCCGCTTTGTGCTGATGAACTGCGAAGGCCAGGACTGCGGCCTGAAGGAGCACACCAAGGAAGAGTGCCAGCCCGGCGGCCCCGCCCATGGCTACATGGCATTCAGCCAGGCAGACCGCTGGATCAGCTCGCTGCTGCAAAAGACCGAGGCCGAGGTGGCCAAGGGCTTTGCCGAGTACCGGCTGGACAACGTGGCCAACACGATCTACGACTTTGTGTGGAACGAGTTTTGCGACTGGTATCTGGAGATTGCCAAGGTGCAGATCCAGAACGGCACCGAAGCAGAACAACGCGCCACCCGCCGCACGCTGATCCGCACGCTCGAAGCCATCCTGCGGCTGGCCCACCCCATCATCCCGTTCATCACCGAAGCGCTGTGGCAGACCGTGGCGCCTGTGGCGGGATTGAAGGGCGAATCCATCGCCATCGCCCGCTACCCCGAGGCACAGCCGAGCAAGATCGACGAGACTGCCATTGCGCACATGGACCGCGTCAAGGGCCTGGTGGACGCCTGCCGCACGCTGCGTGGTGAGATGAATGTGTCCCCATCCACGCGCCTGCCGCTGTTTACGGTGGGCGACACAGACTTCATGCGCGGCGTGGCGCCGGTGCTGCAGGCGCTGGCCAAGCTCAGCGAGGTCAAGGTGTTTGACGACGAGGCCGCCTGGGCCACCGCTGCGCAAGCCGCCCCTGTGGCCATGGTGGGCGAGGCGCGCATGTGCCTGCATATGGAGATTGACGTGGCCGCCGAAAAGGCCCGCTTGTCCAAGGAAATCGCCCGCATCGACGGCGAAATCACCAAGGCCAACGCAAAACTGGGCAACGAGGCCTTTGTGGCCAAGGCCCCGCCCGCCGTCATCGACCAAGAGAAAAAACGGGTGGCTGATTTTGGGACCACGCTGGGCAGATTGCGCGATCAGCTGACACGGCTGGGCTGAAGACGACCCGATACTCGACCGAGCGGCCTGCTTCTTCTGCCTTTGCGGCAGGCCACCCGGTTGACGACCATCCCATTGCATTCAAGGAGTCCCATGACGACCGCCACCACCGTCCGTAAAGCCGTTTTCCCCGTTGCTGGCCTGGGCACGCGCTTTTTGCCGGCCACCAAGGCCAGCCCCAAGGAAATGCTGCCCGTGGTCGACAAGCCGCTGATCCAGTACGCGGTGGAAGAGGCGTACGCCGCCGGCATTCGCCACATGATCTTTGTCACAGGCCGCAGCAAGCGCGCCATCGAAGACCACTTTGACACCGCTTACGAGCTGGAAAACGAACTGGAAGCCGCTGGCAAGCTGGAGCTGCTGAACCTGGTGCGCTCGGTGCAGCCCGACGACATGGACTGCGCGTTTGTGCGCCAGCCCCGCTCGCTGGGCCTGGGCCACGCCGTGCTGTGTGCCGAGCCCCTGGTCGGCAAAGAGCCGTTTGCCGTGCTGCTGGCCGACGACCTGATGGTGGGCCCGAAGGATGGCGAGCCCGTGCTCAAGCAGATGGCTGCGGCCTTCCGCCAACAAGGCCGCTCAGTGATCGCCGTGCAGGAGGTGCCGGAAGACCAGGTGCACAAATACGGCATCGTGGCGGGCGAGCCCGCAGGAGGCCCGCTGATCCGCATTGACCGTATTGTGGAAAAGCCCAAGGCCGCTGACGCACCGTCGCGCATGGGCGTGGCCGGCCGCTACATCCTCACTCCCGGCGTGTTCGACGAGATCCGCAACCAGCCGCGCGGTGTGGGCGGCGAGATCCAGCTCACGGACGGCATCGCCCGCCTGATGAACCACGAAGCCGTGTACGCGTTTCAGTACGAAGGCAAGCGCTACGACTGCGGCAGCAAGGAAGGATTTTTGGAAGCGACGGTGGAACTGGCATTGCAGCACCCGCAGGTGGGCAAGCATTTCCGCGAATACCTGAAGACGTTGGCGCTGTAACCGCGGGCCTTGCAACGCTTCAATATTGATAGCTGCTAGCGCTTACTGAATAAGCGCTAGCAGCTATTTTTACTTGTTATCTGCGGCGCAGAATGTGGATGAATTCCTCGCCCACCGTCTGCTGCTCCACCAGCTCGTTGCCCGTCTGCTTGGCAAACGCCTGAAAGTCGCGCATTGAGCCGCCATCGGTGGCCACCACCTTCAGCAGCTGGCCGCTGGCCATGTCCGAGAGCGCCTTTTTTGCCTTCAGGATGGGCAAGGGGCAGTTCAGGCCCCGGGTGTCGATTTCTTTGTGAATGTCCATGGTGTTTGCTCAGTCCTTTGGCGGTTGCGGCGCGTCAAGCCTGCGGCGGCGCTCTGCATTTTCTTCGGCGGTAAAAAACACCGGCTCGTGCCCCCGCGTGCGCAGCCAGTCGGCCAGCGCGTAGCCCGTGCCTGCGGGCCAGCATTTCAGGTCTGGCAGATCGTACAGCCGGTAGTCCACCAGTTCGGGCGACAGCTTCACCTGCCCGGTAGCCACCACGTGGTAGGCAATGATGATCTGGTTCATGCGCAGGAACTCGTAGGCGCCCACCAGCGTGGTGGACTGCACGTCGAGGTTGGTCTCTTCCTTCACCTCGCGCGCAATGCCCTCTTGCGGCGACTCGCCCGCCTCCATGAAGCCGGTGATCAGCGCAAACATCTTGCCTGGCCAGGCTGCGTTGCGCGCCAGCAGCACCTTGCCGTCGATCTCCACAATCGCGGCCAGCACGGGCGTGGGGTTGTTCCAGTGGGTCCAGCCACAGGCGGGGCAGCGCAGCCGCTCTTTGTCGCCGCCGTCTTCGGCCAGGGTGATGGGCTGCAGCGCGGTACCGCAGTGCGAGCAGTGGCGGACTTCGTAGTGCATAACTTCAATACTATCATTTTTATAGCTACTAGCGCTTATCCATCAAGCGCTATAGGCCAATTTCATTCAAAATTTTGTGCGCAATAGCGTGCTGCAGCCCATCAGGCAGGGAACACGCCGGTAGACAGATACCGGTCACCCCGGTCGCACACGATGAACACGATGGTGGCATTGCTGTCACGCGCCGCAATCTGCTGCGCCACCCAGCACGCGCCAGCGGCCGAGATGCCCGCAAAAATGCCCTCTTCGCGCGCGAAACGCCGGCACATTTCTTCGGCGTTGTCCTGGCTCACGTACACCAGCTCGTCCACCGTGCTCGCGTCATAAATCTTGGGCAGATATTCCTGCGGCCACTTGCGAATGCCCGGAATGCGCGAGCCCTCTTCGGGCTGCGCGCCGATGATCTGGATGGCGGGGTTCTTCTCTTTCAGGAACCGCGACACCCCCGTGATGGTGCCCGTGGTGCCCATCGCGCTCACAAAGTGCGTGATGCGCCCACCCGTCTGCTCCCAGATCTCAGGGCCCGTGGTTTCGTAGTGGACGCGTGGGTTGTCGGGGTTGCCAAACTGGTCGAGCACCTTGCCCTCGCCGCGCTTTTGCATGGCCTCGGCCAAGTCACGCGCATGCTCCATGCCACCGCTCTTGGGCGTGAGCACCAGCTCCGCGCCAAAGGCCTTCATGGTCTGCGCACGTTCAATCGACAAATCCTCGGGCATCACCAGCACCATGCGGTAGCCCTTGATCGCCGCCGCCATCGCCAGGGCAATCCCGGTATTGCCCGACGTGGCCTCGATCAGCGTGTCGCCAGGCCGGATGTCGCCGCGCTCCTCAGCACGGCGAATCATCGACAGCGCGGGCCGGTCTTTCACCGAACCAGCCGGGTTGTTGCCCTCCAGCTTGCCCAGCACCACGTTGCCGCGCGCTGCGTTGTCTTGGACCCCAATGCGCTGCAGCGCCACCAGCGGCGTATTGCCTACCGCGTCTTCAATCGTCGGATATTTCATGCGCCCTACTGTGCCATAATTCAGGGCTTCACATATTCCGCCCGGGTGGTGAAATTGGTAGACGCAGGGGACTCAAAATCCCCCGCCGCAAGGCGTGCCGGTTCGATTCCGGCCCCGGGCACCACGAACGAGTCCGTAAGAGTCAAAACTCTTACGGACTTTTTTATTGGCGCCGGAGAAACGGAGCCTTGCTACCCGTGAGGGTGGTGCCCCCGACCTGGGAGCCAACGGCACAGTGCCGAGGGGACAGATAGCTATGAATCCCGCGCGAAAAAGCCCCACGCTGCAGGCTTCGTGTGAGCACCCCAAGCGGTCACATCTTGGGCGGCAGGCCCACCGGATCTCCGCTTTCATCTTCTACGTCGCTCAGGCGATCTGCCGCAATGGACTGGGGAAGCTGTGGTTGCTGGGGCAGCGTCGGCTGCTCTGTGCTGGGCGCCAGGTCACCCGGGGGCAGCGGGTACTGCTCGGGGACTCGGTGGGCGGGATGTTCGTTCGGGTCGGTGGCCATGGTGCGCTCCTTGTTGAAAGACCCTATTGAGCCTTGCGTCGTCCGCTGACGCCGTAGGAGGGGGTCTCAAAAAGGAACCCCTCCGCAGTGCAGAACATGGCCGTTCCGCCCAACCCCACTCAATCCTTGAGCACGACCCCAAGCGCCGCGAGCTTGGCCGCATACGAATCCCTGCGCTTCGCTGCTTTGGCAGCGGCATCAACAGCCGCCTGGATGGCTTTTGGGCCCTTGGCTGCAACCGCCTTGATCAGCGCCTGCTTGTGGGCAGCGTCTGCCTGGGCTCTTTTGAACGTGCTGATCAGATCCGCATGGGGAAGGTGCTGGTTCACGGAGGCCTTCTGTATGTCAAACAGGCGATTTTCGGAGAGAACCGCGGGCGTCTGCTGAAAAGTTTTCAGATGGCGACCTGCATCGCCCATCGCCCATCAACTCAGCACGCTATCAGCACAGCGCGTCAGCGGCTGGGTTCGTTTTTCAAGCTGCGCAGTTGCCCCTCAGCCGCTTCAAGCTCCGTTCTGAGCGCGCGGATCTCTTTTTCCAGCTTTTCAATTTGTACGGCGCGGCTGCGGGCGGCGGGCGGTGGCTGGCAGCCCGCTTGCAATGCGGCGAGTTGCTCAGCCAGTTGCCGGCGCAGCAGCATTTGCCCCTTGGACCGGGCGATTTCCATGCGGGTTTCGATGGCCGTCTTTTCCGCGTTGCATGAATCAGTAGCGTCTTCTGCAGCGTTCGCCAGCTGCACGAAGGCAGAAGCTGCGAACGCTGTCGCAAGAATCAAGGTGCGACAACGTCGAACGTGCATGCTAGTAGGTACCAGAGAAAGGGCAAGGGTAGGGGGGATGCCTGAGCATGACAGCTATTCATGCCTGTGGGCGCTTGACCCTACAGGAAGGCGCGGTCATCGACTCCGTGCGCTGCGTCGCTTTTGTTGCACAAGGCGCTTTCCTTTCGCCTGCGCTCACTGCGCCGCCAGCACGAGAAAGTCCTGCTCGTACCCCTTGACCGACTGCACCGCCTTCAAGCGCTGCGCAGGCGTCATAGTGTTGTGCACCCTCGCAAATCCTTCGCAGCCTTCTTCTATCAACGCACGCGCGTAGCGCTGGTGGGCTGCGTCGGGCGACGTATTGAAACGGGCGATGTAGCCGCGCAGCAGCGTTTGTGCCTGCGCGGTGTTGGCCCGGTCCTCGGCGATTTTCTGCAGCACATGGACCAGATCCTTCTGGCGACGCAGGCGCTCGGCATAGGTGTGCTGAGGATCAAACGACGACTGTGCGATGAAAGCGCGCAGCGCTGCTCTTTGCGGTTCGCCCAGGGGGCCATAGAAGGTTTCTGCGCGGGATGACAGCTGTTTGAAACGCTGTTCGCGCAGTTTTTCGGGCGTCACGTCCACCCATTCCTTCTTCCAGGCTGCGTTGCTGTCGGCCTGCTTCTTCTGCAGGTTGCGGATCTGGGCGTCTGTCAGTTGGGCGGCAAGCCATGCCAGCTTGGGTTCGGCCTGGGTGATGACCTTGTCGATCTGGGTGCGCACCGCCTCATAGGTGCGACAGGCCTGTTCGGGCGACATGGCAGATGGCAACTGTTGCTGGACCCTCTGCAGCAGCTCGGCATGCAAGGGCAGCATGGTGTCACGGTGCCACTGGTGCAGCCCCCCCAACTCGTCGCGCACGCGATCGGTTTGCGTTTCCGACAGGTTGAGGTAGTTGTTGAGTTGCCAGTACGCAAGGTGCGGGGCCTGGTTGTAGGCCAGCTTGATGGTGCTGCAACCTTGCAGCAGCACGCCGCTGGCAGCCAATGCCACGATGCACAGCGCTCTACAAAACACGGACGATGCGCGCACAGGGGGTTCCTTTTTGTGGATGGAAGCTGGTCAGCAACGGAGCATAGGCCCGGCGCGACGCGGCTGCTACGGGGCGCGCAAATACCCCTGAGATAGCCGTTTCAGCGCGGGCGGTAGCCGCGATGCTCCTGATGGAGGCCGACTTATTGGCGGCGGATCAGCTGGAGGCCGCTGGGGGTCACCACCAGCAGGCCGTCGGGGCCGCGGGTGATAAAGCCCGCGTCAAGCAGGCGGCCCGACACGTGTCCCTTGATGGCTTCCTGGACGGTGGGGTTATTGCCCATCTCCAGTTGCTTGAGGGTTTCCAACTCGTCGACGGTGGGGTCAAACGCGGGGCCTTGGTAGGTCGATTGCATGGCCATGGATATCTCCTCTGTGTTGAGATCCAAGTAGATCGCATCTGTCGGCTGGCGTTGACTCCGCGTTGCCTACCGCGCGTGTCAGACAGGGGCGCGAATGCAGGCAGCACCCCTGGCGAAGACTCACACTACAGGTCCTCTTCCACCATCGCTCCCAAGCCATGCGAACTTCTACGCCCAAGCCTTTCGTTTCAAGCCGCGTGCTCATCGGGGCGAGTGCCTTGCTTGTGGCACTCACAGGTTGCGGCGGCGGCTCCAGTGCCACGGTCGACCCTGTAGACCCGCTGAAAGCAGATCTGGGTTACGGGTCAGAAGGTACCGTCCGACTGGACTCACCAGCGCCTTCTGTGGTGGCCTTGCAGCCTGACGGAAAGCTCCTTCTTGCAGGTTCTCGACAAACGGGGCAACTGCCGCCTGGAAACTACGGCGGCGCAGCGCCGCGGGAGGTCTTTGTCCTCCGACTGACCGCCAATGGCGCGGTCGACACAACGTTTGGCACCAACGGAGAAGTGCGGTTCACCCTCAAGGGCAGCGATTCGCCCTCTGACATGAAGCTGCAGAAAAGTGGGCGCATCGTGCTGGCCGTGCTGGCAGTGCAGCCGTGCGTGGTCAGTTTCCCGTCCCTGACGACGTGGTGCCGGACGGAATCTGGGGCCGCCGCCGAGCGCAGCACCAGTCTGGTCGCGCTGACGCCGGATGGAGCCTGGGACCACACGTTTGGGCAAAACGGTGTTACAGATACCGACCCCAACCAAAATTCTCTGAAGGTATCGCTCGCCGTCAGGGGCGACCAAAGCCTGGCCTTGTTGCAATCCACGGGTGTCGCCAGGGCCCGCATCTATGGCCGAAGCCTCGAACTTTTTTCGGCCGACGGCGTGAAGCAAGCGCCAAGTCCACGGCCAGATCCTCAGCCGGGGTGTGAAGCCCTTGGTGAATCGCTGCTGGTACAGAGCAGCGGGCGCATCGTTTCCGCAGGCGGGTATGGCCTTACCTACTATGCCGATCCTGCGGCTCATCCGGGAGTTTGCAGCGCCACCCATGACCCGATGTCAGGCCGGCAGACTGGCATAACGTGGACCCGCTTTGATGGGAACTACGACTTTTTCTCGCTCGTGCCGGCCACAGGCGACGGCTACCTCGCCACGGGTCAGATCTGTGCTGAGAGCGACTGCCAACTTGGCGTGGCACGCTACGGAGCCGAAGGAGTCTTGGAGGCCACTTACGGAAAAGACGGCATAGCACGGATGCCGTTGCCGACCAGATCGTCCATCGCATCGACCTTGATCCTGCCCGATGGACGCCTTGTGGCCCTGGCAAGCACTGTGGTTTACGACAACGCTGGCAATAACCCGAGGTACAGCGCCACGTGGCTGCAATTGGACCCCGACGGCGCGCCTGCGATGCAATTTGGCAACCGAGGTGTGGTGACGACGGCACTCTCGAGCATTGCGCCAGTTCATCTCGTGCAGGACACCCAGGGGCGGTGGCTCGTCGTGAGCGTTGACCGAGACCCAGCGGGAAGCGGCAGCGTTTTCGTTCAGCGGACTCTGGGGTACAGCCAGCGCTGATTTGGAAGTGCAGCCCACTTTGCGGCTCCCTGCCGTGATCGCCGCACCGGAAAACTCTGCACTAGCGCTGTGGCGGCCGGATCAGTTGTCCTGCCTTCGTATGAGCTGGCGCCCGCTGGGCGTGATGGAGAGCTGGCCGTCGGGACTCTTGGCCATGTACCCCCACTCCAGCAGGCGGGCGGAGACGTGCTCCTTGATGGCGTGGGGCAGGGTCAGGACCTGGCCCATTTCGAGTTGTTTGAGGGTCTCGATCTCGTCAACCGTAGGATCGAAAAACGGAGCGTGGTACGTAGTCATGGCGTTCACTCTCGAAAACGATGGGGATGGAAGATGAAAGATGAAAGATGAAAGACTGGATCGCGCCGGTTCAGAATAGTTCAGCAGCCCCGCCGGCGCAAGCGCGGCAACCCCCGGTCATGCAGGGGGTGAAGTCTCGGCCGCTGCGGCCTGCAGCCAGCGTGCGAACGTGGCCAGCACGGGCGGCTGCGCAATGCCCTGCACAGGGCTGACGAGGTAGTAAGCCCGCTCGCCACGCAGCGGGCAGTTGCTGGCCACCACCAGCTCGCCACTGGCCAGTTCGGCCTCGATCAACAAGGGCGGCATCAGCGCCACGCCCATGCCGTGCGTGGCCGCCACGGCGAGCATGGAGAACAGCTCGTAGCGCGGGCCGTCCAGCGCGCGGGGCGCATCCACACCCATCGCATCGAACCACTGCCGCCACCCATAGGGCCGCGTGCTTTGCTGCAGCAGGGGCAGCTCGGCCAACGACTCGGGCGCTACAGGCTGGTGCGCCCGACCCCGGCCGCGTGGCGCAGCCGATTCGAGCAGGCGCGGGCTGCACACAGGCACCACGTCTTCGTGCATCAGCAACTGCGCCTGCACACCCGGCCAGTGGGCGACCTGCTCGGCCGTGCCTGCGTACAGCGCGGCGTCAAACGCGGTGTCGGCAAACAAGAATGGGCGCGTCTGGGTGTCGATGTGCACCACGATGTCGGGGTGGGCCTGCGCCAGCAGCGGCAGGCGCGGGATGAGCCAGCGCGTGGCAAAAGTGGGCACTGCCGCCAGCGCGATGGTGCCGCCCTCGCCTTGGTGGGCCATCACGTCGAGCGTGTCGCGCTCCAGCCCCTGCAGCCAGCGCGCCACCTGGCGGCCGTAGTGCGCGCCCGCAGGTGTCAGCACCACGCCGTGGCGCGTGCGGCGAAACAGCTGCACACCCAAAAACTCCTCCAGCGCCTGGATCTGGCGCGACACAGCGCTTTGGGTGAGCGACAGCTCTTGCGCGGCGCGGGTATAGCTCTCGTGGCGGGCGGCGACTTCAAAACAGGCCAGGGCCTGGGTCGAGGGGATGTTGCGGCGCATGATGAAGAGGAACTTGTAACAGGGGCGCCACGCTTTGAAATATCGAGCGGCGAGCATTCCATACATTCTATAAGCGCATATCTGGATGAAAACAACTCGCTTGCGGGCGGCCACCTCAAGGCCTACGATGCGCACCAGACCCGTTTTTTCCCCCTTTCTTTTCGACCGGAGACACACATGGCCCACGCCGCTTTTCAATGGGATGACCCCTTCCTCCTGAGCCAGCAACTGACCGATGACGAGCGCGCCATTCGCGACGCCGCTGCGGCCTATTGCCAGGACAAGCTGGCCCCCCGCGTGCTGGACGCCTTCCGCCACGAAAAGATGGATGTGAGCATCTTCCGCGAGATGGGCGAAGTGGGCCTGCTGGGCCCCACCATTCCCGAGCAGTACGGCGGCCCCGGCCTGTCGTACGTGGCCTACGGCCTGATCGCCCGCGAAGTGGAGCGCGTGGATTCGGGCTACCGCTCCATGGCCAGCGTGCAGTCGTCGCTGGTGATGGTGCCCATTTATGAGTTTGGCAGCGAAGCGCAAAAGCAGAAGTATCTGCCCAAGCTCGCCACCGGCGAGTGGATTGGCTGCTTTGGCCTGACCGAGCCCGACCACGGCTCCGACCCCGGCAGCATGGCCACGCGCGCCTACAAGGTCGACGGCGGCTACAAGCTCAAGGGCAGCAAGATGTGGATCACCAACAGCCCCGTGGCCGACGTGTTCGTGGTCTGGGCCAAGGAAGTGTCCGAAGGCGGCGCTGTGGGCCCTATCCGCGGCTTTGTGCTGGAAAAGGGCATGAAGGGCCTGACGGCCCCCGCCATCCACGGCAAGGTGGGCCTTCGCGCCTCCATCACCGGCGAGATCGTGATGGACGACGTGTTCGTGCCCGAAGAAAACGCGTTCCCTGAAGTGCAGGGCCTCAAGGGCCCCTTCACCTGCCTGAACAGCGCACGTTACGGTATCGCCTGGGGCGCGTTGGGCGCGGCCGAGTTCTGCTGGCACACCGCCCGCCAGTACACGCTGGACCGCAAGCAGTTTGGCCGCCCCTTGGCCGCCAACCAGCTCATCCAGAAGAAGCTGGCCGACATGCAGACCGAGATCGCCATCGGCCTGCAGGCCTGCATGCAGTTTGGCCGCATGAAGGATGCGGGCACCGCCAGCCTGGAAGGCACCTCCATCATCAAGCGCAACAGCTGCGGCAAGGCGCTGGACATCGCCCGCCTGGCGCGCGACATGATGGGCGGCAACGGCATCAGCGACGAGTTCGGTGTGGCCCGCCACCTGGTGAACCTGGAAGTGGTGAACACATATGAGGGCACGCACGATGTGCACGCGCTGATTTTGGGCCGTGCGCAGACGGGCATTGCGGCGTTTGCCAACTGAGGCAAGTAACTCCGGCCTCCCAGCTGTCCATTGCGGCGGCCGGGGCTCCCCTCTCCCCTCGCGGGAGAGGGGCCGGGGGAGAGGGGCAGCGGGGCATGCGACGTGCCTGATCGCCCCCTCTCCCCCACCCTCTCCCGCGAGGGGAGAGGGAGTTAACGCGGGGCTCTCCTACGCACATTTCAAGTGTTTTAGGCCTCTAGCGCTTGATAGATAAACGCTAGCAGCTATCAATTTAATAGTCCACCACCCCCATGACCACACCATCCCCCAACGCTGGCGCACTCGCAGGCATCAAGGTGCTCGACCTCTCCCGCGTGCTGGCCGGGCCCTGGTGCACGCAAGTTCTGGCCGACCTGGGCGCGGACGTGGTCAAGGTGGAGCGCCCCGGTGTGGGCGACGACACGCGCCAGTGGGGCCCGCCCTTCCTGAAGGACGCCGAGGGCAACGACACCCACCAGGCCAGCTACTACACCGCCTGCAACCGCAACAAGCGCTCCGTCACCATCGACATGGCCTCGCCCGAGGGCCAGGCGCTCATCAAGCAGATGGCGCAAGAGGCGGACATCGTGGTGGAGAACTTCAAGGTCGGCGGCCTCAAGCAATACGGCCTGGACCACGAAAGCCTGCGCGCGCTGAACCCGCGCCTCATCTACTGCTCTGTCACCGGCTTCGGGCAGAACGGTCCCTATGCAGAGCGCGCGGGCTACGACCTCATGGTGCAGGCCATGACGGGCCTGATGAGCATCACCGGCCAGGCCGACAACCAACCCGGCGGCGGCCCCATGCGCGTGGGCGTGGCCGTGATCGACCTGTTCACCGGCCTGTACGCCAGCAACGCCATCCTGGCCGCCCTGCATGTGCGCGACAACGCTGCAACCGGCACGGGCCAGGGCCAACACATCGACATGGCGCTGCTCGACGTGGGGATGGCCGTGCTGGCGAACCAGGCCTCGGGCTTTTTGGCCACGGGCAAGGCGCCCGAGCGAATGGGCAACAGCCACCCCAGCCTGGCGCCCTACCAGGACTTCGCGACGGCCGACGGCAACATGCTGCTGGCCATTGGCAACGACGGCCAGTTCCAGCGCTTTTGCGCCGCCGCCGAGCAGCCCCAGTGGGCCAGCGACCCGCGCTATGCCACCAACACGCTGCGCGTGCAAAACCGCACCGACTTGATCCCCGCCATGAAGGCCGTCACCCGCACGCGCACCACGGCCGACTGGATCACGTTGCTGGAAGACAAGGCCGTGCCCTGCGGCCCCATCAACACCATTGCCCAGGCGTTTGACGACGCGCAGGTGCAGGCCCGGGGCCTGGCCGTGACGCTGCCGCGCTGGAAGGACGGAGAGGCCGCCACCGACAAGGTGCAGCAGATCACCGGCGTGGCCAGCCCGCTGCGCCTGTCGGCCACGCCGCCCGTGTTGCGCAACGCGCCACCTGCACTGGGGCAGCACACCGACGAAGTGCTTGCAGAGATGGGGCTGGATGCGTCGCGCATCGCGGCGCTGCGGGCCAGCGGGGTTTTGTAGCCCCACCAGCACGGCGCTCAACTCGCTGCGCACCGCCCACGATTCGGCCTTGCCATATCCGGCAAGGCCGTTTTGCATTCCAAACCTGAATGAAATTTGCCGCTGTCGCTTATCCACAAAGCGCTGGCAGCTATCAATTTCTTCAGCATGACGGCGCCTTCACCGACGACTGGGCCCCTACCGTGCACGCAAAAAAGACGTGTACAAAAATTTACACGTGTCTCCATAATGGCGGCGGGAATCTCTCCGGCGCGGCTCGCAGCTCGCGCCGGTTGACCGAAACGAATGGCGCAGTGGGACAACCGCCGCAACGTACGGGGATGTCACGCCGGGCCGCATGCACTTTGCACCGCCCCAGCGGCGAACCGTGGACCCCACAGGAGTTCCCCATGAAGCTCAGTTTCAAGCTCCCCCTCGCCTTCACCGTGTCGCTGCTCTTGCTGTTTGCGGCGGCGCTGTTCGGCATCAGCCGCCTGAACCAGGCGCTCGACACCTACCAGACCACCGTGGCCCAGAGCTTCGAGCACGAGCGCATGGCGGCGGGCATGCTCAACGACTTCAAAGTGCAGGTGCAGGAGTGGAAAAACGTGCTGCTGCGCGGCAAGGACCCCGCCCAGCTCACGCGCTTCTGGACAGCCTTTGAAAAACAGGAAAAGGCCATCAAGGAGGAGGCACAAAAGCTTATCGCTGCACTGCCCCCTGGCGAAGGCCGTGAACGCGTGCAGCAGTTTGCGCAGGCGCATGAACGCATGGGCGGCGCCTATCGCAAGGGGTTTGACGCCTTCAAGGCGGCCGACCACGACCCGCAGGTGGGCGACAAGGCGGTGGCGGGCATGGACCGCGAGCCTTCGCAACTGCTGGACCAGGCCGGCACCCTGATCGCCAAGGCCAGCACCGAAGTGGCCGAGCGCGCAGCGGGTGCGGCACAGCGTGCCACCACCATCAGCCTGGCGGTGATGCTGGTGGTATGCGCCCTGGGCATTGCAGGCGCCATTGCGTTCAGCCGCACGGTGGTCAACCCGCTGGACAACGCAGTGCGCGTGTCGCAGGCCGTGGCCGGGGGCGACCTGACGGTGGCGCAGCATGTGGCGGGCAAAGACGAGATTGCGCTGCTGCTCAACGCCCTGCACGACATGCAGAGCAGCCTGTCGCGCGTGGTGAGCAACGTGCGCAACAACGCCCACAGCGTGGCCGCCGCCAGCACCGAAATCGCACAGGGCAACAACGACCTCAGCGCCCGCACCGAGCAACAGGCCAGCGCGCTGGAGCAAACTTCGGCGTCGATGGAAGAACTCAACTCCACCGTGCAGGCCAACGCCGACAACGCCCGCCAGGCCAACCAGCTCGCGGTGAGCGCATCTACCGTCGCCGTGCAGGGTGGCGATGTGGTGGCCGAAGTGGTAACCACCATGAAGGGCATCAACGACAGCAGCAAAAAGATCGCCGACATCATCTCGGTCATCGACGGCATCGCGTTCCAGACCAACATCCTCGCGCTGAACGCGGCGGTAGAAGCCGCCCGCGCCGGCGAACAAGGCCGGGGCTTTGCCGTGGTGGCCAGTGAAGTGCGCAATCTGGCCCAGCGCAGTGCCGACGCGGCCAAGGAGATCAAGACGCTGATCCACGCAAGCGTGGAGCGCGTGGAGCTGGGCACCACGCTGGTGGACAAAGCCGGTGCCACCATGACCGAAGTGGCGGCCTCCATCCGCCGCGTGACGGACATCGTGGGCGAGATCAGTGCCGCCAGCAACGAACAAAGCCTGGGCGTTTCGCAAGTGGGCGAAGCCATCACGCAGATGGACCAGGCTACCCAGCAGAACGCAGCGCTGGTGGAAGAAAGCGCTGCCGCCGCGGACAGCCTCAAGGTGCAGGCGCAGCAACTGGTGCAGGCGGTGGCGGTGTTCCGCTTGGCGCCTGGAGCCGATGGGCTGGGGGATGCCACGCCGCTGGCGCCGCCACGGCGGCATTTGCCGCAGTTGGCGGCGGGGTGAAATCGCTGAGCTGCCTGGCGCCGTGGGCGCCGGGCAGCGCAATCAGCGGGCAGGAATCATGCTGCGTTCAAGCGAAATTGCGTAATGAGGCGCTTACCTCAGATAGCCCGTTCGCCCTGAGCCCGTCGAAGGGCTTCTCGCAGAAAGCGCCCTGGCTTCGACAGGCTCAGCCCGAACGGACAGGGGTAAATTCAAGGGATGTAGAAATTCGAGCCAAATTGGCCTCTAGCGCTTGATAGTAAATCGCCATTAGCTATACAAAATATAGCAAAATTCCATATCAAACCGTCGTATCGAGAGCGGCTACAAAACGCAGCGCAGCGGTTCTGGCTAGGCGCTGCGTCGCAGACAGTACTGCAAGTACGGCAAGACGCAGCAAAAACGCCAGAAGCGTTTTTTAGCCGCGCCACCCCAAAGCCATCAATCCCCGTGCGCGGGCTCCAGCGCTTTGTACTGGGCCATCGTGTCCAGGCAGGCGCGGGCCACTTCCACGCCCTTTTTCACAAAGTGATCGCGGAAGAACTTGAGGTGGTCTTCATGCTCATGAAAGTCGCGCGGGGTGAGCACGGCAGACATTACGGGCACGTCGGTGTCGAGCTGCACACGCATCAAACCGTCGATGACGGCGGTGGTCACAAACTCGTGGCGGTAGATGCCACCATTGACCACCAGCGCGCAGGCCACGATGGCGTCGTAGCGGCCGCTTTGCGCCAGCCGCTTGGCCAACAGCGGGATCTCGAATGCCCCAGGCACCTCAAACTGCTCGATCTGCCCCGCAGGCAACCCGCTGCGCGCGAACTCGGCCGTGGCCGCATCACGGGCCTGATGAACGATGTCCCGGTGCCAGCTGGCGCAGATGACCGCAACCCGTTCGCTGCGGTGCGCCGTGGCTGCGCGGCCGTTCTGGTCGGCGTTGGCAGCAGCGGCATGGTGGGAGTGGAAGGACGACTGATTCATGGATTTTCTCGAACAAAGAAAAGGGTTACCAGAATCAGGGCGCGCGCGAACAGAGCCCCTCGCATGGCAAGGCAGCTGCCCACACGCATACGGCCCTGCGAACAGACCCGGCCCTGCAGGCACGCCCGACCTCACGATCAGACAGCCCCGCACAGCCCGGCACCGCGCACCCGACACGCACACAGGCAACCACCCTTGCGGGAGGCCCATGGCTTCGCGATCTCTTTCATCCGGACTGTGACCGTCGGCTCTGGCATCGCACCAGATCTGCTGACCCTGCAGAGCAAGAAAAATCTGCTCTGCAGGCGCTCGCGGGCTGCCGCAAACCCATTTTTTTTGGGGTCCACGGATACCGCCGGTGGGGAATTTCGCCCCGCCCTGAGAACGCAATCGGCCCCGGAAAAACACCGGGGCCGACGGTAGGATTCTAGGGGCTTACCCTGTGGCAGCCCGTCGCGCACGCGATTGGCAACACCGGCAGTGCCGTTTTTTCACACGCCTCGGCGGGTCATCAGCGCGGCTTTTCGAACCCGCCCTGGGCCCAGGCCGTGGCGCTGTCGGTGGTGAGCTTGAACGTGGGCGGCACGGGCACACGTGCCAGTTCTTCACCCAGATCGTCCTGCGCGCTCAGCGTTGCGGTGGCGCCCTCTTCATCGGGCACGATGGCCAGGGCCACGCGCAGGCGCTGGCCGTCGGCAGTGGTGATGGCCACGTTCTTGTTGAGCTGTGCGTGCAGCTGCTGCTCGTGGCGGCGCAGCACCTCGCTGGCGGTTTTGACCAGCGTGTTGAAGGCGGACACATCCAGCGGCTTGGGATTCTTCTTGTCGCGCCCCATGGTCCACGGGCCCACCAGCGCGGGCTCGGATTCGCCGTGCAGCGTCATGGACACCGCCCAGCCATCGTCGTCCTCGTTCTTGATGACCTGCGCGATCCAGCGCTCGTCGCTCCATACGCGGGGTTCGTGGATGGGGGTGGGCGTGTCGTCGGCAAAGTCGGTCATGGGCAGCGAGCAGGTTTCGGTCAAAGGGCGCAGAGCATAACGGCGCGGGGGCAAAGGCAGGCAGTCAAACCCTTCCGCGGCCACTACAAACCTCAAACAGCCGCAATTTTCGATAACTTTTGGTTATTGATGAGCCCAACCGCAAAGCACTTCACGGTGCCTCGGGGGCAAGGCCCGCCGTTTCGCGCAGCACGTCAATAAAGGCCTGCGCAGACGGCGTGGGCTCTTCGCCCAGCCGCGTGATCAGGCCATAGCTGGGCATGCGGTCGGGCAGGTCCACGGGGATGCGGGACAGCAGGCCCTTGTTCACGTATTTCTCCACCAGGCGCGCAGGTTGCAGCGACATCATGTTGGTGGTGTTCATCAGCTCCAGCGCAAACAAGAAGGACGGCGTCTCCACCACGCCTGCCGTCAGCGCCAGGCCCGCGCCGCCAAACAGGTCGTCCGACACCTTGCGTACGGCCGTGGAGGCGGGGTAAAGAATCCACGGCCAATGGGCCAGTTCGGTCAGCGCCAGGTCGGCCGCGCCGCGCAGCGGGTGATGCAAGCCACCCACCACATACAGCGGTTCGGACGACAGGCGCTGGTAGTGGAATTGGCTGCGCTGGGCCTCATCGGTGTAGCGGCCGATCATCAAATCGATCTTGCGCTCGGCCAGCCACTGGATCAGCTGGTCGCTGCTCTGCTCCAGTATTTTCAGCACCAGCAAGGGCCGCAGGCGCTGGATTTCGACCACAGAAGCGACCAGTACATGGGCCGCCGAACCGGTGATGGCGCCCACCGTCAGGTGCCCGTGCCCGCCCTGCTTCAAGGCGTTGAATTCATCGACAAACTTGCGCTGACCATCGAGCGCGGCGCTGGCGTAGCGCAGTGTAAAAAGCCCCAATTCGTTGGGCCGCATGCCGCGCGAGAGGCGGTCAAACAAACGCGCTTCCAGGATCTCCTCGATGTCCATCAGTATCTTGGTGGCGGCAGGCTGGGTGACGTGCATTTGCTCGGCCGTCAACCGCAGGTTGCGGGTGCGCCCCAGGATGTCCAAAAACTGCAAATGCCGAAAGCGCAGCCGCGCACAGGCCTGCGCCAAAGACAAGGGTTTACCCGGAAATTCGTCTGGACTCATAAGCGTTTGGAATGGATCGTAGCAAAAGATTCAGTGGACCCGTGCGGGTGCCAGACCTAACCTTCGGCCTGCATCGATGACGGACCTACAAAAGGCCGCACGGCGCCGATGGCTCCCGGCCATCGCGACGACCCAGCCATTCCAACGGAGACAAAACCATGCGATTCAATTCCCTCGCCAAATCCCTCGCGCTGGCAGCCACGCTGCTGGCCGCCCTCGCTGCGCCGGTGTCTGCACAAGTCAAGGAACACACGTTCAAGGTCGGCATCGGCCTGAGCGACGACCACCCGCAGGCCCAGGCCGTGCGCCACTTTGCAGAGAGGCTGCAGGCCAAGAGCGGCGGCAAGATGAACGCCAAGCTGTTTGCCAGCGGCGCTTTGGGCAACGACGTGAGCATGACCTCGGCCCTGCGCGGCGGCACGCTGGAGATGACGATCCCCGATTCATCCACGCTGATGTCGCTGATCAAGCCCTTTGGCGTGCTGAACCTGCCGCTCACCTTCAACACCGAGGCAGAAGCCGACGCGCTGCTCGACGGCCCCTTCGGCCAGAAGCTGCTGGCCATGCTGCCCGACAAGGGCCTGATCGGCCTGGGGTTTTGGGAAAACGGCTTTCGCCACGTGACCAACTCGCGCCGCCCCATCAACACGGCCGATGATCTGGCAGGCCTGAAGCTGCGCGTAATCCAGAGCCCCTTGTTCCTCGACACTTTCAACGCCCTGGGCACGAACGCCACGCCCATGCCGTTCACCGAGCTGTACACCGCCATGGAACAAAAGGCCGTCGACGGCCAGGAGAACCCGCCTGCCACCATCCTGGCCAGCAAGTTCTATGAGGTGCAAAAGCATCTGGTGCTGTCGCGCCACATGTACAGCGCGTGGGTGCTGCTGATGTCCAAGAAGACCTGGGACGGCCTCTCGGCCGACGAGAAGAAGATCGTGCAGGAGGCTGCCCGCGAGGCCACGCTGTTCGAGCGCAAGACCATCCGTGCCTTCAGCGAAACCGCCCTGGGCGAGCTGAAGAAGGCCGGCATGCAGATCACCGAGCTGCCTGCTGCCGAGCAGGCCAAGCTGCGCACCAAGCTGCAGCCCGTGCTGGCCAAGTACGGCAAGGAGTTTGGTGAAGAAACCACCAGCGAAATGATGGGCGAGCTGGCCAAGGCACGGGGCGGCAAGTAACTTGTTTGCCCCGGAGTGCAACCCCGTGCTGCGCCCTGCCCGTTTTAAGCAACGCTGCGAACGCCATGACAAAAACACCCCGCCGCCCCTTTCGCTCGCGCGACTGGTTTGCGGACCCCGCGCGCTCGGACATGACGGCGCTGTACCTCGAACGCTTCATGAACTACGGGCTCACACCCGAAGAGCTGCGCTCGGGCCGGCCCATCATCGGCATTGCACAGACGGGCAGCGACCTGTCGCCCTGCAACCGCATCCACGTGGACCTGGCGCGCCGCGTGCGCGACGGCATCCGCGATGCGGGCGGCATTCCGATGGAGTTCCCTGTTCACCCCATCTTTGAAAACTGCCGCCGCCCCACCGCCGCGCTGGACCGCAACCTGGCCTACCTGGGCCTGGTGGAGATCATGTACGGCTACCCCATCGATGCCGTGGTGCTGACTACCGGCTGCGACAAGACCACCCCGGCAGGCGTCATGGCTGCGTCCACCGTGGACATTCCTGCCATAGTGCTCTCGGGCGGGCCCATGCTGGACGGCTGGCACGATGGGCAACTGGTAGGCTCGGGCACGGTGATCTGGCGCAGCCGCCGCCAGCTGGCAGCGGGCGAGATTGACGAAGAAGAATTCCTGCAGCGCGCCTGCAGCAGCGCGCCGTCTGCGGGCCACTGCAACACCATGGGTACGGCATCGACCATGAACGCCGTGGCCGAGGCACTGGGCCTGTCACTGCCTGGCTGTGCGGCCATCCCAGCGCCCTACCGCGAGCGGGGCCAGATGGCGTACGAGACCGGGCGGCGCATTGTTGACATGGCGTATGAAGACCTGCGCCCCTCGCGCATCCTGACGCGCGAGAGCTTCCTGAATGCGCTCTCGGTCATCAGCGTGGCCGGGGGCAGCAGCAATGCGCAGGTGCACGTGATGGCCATGGCGCGCCATGCAGGCGTGGTGCTGGAGGCAAAGGACTGGACCGAACACGCCTACGACCTGCCCCTGCTGCTGAACATGCAGCCTGCAGGCCAGTTTTTGGGCGAGCGGTTCTTCCGCGCGGGCGGTGTTCCCGCGCTGATGTGGGAGCTGCAGCAGGCGGGCCGCCTGCACAACGACTGCGCCAGCGTGACGGGCAAGACGGTCGGCGATAACCTGCAAGGCCGCGAAACGCGCGACCGCGAGGTGATCCGCCCGTTCAGCGCTCCGCTGATGGAAAAAGCGGGTTTCCTGGTTCTCAGCGGCAACCTGTTCGACTTCGGCATCATGAAGACCTCGGTAATATCGCCCGCGTTTCGCGAGCGCTACCTGAGCCAGCCAGCGCACGAGGGCATCTTTGAAGCCCGGGCTGTGGTGTTTGAAGGCGCCGACGACTACCACGCACGCATCAACGACCCGGCGCTGAACATCGACGAAGGCTGCATTCTGGTGATGCGCGGCGCAGGCCCCATAGGCTGGCCCGGCTCTGCCGAGGTGGTGAACATGCAGCCGCCCGATGCGCTGATCCGGCGCGGCATCAACACCCTGCCCACGCTGGGTGACGGGCGCCAGTCGGGCACGGCAGACAGCCCATCCATCCTCAACGCATCGCCCGAGAGCGCCGTGGGCGGGGGCCTCTCCTGGCTGCAAAGCGGCGACACCATCCGCATCGACCTGAACGCCGGGCGCTGCGATGCGCTTGTGACGCCCGAAGAAATCGAACGCCGCAAGCGCGATCTGCCTGCGCCGCCTGTTCCCGCCAGCCAGTCCCCGTGGGAGGCGCTGTACCGCGAAAAAACGGGCCAGCTGGCCGACGGCGCCACGCTGGACTTTGCGCTGGACTATCGGCGCATCTCCGAAAAAACCCCACGACACAACCACTGAAGCGGGTGATGCAGCCACTGGCTGCACCCTGCCCCTTGAAGGATTTCGTATGAACGACATGACAGCGGCCATGGTGGCCGGTGCGGGCCCACACGCCCAAAATTCGGTCCAGGATTCGGCCCAGGTTTTGCCAAACGACGGACTACAGGGCACCCTGGTGGGCCGCGTCTGGGCCCACGGCGCCATCCCGGGCCCGGCGGTGGTGGCACTGCGGCCCGAGGGCGTCTTTGACCTGAGCGCCACCTACCCCACCATGAGCACGCTGCTCGACACCGCACAGCCAGCGCAGGCCGCGAACAGCGCCCCGGGCCAGCGCATCTGCGGTGTGGATGAACTCATTCACAACAGCCTGCCCGGCCAGCGCAAACCCAACGCGCCCTGGCTGCTGGCCCCTTGCGATCTTCAGGTGGTCAAAGCCGCTGGGGTCACGTTTGCCGCTAGCCTGATCGAGCGCGTGATCGAAGAACAAGCCCGGGGCGACGCCAGCCGTGCGCAGGGCCTGCGCAGCCAGGTGATCGGGCTGATTGGGGAGAACCTGGCGGACATCCGCCCCGGCTCGGCCGAGGCCATGGCGCTGAAAGCGCTGTTGCAAGAAAAAGGCCTGTGGTCCCAGTACCTGGAAGTGGGCATTGGCCCCGACGCGGAGGTGTTTACCAAAGCGCCCGTGCTGGCGTCCGTCGGCTGCGGCGAGGACATCGGCATCCGAGCCGATTCGGCCTGGAACAACCCCGAACCCGAGGTGGTGCTGGCCGTGAACAGCCGGGGCCAGATCGTGGGCGCCACGCTGGGCAACGACGTGAACCTGCGCGACATCGAAGGCCGCAGCGCGCTGCTGCTGGGCAAGGCCAAAGACAACAACGCATCGTGCGCGCTAGGCCCCTTCATTCGTCTGTTTGATGAGGCTGGCTTCGGCATGGACCAGGTGCGCAACGAAACCGTGCACCTGCGCGTAGCGGGTGCAGACGGTTATGAGCTGCGCGGCATCAACACCATGGCCAGCATCAGCCGCGACCCCACCGATCTGGTGGCGCAGACACTGGCAGCGCATCAGTATCCCGACGGGTTCATGTTGTTCCTGGGCACGCTGTTCGCGCCCATTGAAGACCGCGACGAGCCTGGCAGCGGCTTCACGCACAAGCTGGGCGATGTGGTCACCATCCAGAGCGCCTGGCTGGGCGGCCTGCACAACCGCGTGACCCACAGCGAAACCGCCGCGCCCTGGCAATTTGGTTTGCGCGCTTTCATCAGCAATCTGACGCAGCGCGGCTTGTTGCGCGACGCAGCGCTTTGACACCTACCCAGAGCAACACAGAATGCTCACAGACGCCACTACCGAGACAACAACCATGCTGAACGCCCTCATAGACCGGTGCTGCCGGTGGATCAACATCCTTATCGCGCTGGCGCTGGCCGTGATGGTGGTGATGGTGTTCGGCAACGTGGTGCTGCGCTACGCCTTCAACTCGGGCATCGCGGTCAGCGAAGAGGTGTCGCGCTGGCTGTTCGTGTGGATCACGTTCCTGGGCGCCATCGTGGCGGTCAAGGAGCATGGTCACCTGGGCACAGACATCCTCTTGACGCGATTGCCGCCCATCGGCAAGCGCATCTGTCTGGCGGCCAGCTATGGGCTGATGCTGTTTTGCACCTGGCTCTTGTTCAGCGGCGCCCTCACACAGGCCCGCATCAACTGGGATGTGGAGGCGCCTGTCACCGGCGCATCCGTGGCCATCTTCTATGCATCCGGTGTGGTGTTTGCGGTGGCGTCGGGGCTGCTGCTGCTGATGCACCTGTGGCGCCTGCTGTCTGGCCAGGTGCCAGACGACCAGTTGGTGCGGGTTACCGAGTCCGAAGAGCTGGCGGCCGCCCCGCACCTGCAAAGTGAATCGCCCCGGAGCAACATGCCATGACCATTTTTATCTTCCTCGGCTCCCTGCTGGCCGCCATGGCCATTGGTGTGCCCATTGCCTACGCGCTGCTGGTGTCGGGCGCCGCACTGATGTGGCACCTGGACCTGTTTGACGCGCAGATCCTGGCGCAGAACGTCATCAACGGTGCGGACTCGTTTCCGCTGCTGGCCGTGCCGTTTTTCATGCTGGCGGGCGAGATCATGAACGTGGGAGGGCTGTCTCAGCGCATCGTGAAGCTCGCACTGACGCTGGTGGGGCACAAGCGCGGCGGGCTGGGTTTTGTGGCCATCCTGGCGGCGTGCATGCTGGCTGCACTGTCGGGATCTGCCGTGGCAGACACTGCGGCGCTGGCCGCCCTGCTGCTGCCCATGATGGTGAAGGCGGGCCACGACAAGGCCCGCGCCGGGGGGCTGATTGCGTCAGCGGGCATCATCGCTCCCGTCATCCCGCCCTCCATCGGCTTTGTGGTGTTTGGCGTGGCCGCCAATGTGTCGATCAGCAAGCTCTTTCTGGCCGGGATCGTGCCGGGGCTGCTGATGGGCGTGGCCATAGCGATCACCTGGTACTGGGTATCGCAGCGCGAAAACGTCACGCCGCCGCCCAAGGCATCCACAGCCGAAAAACTGCAGGCGCTCAAAGAATCCACCTGGGCACTGTTTCTGCCGGTGATCGTGATCGTGGGCCTGAAGATGGGCGTGTTCACCCCCACCGAAGCAGCGGCCGTGGCCGCGGTCTACGCGCTGCTGGTAGCCACGCTGGTCTACCGCGAACTCCACTGGCGCCAGCTCACCGCCGTGTTTGTGAACGCGGCCAAAACAACGGCCGTGATCATGTTCCTGGTGGCGGCAGCCATGGTCAGCGCCTGGCTGATCACGGTAGCTGACATTCCCCGGCAATTGGTGGCGCTGCTGAAGCCGTTCATGGACAACCCCATCCTGCTGATGATGGCCATCATGCTGCTGGTGATGGCCGTGGGCACCGCCATGGACATGACCCCCACCATCCTGATCATGGCCCCCATGCTGATGCCGGTGGTCAAGGCCGCAGGCATCGACCCGGTGTACTTCGGCGTGCTGTTCATCATGAACAACGCCATCGGCCTGATCACGCCGCCGGTCGGTACGGTGCTGAACGTGGTGGCGGGGGTGGGAAAGATGCGCATGGACGAAGTCACGCGCGGCGTGCTTCCTTTCATGGGCGCGCAGTTCGCCATGATGTTCCTGATGGTGCTGTTCCCGTCCATCGTGCTGGTGCCGATGCGGTGGTTTATTGGCTAGCGCAATATTTATAGAGCAAAATAGGCCGCTAACGCTTATCCATCAAGCGCTAGCAGCTATAAAAACAGGAGTCTCCTGCCCTGTCGGCGCTTGACTCCCATCAGGCTGGGGTTTCAGTTCGCCACCGTAAACCGCTTCTGCACATGCCGTGGCGTTTCCAGCTCGTCGGCAATCGCCACGGCCAGGTCGGCAACGCTGATGCTGCCGGGTTGGTCGCCATTCATCAGCGGCGCCTCGTCGCCCAGACGGTACTGGCCCGTGCGTTCGCCCGGCTGCAGCAGGATGGGGGGCGAGAGGAAGGTCCAGTCCAGCGTGTTTTCAGTGAGGATCCAGTTCAGCGTCTCGCGGGCGGCCAGGGCGCCCTGCTTCCATTCGGCGGGGAACTGGGGCGTGTCCACCAGCTGCAGGCCGGGCGCCACAAACAAGCTGCCCGCGCCGCCCACCATGAGGAAGCGACGCACACCAGCCTGCTTGGTGCCGTCGATGATGGCGCGCGTGCCCTTCAGGAACTGGTCGTGTATATCGGGCGCCGTCCAACCCGGGTTGTAAGCACTCACCACCGCATCATGGCTTGCAGCAGCCTTGGCGACCTGGGCGGCATCCTGGGCGTCGGCGGCCACCACGGTCAGGCCTTCGCGGGGGCTGAGCTTGCCAGGGCTGCGGGCCAGCACGGTCACGCGGTGGCCGCGTTGCAGCAGTTCATTCAGCACGGCCGAGCCGACAAAGCCGGTGGCACCTATCAGGGCGATGTTCATGGGGGCTCCTGGGGTCAAAGTTGCGATGGGGTGAGATTACGGGCTTGTCAAAGTGCGCGATAGAGGGCTAAAAACGCCTTCTCTTTGAATCTCTACTTCACAATCACCCCATGGAAGACCTCAAACGCATGGCCGTGTTTGCCGCCGTGGTGCAGCACGGATCGATGAGCGGTGCCGCCCGCGCTTTGGGCATGAGCACTTCGGCCGTGAGCCAGCAGGTGCGCAAGCTCGAAAGCGACGGCGGTGTGACGCTGCTGCACCGTACCACCCGCAAACTGGCACTCACTGAGGCGGGCCAGCGCTACCACGCACGCTGCGCCGCCATGTGGGCCGCCGCCGAGCAAGCGCGGGCCGAACTTGCGGCATCACGCGATGCACCCAGCGGCGAGCTGCGCCTGTCGGCCACCGTGGGCTTTGCACGCCACATTGCGCCCGCTTTGGGGGCGCTTTTGGCGGCGCATCCGGCGCTGCGTCTGCGGCTGCTGGTGGACGACGCGCCCATCGACCTCATCAACGCGCGCATCGACCTGGCGGTGCGCTTCGGGCGACTGCAGGATTCGACCTGGGCCGCACGCAGGCTGTGCGGCATGCAGTGGTATCTGGCGGCATCGCCGCAGTGGCTGTCGCACCATGGCATGCCGCGCGATCCCGACGCCCTGCTCACCCACAGCTGGCTGGGCTTTGCGCGGGAAGGGGGCGGGCTGCTGCTGGACCTGCGCAGCCCGGCGGGCGAACCGCGCACACTGCGTGTGGAGCCACGCATTGCGAGCAACAACCAGCTGTCCATCCAGCAGATGTGCGAGGCCGGGCTGGGCCTGGCGCTGGTGGGCAGCATGGACGCGCAAGAGGCCCTGCAGGCTGGCCGGCTGGTGCGGCTGCTGCCTGAATGGTCGTTTGGCACGCTGGACATCTGGGCCGTGACGCCCCAGCGCGATGCGCAACCCGCCAAGGTGCGCCAGTCGATTGCGGCACTGCATGCTTACCTGCGGCAGGTGCCCGGGATTTCGGACTGAGCACCCGCCTCGCCCGCCTTCCCATTGGTTTTTTATCGCTCGGACCCACAAATTCCATCGTTGTGTGGGCGCCGGGCTCTGCCTACAGTGGCGGCTCCCTGGCCAGGGTTTGATTGATTGATTTCACCACCCACCGGAGACCCGACATGACGACCAACCCGCCACCGACCTTCCCCATCGACCGCGTGCTGACCGCCTTCGAACAGCAGGACGTTCCCACGCTGCTCGCCACCATTGCCGACGATGTGGATTTCCGCATCGACCACTACCGCGATGACGCGGACACCAGCTGGCAGGTCGCCCGCAACAAGGCCGAAGCCATGGCCGTGGTGCAGCGCCTGGGGGTGGAGGTGTTCCCGCGCGGCACGAAGATCCTGCACACCCACAGCCAGCCGCTGGGCAATGACTGGGTGCTCACGCACTTTCACCAGCGCTTCTTTTATGCGGTACAACAGCGCGAGGTGGAATCCGTGACCTGGATCACCAGCCATTCGCGCAATGGCCAGGTGGACTACTTCCGGGAAACGGTCACCACCATCACCCCTGTCTGACCCCAGAACCAAGAAAGGCCCTGACGCCATGCTGTTTGATCTGCGCGCCCTGGGCTACTTTGTGGCGGCCTACGAAGAGCGCTCGGTCACGGCCGCATCGCGCCGCTGTTTTGTGGCGCAGCCTTCCATCAGCATGGCCATCAAGGGGCTGGAAGACGCCCTCGAAACCACCCTGTTCGAGCGCAGCCGCCAGGGACTGGCACCCACACCCGCCGCGCACCGGCTGTACCCACGCGCCTGCAGCCTGCTGGCCCAGTCCAGCGCCATGGTGCGCGACTTTCGCGATGCGCTGCGCGAAACGCTGGGCGTCTTCCTGCAGGACGACCTGATGGTGCAGCCCGCCGCGCCCCTGTTCGCGCACATCGCGCAGGAGTGGCCCCACACCATGGTGCGGCTCACCGCCAGCGCGCAAGAGGCGCGGCTGCGCATGGTGGCCGAGCACTGCAAGCCGCCGGGCGACACCTTTGTGCCGCTGTGGCACGAGCCCTATGTGGTGCTGGTGCCCGAGCAGCACCCGCTGCGCTTTAAAAAGCGCTTTGGCCTGGCAGACATTGAAAACCTGCCCCTCATCGAGTGGCCCTATTGCCCGCTGCACCAGTCCTTCATCCGCCTGCTGGCCGAGCGGGGGATTGCGCTGCAGGTGCAGGCCAGCGCCGCGCGCGAGGAGCTGCTGCTGCACATGGTGGACGCGGGCATGGGCCTGGCCGTGGTGCCGCAGTCGCATGCAGCCCAGGCGCGCCGCGCGCTCACCCGCCCGCTGGACGGGCCCCTGGCCTTTTCGCGCCACATCGGCCTGGCCTGTGATGCGTCGGACGCGCCCATGCTCGGGCTGCTTCACCGCCTGGCGGACGGCATAAAGGCCACCGCAGCGCAGCCTGAGCCCACACAGCGCAGCCTAAGCCCACACAGCGCAGCAATGTAGACTGATCCCCTGCCCCATCCACCCTTCTGGCGACCCCCATGATTCTGGAAATTGCCCACCTCACGGTCCGCCCCGGCCAGAACGGCGCGTTTGAACAGGCTTTTGCCCAGGCGCAGCGCATCATTGCCTCCATGCCCGGCTATATCTCCCATGAGCTGGGCCATTGCCTGGAGCGCTCGCAGGACTACGTGTTACTGGTGCGTTGGGCCACCCTTGCAGACCACGAGGTGGGGTTCCGGCAATCCGCTTCCTACCAGGATTGGAAGCGGCTGCTGCACCATTTCTATGAACCGTTCCCCACGGTTGTGCACTTTGAGCCTGTGGCACTGACCGTTGTGTGACGCCTTCACCACGCCGGCATGCTGCAGCGCACTATTCGGGTATTGCCTGAAGATTTAGCGAACTGCGCACGCCGTTTGGGTCCTAGAATTTGTAAACGCGCGTATCTTCACTTCTGCGCAAAGGATCCATCATGAAAGCTATCCAGCAGGACATCGACGAGCGGACCAACCTCACCAGCACCAATAAGTTCGAGCTGCTGCTGTTTCGCCTGGGCACCGACAGCGCCCTGGGCAAATCCGAGCTATTTGGCATCAACGTGTTCAAGATCCGCGAGATCGTGGCCATGCCCAGCATCACGCCCATTGCGGGCACCACGCAGTTCTCTCTGGGCGTGGTCAACCTCCGCGGCCAGGTGATTCCGGTGCTGGACTTGCCGGCCATCGTCGGTTGCAAGCCACAGACGGGCCTGAACATCATGCTGGTGACCGAGTACGCGCGTACCACGCAAGCGTTTGCGGTGGAATCAGTGGAAGACATCGTGCGCCTGGACTGGAAGCAGGTGCTGTCGGCCGAAACCAGCGGCGCCGCAGGCAAGCTGGTGACCAGCATTGCCCGCCTGGACGGCAACACCGACGAATCCCGTCTGGCCCAGGTGCTGGATGTGGAAGCCATCTTGCAAATGGTGTCGCCATCGGACGGCCACGAGGTCACCGAAGAAAAGGTAGGGGCCAAGCTCAAGCTCAAGCAGGGCACCATCATTCTCGCAGCCGATGATTCGTTTGTGGCCCGTTCGCTCATCGAGCAAGAACTCAAGGTACTTGCCGCACCGTATGAAATGGTCAAGTCCGGCAAAGAGGCATGGGACCGCCTCAACGCCATTGCCAAAAGCGCCGAGGCCGAAGGCAAGACCGTGCTCGACCGGGTTGCCATGGTGCTCACCGATCTGGAAATGCCAGAAATGGACGGGTTTACCCTGACGCGCAACATCAAACAGGATGCGCGCTTTCATGGTTTGCCGGTGGTCATCCACTCGTCGCTGTCCGGCTCCGCCAATGAGGACCATGTGCGCAGCGTGGGCGCCGACGGTTATGTGGCCAAGTTTGTGGCCGAGGACCTGGCGGAAACCATTCGCCGCGTGCTGCCCAAGTAACCGGCTTTTGCTGGACAATTTTTGAAAAAAATTGGTTGCCACGAGTCGGTCGGATCTGGAACGCGCGAAAAGCGAAAAGTGACCCCAGCGAGGACTGTTTTTGCCAGGCTTGCAGTCCCATGGTCCGTCTATGGGGCAGTAAAGCAGCCTCCCGGGACAACAATAAGTAGCCAATAGTCAATAGCCAATAGCCAGCAGACAAATCATGATGATCCGCCACCAGATCGTGATTGGGCTGTGCGCTGCCTGGATGCTGGCAGGCGCGCAGGCGCAGGTTGTGCGGTGCACCGATGCACGCACAGGCAAGGTCACCTACACCGACGGGGCTTGCCCCGGCGGCACGGCGGCGCGTGAGGTGGAGCCGCGCAAAACTGCCGCAGAGCTACAGCAAGAACGTGAGCTGGCCGCCGAGGCGCTGGAGCGCAAGCAGCAGCGGCTGCAGGCCGAAGCCACAGCTGCAGAAACCGACGCCCTGCGCAATGCCGAACGCGACCGCGCGCGTGCCGCACAGGTGGCCGCCGCCGCCCCCCAGCCGCAGGACTACGCCCGTTCGCCCGAATGCGCGCGCTCGCGCCGCAACCTGGACATGGTGGCCAGCGGCTTGTCGCGATCTACCTATGAACAAGAGCTGCGCCTGGAGACCGCCCAGCGCCAGGTGGACCTGGACTGCCTGGGCCCGCAGGGCTATGCCGAGGTAGAAAAAGCCCGCGCCAACCAGCCCCGCGTTGTGGTGGTGCCGTCTGTGCGCAACCGCCCGCTGTACCCCGATCCGTTTCCGCAGGTCGGCAAGCCGCAAACCCCACCGCGTCTGACGCATTGCGGTGACTTTCGCTGCACCGACGATCAGGGCAACTCCTATCCCCGCGCGGGCCCTGGTCGGCTTCCGGGCCCGGCTGGGGTCTGCCGCTCGGCGGGTGGGCAGGCACCCTGCTGACGTGGTGATGCGGGCGCTGCGGCTGCGCTGCTAAGCCCGCAGCCCTTCGGCCACGCTGGGGTAGCGCAAGCGCACTCCCAGCTCCTTGAGCATGCGGCGGTTGTCCAGCCGACGTGATTCACTCATGAAACTCAGCATCATCAACGACAGCTGCTCTTGCGCGCCGCTGCGGGGCACCCGCGGTGGGCGTGGCAGGCCATACAGGTCGGCCGCCAGGTCAAAGTAGTCGCCCATCTTCATGTGGGTGGAATCACTCACGTTGTAGGTCCTTTGCGGCCGCCCGCGCCACAAGGCGGCCAGACAGGCGCGCGCCAGGTCGTCGGCGTGGATGTGGTTGGTGAACACATCGTCCTCGGCCACCAGCACCGGCGTACCCCGGCGCAGACGCGCCTCGGGTGTGCCGCCTTCGCGGTCGGGCGCGTAGATGCCCGGAACGCGCAGCACGCTGGCACGCACACCTGCACGGCCCAGGTGGCGCACCGCCCGCTCGGCATTCACCCGCCGCTGCGCGCGCGGCGTGGCGGGCGCCACAGCCCGTGTTTCTGACACCAGCGCGCCCTGGCAGTCTCCGTACACACCGCTGGTGGACGCGTAAACCAGCGACGCGGGCAGGCTGCGCAACCGCAAAGCCTGGGTCAACGCCACCGTGCGCGGGTCGCGCCACCAGGCATGGCGGCCAGCGCCTTCACCCGGAGGCGGCGCCAGATGCAACACGCGCGTGGCCACGCCAGACAGGCGCCGCAACGTGGCGGCGTCATCCAGATTGCCCACGAGCGGCACCACCCCCTGCGCCCGCAGCCCCGGCACCCGGGCCGCAGTGGACGTGAGTGCCAGCACCCGCATCCGCCCGCCCCCCGGGCCGGTCTGCAGGTTGCGCACCACGCGTTGACCCACGTCACCACAACCCACAATGAGCAGGCGTTCGCGGCGAAAGCGGGCTGGCAGCGCGCCGAGAGGACTTTGGTTTGAGGGCAAAATCGGGTCCGTTTAGTTTGCTTGAGACGACTCCAAGGATACCCACACATGACCAGCGCAGAGGCTGCAACCCCCGCAGCGTTCCAGATCACCGTGCAGCCCAGCGGCCGCGCTTTCAGTGCCAATGCGGGCGAAGCCATTCTGGCCGCAGCCATCCGCAATGGCGTGGGCCTGCCCTACGGCTGCAAGGACGGCGCCTGCGGCTCGTGCAAATGCAAAAAGCTCAGCGGCGCTGTGCACCATGGCGAACACCAGTCCAAGGCGCTCACCGCCGACGAAGAGGCCGCGGGCCTGGTGCTGACCTGCTGCGCGCAGCCACTGACTGACGTGGTGCTCGAATCGCGCCAGGTCACCGACGAAAGCGCCTACCCCATCAAGAAGATGCCGGTGCGCGTGTCCACGCTAGAGAAAAAATCGCACGACGTGATGCAGGTACGCCTGCAACTGCCTGCGGCTGACACCTTCCGCTACCACGCGGGCCAGTACATCGAGTTCATATTGCGCGACGGCGCTCGCCGCGCGTATTCGATGGCGAACGCGCCCCACACGCAGGCCGAGGCGCCGGGGTTGGAGCTGCACATTCGCCACATGCCCGGCGGCAAGTTCACCGACCATGTATTCGGCGCCATGAAGGAAAAAGAAATCCTGCGTGTCGAAGGCCCGTTCGGTAGTTTCTTTCTGCGCGAAGATTCTGACAAGCCGATGGTGTTCCTGGCCTCCGGCACAGGCTTTGCGCCCATCAAGGCGCTGATTGAGCACATGCAATTCAAGGCCATCACCCGCCCCACGGTGCTTTACTGGGGCGGCCGCCGCCCGGGCGATCTGTACCTGAACGACTGGATGCTTGCCCGCTTGGCCGAGATGCCACACCTGGCTTACGTGCCCGTGGTGTCCAACGCCCTGCCCGAGGATGGCTGGACGGGTCGTACCGGTTTTGTACACCAGGCGGTGATGGATGACTTTGCCGACCTGTCGGGCCACCAGGTGTATGCCTGTGGTGCACCCATCGTGGTGGAATCTGCACGCGATGCCTACAGCGCCCACCGGGGCCTGCCCGCCGAGGAGTTCTACGCGGACTCCTTTACCTCCGAAGCGGATAAGCATGGGACACCCCCCTGAGGCCCTGCGGGCCTTCCCCCCGCTCTCGCATCGCTGCGCGATGCGGGCAGGGGGACGCCGCCAGCGCGGCGGGGCGGCCCTTGCGCGGCGGCCCTGGCCTGGACCTCGCCAGTTTCATGGGCTGCGGATGACGCGCAGCGCCGTGGATAACTGAAATGGCCCCGCTGCGCCAGGCCCTGCGTGGCACGGGCCCCATGGCAGCCGTGCTGGGCGTGGCGGTGCTGCTGGTGCTCGGTGCAGGCGAATGGGCCACCCGCAACGAGCTGGACACCCAATGGGACAACCTGCGCCGATCCGGCGAAGTGCAGGCCCTGGCCTTGCGCGGGGTGGCCACACGCTACAGCTATCTGCCGTTTACCGCAGCACAGCAGCCTCTGGTGGCGGCCCTATTGCGCAACCCGGAAGCCCGCAGCGTGCGGGACTCCGCTAACGCTTACCTGCAGACCGTGAACAGCAATGCGGGCTCGGACACGCTGTATGTGATGGACTCCAAGGGGCTGACCCTGGCCTCCAGCAACTGGAACACGCCCAGCAGCTTTGTGGGCCAGAACTACAGCAACCGCCCGTACTTTCGCGATGCACTGCAAGGCCTGGAGGGGCGGTTTTATGGTGTGGGCAAGACCACGGGCGAACCGGGCCTATTTGCATCGGCACCCGTGTACGACGATGGTCAGGTCATCGGCGTGGTCGCTGTCAAGGTGCAAATGCAGCCCATCGTCGACACCTGGGCGCAGTTGCGCGACCCGGTGTTTCTGGTGGACGAGCGTGGCATCCTCTTTCTCGGATCGGTAGCGCCGTGGCTTTACAAGACCACCCGACCGCTGGAGACACAGGAAGTGCTCCAGGTCCAGCACGACGAGCAGTACGGCGCCCGCTGGGCGCCGCAGCCCGTGCCTTGGCAGGTAAGCCAGCGTGAAGACCAGCCGGGGGTTGAACTGCGGCTGTCTGACAGCGGGAACGCCTATCTGGCGTTTGAAGAACCCCTGCCCGACCTGGGTTGGACCTTGACCCTGACGGCCGACAGCAAGGTGGTGGCACAAGCCCGGCAGCAGGCATGGGTGCTGGCCACGCTGGCCTCGGGCCTGCTGGTGCTGGGCGCACTTTACTGGCAGCTGCGCGAACGGCGCCTGCAGGAAAATCGGCAGGCCCGCATCGAACTGGAGCAGCGCGTTCTCGAGCGCACCCATGCGCTGCAGCAAGCCCAGGCGTTTCGCCAGTCGATGGAAGACTCGCTGCTGGTGGGCATGCGCGCACGCGACCTGGAAGGCCGGATCGTCTACGTGAACGCGGCCATGTGCGACATGGTGGGCTACGCTGCGTCCGAGCTCATCGGCTGTCTGCCGCCCTACCCCTATTGGCACCCGGATGACCTGGACCGCCACTGGAACGACAGCGACACCGCCCTGGCCGGCAAAGCCGCGCCCCAGGGCAACGAGAACCGCTTGCGGCACCGCAATGGGTCGGACGTGTACACCATGTTCTACACGGCCCAGCTCATCGATGGAGACGGCAAACACATCGGGTGGATGAGTTCGGTGGTGGACATCACCGCACAGAAACGCGCCGAAGAACAGCAGCAGCAGCGCGAGGCCCAGTTGCAGCGCGTGCAGCGTGTGATCACCGTGGGCGAGATGGCATCCACCCTGGCGCACGAGCTGAACCAGCCGCTGGCCGCCCTGGTCAACTACGCGGCCGCTGCACGCTCACTGGCTGTGCAGGGCAAAACCGAACTGCTGAATGACAGCCTGACCGCCCTGTCGGCCCAGGCGCTGCGTGCCGCCGACATTGTGGGCCGCATTCGGCGCTGGGTGCGCCAGCACCCCGAAGCCCGCGAGCCCTGCGACCTGAACGCGGCGGTGGACCAGTCGCTGGGCCTGCTTCTGCGCGCAGAAGCCCGCCGTCACGGCATTGCGGTTCGGTTGGACCTGACAAACACACCCCTGCAGGTGCTTGCCGACCGCGTGCTGCTGGAGCAGGTGGTGCTCAACCTGGGGCTGAACGCGCTGCAGGCGATGCAGGCCATGCCCACCGCCCCCCGAACCACCACGCACCACGAACTGTTGCTGCGCACCGCGCTGGATGCCGGGCAGGCATCGCTACAGGTGCTGGACCGCGGCCCGGGCCTGCCGCCCGAAATCGCACAGCGCCTGTTCGATCCCTTCTTCACCACCCGCTCCGATGGGTTGGGCCTCGGCCTGAACATCTGCCGCTCCATTGTCGAAAGCATGGGCGGCGAGCTGCTGGCGCGCAACCGCGAGGGCGGCGGCGCGGTCTTTGAAATCCGTTTGCCTCAGCCACCTGCCGCATGACCGACGACCACCGCCCCCCAGCCCACCAAGAGCCCGACGCCCCAGCCACTGCGGGTGCCGCACCCGCCATCGTCTACATCGTGGATGACGATGAGGGAGTGCGCCATTCGCTGGCAGCACTGCTGCTGGCGGGCGGCTACCTGCCCCACACCTTTGCCAGCGGGCCGGATTTTTTGGCGCAAGCCGACCTGACGAAGCCCGGCTGCGTGCTGCTGGACCTGCGCATGGACGGAATGAGCGGGCTGCAGGTGTTTGAAGACATGCGCCGGCGGCAGACGGTGCTAAAAACCGTGTTCCTTTCGGCCCACGGCGAGCTGGCCTCGGCCGTGGCAGCCGTCAAGCAGGGCGCCGTGGACTGGCTGGAAAAGCCGTGCAATGAACAAACCCTGCTGACAGCAGTGTCCAGAGCCGCCCACCTGTCGCAAACCGAGGCCCAGCGCGCGCAGCACCGATACCAGCGGCTGGAGCGCTGGAACGCCCTGAGCCCCCGCCAGCAAGAGGTGGCCCGCCTACTGGCCACCGGCCTGAGCAGCAAAGAGGCCGCACGCGCGCTGGCACAGCGCGACCCCGACCGGCCCATCGATCCGCGCACGGTGGACACCCACCGCTCGGCCATCTTCCTCAAGCTGGACATCCGCTCGTCGCATGAGCTGGGCATGCTGGTCGAAGATCTGGCCTTGCCGGACGGCCCTTTGCGCGCGGCCTGAAGGGTTACATCGATGCCATGGGCATGGCGGAACCTGGTCAGACAGGCGCCGGAAAAGCACCTGAATTGGCGTTTGCAAAGCGATGGAAATGCGTCCGAGTTGCCCCCGGCAAGTGCGCCAACGGATCGCATCTGAGGGTTTTAGTAAGTTTTCTTACGATTTTTTTGCACAATGGCCCCCATGAACCGCAGAAACCTCCTCCTCGCCAGTACCGCTATTGCAGCGGCTTTTTCATCCCCCTTTGCGGCGTCTGTCGCATTTGCGCAAGACTCTGGCCAGCCCATCCGGCTGATCGTGCCCTACGCACCGGGCGGCCCCATCGACGTGACCGCGCGCGCGCTGGCCGAGCGGGTGCGTGACTCGCTGGGCACGGTCATCATCGACAACAAGGGCGGCGCAGGCGGCAACATTGGCGCCGACGCCATCGCCAAGGCCGCACCCGATGGCCTGACCATCGGCATCGCCGCCACGGCCACGCACGCCGTCAACCCCTGGCTGTATGCGCGCATGCCGTACGACGCGGCCAAGGACTTTGCGGGCATCACGCAAATGGTGCGCGTGCCCAACGTGCTGGTCATCAACGCGGCCAAGGCCGAGCAGCTCAAGATCAACACCCTGGCCGACCTGATCGCCTACGCCAAAGCCAACCCCGCCAAACTCAACTACGGCAGCGGCGGTAATGGCAGCGCGGGCCACCTGGCGGGCGAAATGTTCAAGCAGCGCGCAGGCATCTTTGCGCTGCACATCCCCTACCGCGGCGCCAACCCCGCGCAGCTGGCCCTGCTGGGCGGCGAGGTGGACTTCAACATCGACAACCTGGCAGCCGCCGCTCCCAACATCCGCGCGGGCAAGCTGAAGGCGCTGGCCGTCACCTCGCTGGAGGCCTCGCCCTCGCTGCCGGGCGTGCCGCCCCTGTCGGCCACGTTCAAGGGTTTTGCGATCGACACCTGGTGGGGCCTGGTCGCCCCAGCCGCCACGCCCAAGCCGGTGATCGAGAAGCTGAACAAGGCGTTTGTGGCGGCCCTCAACGCACCCGAAACCAAGACCCGCTTTGGCCTGCTGCTGGCCGAGCCCGTGACGAGTACACCGCAACAGTTCGACACCTTCATGGCCAGCGAACGCGCCAAGTACCAGCAGGTGGTGAAGGCGTCGGGAGCAAAGGTAGATTGACCCCCTGAGCGGCTGCGCCGCTTCCCTCAAGGGGGACCGCCCCCGGTGTGGCGGGGCGGCCCTTGCACGGGGGCACTGGTGTTGGGCCGCGCCGGTTTCATCCGGTACGGGTGAACCGGCGCACGGGGAAGATTTTTAAGTATTTTGGCCTCTAGCGCTTATCCAATAAGCGCTAGTAGCTCCTCTTTCAGGAGCAAACCCCTTCAATCCACCCGATCCACCCAACTCGGCCCTTCCAGCTGATGGATGTCCTGCGACGCCACGGCCTGCAATGCTGCGGCACTCACACGGTCAGGCGCCAGATCGGCCAGAGGGCGCAGCACAAAGGCGCGCTCGGCCATGCGCGGGTGGGGCACGGTGAGTTCGGGGGTGTTGATCACTTGGTTGCCAAACCACAGGATGTCCAGGTCCAGCGTGCGCGGGGCGTTGCGGTAGGGGCGCTCGCGGCCTGCAGATTGCTCAATGGACTGAAGAGCCTGCAGCAGGGCTTGGGGCGTCAGCGTTGTCGCCAACTCGGCCACGGCGTTGAGGTAGTCTGGCCCGCCCGCATCCACAGGTGCACTGCCATAGAGCGGTGACACGCGCAGCAATTGGGTGCCGGGCAACTGTCCAATAGCGGTCAGAGCGGTGCGCAGGGTCGCCTTGCGCTCACCCAGGTTGGCGCCCAGGCCGATGAATACCGACACACGCGCTCGGGCTTGCGGCTCGGCCATGGGCGACGGCAGCGCGGTGGGCCTCGTCACTCGCCTGCAGCGGCGGGCGCAGCGCCTTCGCCGCTAGTGCCGCTGCCGGGCTTGCGGCGACGGCGGCGGCGCTTTTTGGGGGCGCCACCTTCTGAGGGGAGCTCGGCACCGCCATCAGCCGTTGCGGTTTCTGGCCCTGCAGCTTGGGGCAAGCCGCGTGCATCGGCGGCGGGTGCAGCGCGGGGCACGCGCTTGACCACGGGCTGCGCTTTCTGGCGGGCTTTCTGCTCTTCCTTGGCCTGGTCCATCAGGTCATCGCGGCGCTCATCGTCGGCGGTCTGGAAGTCCTGCCACCATTCGGCCAGCGCTTCGCCCACCTCGCCCACATCGGCGCGCAGGCGCATGAAGTCAAACCCGGCCCGAAAGCGCGGCTGCATGACCATGCCAAACGGCGTGTTGCCCACGCGCTTTTCGAAACGCGGCTGCATGACCCAGATCTCGCGCATGTCAGCCGCCAGCTTGCCGCGGCCCGACACGTCGCCAATGCGCTTGTCGAACACCTCGTCGATGGCCTCCTGCAGCGCAGGCAACGGGTGCTGGCGCTGGTTCAGACGCTCGGTCCAGCCGTTGCGCACGTCTTCCCACAGCACGCAGGCCAAGAGGAAGCTCGGGGCCACAGGCTTGCCTTCGTTCACCCGGCGGTCGGTATCGACCAGGGCGGCTTTGACAAAAGGCGTATCCGCGCGTTCCACCGCCACATCCAGCAGCGGGTAGATGCCCTTGGCCATGCCCAGTTTGCGCAGCTGTTCGATGGTGGCGATGGCGTGACCGGTCTGCAGCAGCTTGAGCATTTCGTCAAACATGCGGCTTTGGGGCACCTCAGCCAGCAACGTTTGCGACTGCACCAGGGGCGCCGCGGTCTTGGTCTCGATGCTAAAACCCAGGCCGCTGAGCTTGGCCGCAAACCGCACGGCGCGCATGATGCGCACAGGGTCTTCGCGGTAGCGCGTCGCGGGGTCGCCAATCATGCGCAGCGTCTTCTTCTTGGCGTCCTGCAGGCCCTTGTGGTAGTCCACCACGATCTGGCTGACCGGGTCGTAGTACATGGCGTTCACGGTGAAGTCGCGGCGCGTGGCGTCTTCGTCCTGCGGCCCCCAGACGTTGTCGCGCAGCACGCGGCCACTGGCGTCCACCGCATGCTGCATGCCCGACAGCTGGGCCTTGCTGGTTTTTTCGTTGCCCGCCACCTGACCTGCGGCGGCGTTGTCGAGGTACGCGCGGAAGGTGGAGACCTCGATCACCTCATGCTCACGCCCCCGGCCATGCACCACGTGCACGATGCGAAAACGCTTGCCGATGATGAACGCGCGGCGAAACAGGCCCTTGACCTGCTCGGGTGTGGCATTGGTGGCCACGTCAAAATCCTTGGGGCGCAGGCCCAGCAGCAGGTCGCGCACCGCGCCGCCGACGATGTAGGCCTCAAACCCCGCCTGCTTGAGCGTGGCCACCACGTCGGCGGCGCGGCGGTCCACCAGCTCGGGGTTGATGCCGTGCACCGAGGCGGGCACCTCTTCGCGCTTGCCGAAGTGCGGCTTGCCGCCCGAGGTGCCGGGCGTCGTTTTGCCCATCAGTTTGTCTAGGAACTTCTTGATCATGGAGTGAAAGTATTCAGGGGGTCGGGCACGAAACGGCGGCTGGTAGGGGCTGAAAAGCGCTCAGAGGCTGAGAGTTTTTTAGCCGAGCCCGAAAGGCGCGCGAAAACGCCTCGGATCTAGGCGCAAAGCACAGCCATAGCTCGGGCTATGGCGAGCATTTGCAACGACGAGCCGGGGCGTTTTCGCGTGCAAGGTGGGCATGGATAAAAGACTCTCAGTCTCTCAGTCAGCTGGTGGTGCAGGCGTTTCGGCATCGGCCGCAAACAGGTCCAGTATGCGCCAGTCGCGCTCCTGGGCCAGCGCACGCAGGCGGGGGTCGGGGTTGGTGGCCACGGGGTGGTTCACCTTTTCCAGCAAGGGCACGTCGTTCATCGAGTCGCTGTAAAACGTGCTGTCCACATCGCCCCAGCCAAGCTGCCGCTCGGCCAGCCATTGCTCCATGCGCCGCACCTTGCCTTCGCGCATGGTGGGGATGCCGTCGATTTCGCCCGTGTACCAGCCGCTGGCGTCGCGCACCAGTTGCACGGACAGCAGTTGCGGTACACCCAGTGCCTGGGCGATGGGCGTGGTCACGAACTCGTTGGTGGCGGTGACGATCAGCACCTCGTCGCCGGCGGCCTGGTGCTGCCGAATCAGGTCTAGCGCCTCGGGTTGAATGGCTGGGCGGATCACGTCGCGCATGAACTGCTGGTGTGCGGCTGTCGCCGCCTCGGGTCCGCGCAGACGCACAGCCTCGGTGGCAAAACGCACGTAGTCGTGCACGTCGAGCGTGCCCGCCTGATAGTGCGCATAGAACTCGTCGTTGCGGCGCGCGAACTCCACCGGGTCATTCCAGCCGATGCGGATGGTGAACTCGCCCCATTCGTAGTCGGAGTCGAGTGGCAGCAGCGTGTGGTCCAGGTCAAACAACGCAAGACGCAAGCGACGGGTTTCAGAAGTCATTCAGGTTCACAAATAATGGGGCGCATGGGTCGGCGTCATTCCGATTCGAGCATCGTTTTGAGCAAGGGGATCGTAATGGCGCGCTGCGTGCGCAGCGCAAACGCGTCGAGCTGGTCGAGCAGCTCCATGAGGCTGCCCAGGTCACGCGAGAAGCGGTTGAGCATGTAGTCCATCACGTCGTCACCCAAGAACACACCGCGCGCATCGGCTTCCTGGCGCAGCACGGCGCGGCGCTCAGCCTCGCCCAGAAGCTGCAGCTGGAAAACATGGCCCCAGCCCAGGCGGCTGCGCAGGTCGTCGCGCAGCGGCAGGTCGGCCGGTGGCAAATTGCCCGCCGCCAGCACCCAGCGCTGGCTGCCGCTGGCGGGGCTGATGGCGTTGACGAACCAGTTGAACGCGGTGGCCTGCTGGGCGGTGCTGTACAGGTGCACGTCGTCCATCACCACGGCGGCCCATTGCTCGTCGAAATCTGGCAGCTCGGCCACGGAGGGGTCCAACCAGCCCACACGGGCACTTTCGTCGCGCAATGCCTGGCGCACCGCCTTGAGCAAATGCGACTTGCCACTGCCGGGCTCCCCCCACAGGTAGGTGGGCACCGGGGAGCGGGTGGCCTGGCTGCTGCCCTGGCCCACCGCCAGGCGCAGGTGTTGCAAAGCCGCCTCATTGGGGCCTGCATGAAACCGCGCCAGCGTGGGCCCCGTCGCCAGGCCTATGTCCAGCGCCAGCTGTTTCATCATGGCTGCGCCCCAAGGGCGCGCAGGCCAAAGCAGCGGGTGGAGGCACAAAACAGCATGGGCTTGAGGGGCAAAACGGGGCAGCAAGAAGGGGTGAGCGGGTGGCACTGGGTGCACAACCCGTAAAATCTGGGCAAATTTTAGTCTGCTGCGCACGCTGTTCCGTGTCGTCCCTGCCTTGAGCACCCCTATGAGCACCTCTGCCACCTCCCCCACCCCCCTTTCCTACAAAGACGCCGGCGTTGACATCGATGCGGGCGACGCTCTGATCGAGCGCATCAAGCCGCTGGCCAAAAAGACCATGCGCGAAGGCGTGCTGGCCGGTATTGGCGGATTTGGCGCACTGTTTGAAGTGCCCAAGCGCTACAAGGAACCCGTGCTGGTGAGCGGCACTGACGGCGTGGGCACCAAGCTCAAGCTGGCTTTTGAATGGAACATGCACGACACCGTGGGCATCGACCTGGTGGCCATGAGCGTGAACGACGTGCTGGTGCAAGGCGCCGAGCCCCTGTTCTTTCTGGACTACTTTGCCTGCGGCAAGCTGGATGTGGACACCGCAGCGGCCGTGATCGGCGGCATTGCCAAGGGGTGCGAGCTGAGTGGCTGCGCACTGATCGGCGGCGAAACCGCTGAGATGCCAGGCATGTACCCCGCCGGCGAATACGACCTGGCTGGTTTCGCGGTCGGAGCGGTCGAAAAGGCCAAGATCCTGACCGGCAAGGACGTCAAGCCCGGCGACGTGGTGCTGGGCCTGACCAGCCACGGCGTGCATTCCAACGGTTTCAGCCTGGTGCGCAAATGCATTGAACGCGCGGAGGCTGCGGGCACCCTGCCCGCCACGCTGGATGGCAAGCCCTTCAAACAGGCCGTCATGGAACCCACCCGCCTGTACGTGAAGAACGTGCTGGCCGCGCTGGCGGTCCACCCTATCAAGGCGCTGGCCCACATCACCGGCGGCGGCCTGCTGGAGAACATCCCCCGCGTGCTGCCTGACGGCACCGCCGCCCACCTGACCAAAGGCAGCTGGCCCCAGACTGAGCTGTTTGCCTGGCTGCAGAAGACCGCCGGTATCGACGACATCGAGATGAACCGTACCTTCAACAACGGCATTGGGATGGTGGTGGTGGTGGATGCGGCGAATGCCGAAGCCACAGCGGGCACGCTGCGCGCTGCGGGCGAGCAGGTGTACACGATCGGCACGATTGCTGCGCGCGGCGAAGGTGCCGCCGTGGTGGTTGCCTGATCAATCTGCAGCTCCCACCAAATCAGACTGCCTCCGCGCATGGCGCAAACCCCGCACTCGGCCCCCGTCGTCCTACGCAACACGCCTGAGCCGGTCCCCACCACCCTGCAACCGCCGCCCGCCACGCGGGGCATTGTGGTGGCCAGCTATGTGTTGATGGCCGCCGCGCTGCTGCTGGTGATGTGGCGCGGCCTGTTGCCAGGCCTGTTGTGTGTGTGCCTGGGCTTTCTGCTCACCCGTGCGCTGACCCGGTGGTTTGGCTACGGGCTGAGCCGTGCGCGGCGCAGCGGCAGTCTCTCGCCCACTCATTTGCGCGCAGTGCAGATTGCAGCTGCGGGCTTCGTCATGCTGCTGCCGCTGGCGCTGCTGGGTGCAGGCTTGACGCACTCCCGCGGCTACCTGGTCACGGCGCCACAGCAATACCAGGAGCTGCTCAACTACATGGCACGCACGGTGCTTGAGCTGCGCCTGAAGCTGCCTAGCGACATGGCCACCCACCTGCCGCAAGGGGCGGCGGAGATCCAGCGCGTCATCGCCAACTACCTGGGCGCCAAGGCGGGGGCGCTCGCCTTGGCCGGGCGTGCCTGGCTGGCCGGCGTGCTGTTTGCGTACGTGGGCCTGCTGATTGGCGCACTGGCTGCTGTCCGCCCCCCCCCCGGCGCGCGGGGCCCGCTGGCAGGGCAGTTGAGCCAGCGCATCACGCTGTTTGGCGAGGCGTTCCGCCAGATCGTGGCGGCGCAGTTCTGGATTGCAGCCTTCAACACCGTGCTGACCGGCCTGTTCCTGCTGTTTGTGCTGCCGCTGTGGGACCTGGAGCTGCCCTACACGCCCGTGCTGATCACTTTCACTTTCATCGCCGGGCTGGTGCCCATCGTGGGCAATCTGGTGTGCAACGTGGTGATCACCATCGTGGGGCTGTCGGTGTCGCCGCTGGCGGCGGCTGCCTGCCTGGGCTTTCTGATCCTGATCCACAAGGCCGAATACGTGATCAATGCCAAGGTGGTGGGCCGCCGTACACAGATGGGTGTGTGGGAGCTGTTGAGCGTAATGTTTGTGGCCGAGGCGGTGTTCGGCCCCGCCGGGCTGGTGGCGGCGCCGCTGTTTTACGCGTACCTGAAAAAAGAGCTGATGGCTGCGAGACTGGTGTAAGCAGACCTGCGACCAATCATCGCCTCATGAAGAAGGGCTCAGTCCATATTGAAGAAGCTGCGCATTGGACTCGAAGCCGCCCTACGCCACAGTCCACTTTGGCCCTTAAACCCCAGCCGCTCTCTGCGGCACATGATTGCGCAGCAGCCACCGCGTCTCCTGCGTGGCTTCCAAATCGGGATACCGTGATTCCAGCGTGGCGAGCACACGCAAGGCCATGTCCGCGCGGTTCATGCCTTGCAGCAGCACGCGGGCAACCAGCTCGTAGGCGGCAGGCACACACTCGTGGTCCGGGAAGCGGCGGTCAAACCCCTGCAGCAGGGCGATGGCTTCTTTTGCGTCGTTTGCGCTCCAGGCCGCTTTGGCCAGGTGGAGGGTGGCGGTGGCATCGCGCAGCTCAAACTTCGGGTCTTTGGCGCGGCAGGTCTGAAAGGCTTTGAGGGCTTCGCTGCCATGGCCCGAACGCAGCAGCAGCGGGATGTAGCGCAGGCCGTGGTCGAGCAGGGTGGCGGTTTTGCCCTCGGACAGCGCCAACACGCGGTGGTAGCGGCGCTGTGCGGCCACTTCGTCGCCGCGGGTGCGCTGTTCTTCGTAGGCTACGCCCAGGGCACCCGCCAGGTCGCCTGCGGTGATCAGTGCGGCCACGTGCGCATCGATGGCGTCCTGCTCAATCCGGCGCGGGCTGCGGCGGTCCACCGGCGGGGCGTCTTCGTCCAGGCCTGCACCGGGCAGCAGCGCAATGCCGAATGCTTCGTGGTTCTGGTACATGGCGTAGCCCAACAGGCTGGCCATTACCCAGCCAAAGTAGATGAGCGCCCAGTTGACGATGGGAAGCAAAACCCAACCGCTGAAGACGGGCAGCAGCATGCCCAGCGCGATGAAGGTGCCCTGGCTCAGCAAAAAGAGGAACAGGCACAGCAGCAGATACGGCCAGCCAATGGTGCGTACGGCGTTCCAGGCATTGGCGGGGTTGAGGGTCTCGGTAAAGCTGCAGGTCTGCACCAGCACGATGTGGGTGGCGGGCAGCAAGAAGCACACGGCCAGCCAGGCCAGCGTGCCCAGCGTGGGGCTCAGGCTCTGCAGCCAGCCCACGGCGATGGACTGCGCGATCAGGATGGCGAACAGCTTCCAGGGCAGGTTCTTCCAGTCCGGGTCCAGCTCGGAGGGGTAGTCGTCCGCGTTGTAGATGCCGCGCGAACCCAGGGCCGTGATCTTGAAGCCGTAGCGCGATGCTGCCAGCAGGATGCCGATCTCCACGATCACGATCGCCAGTGCATCGGGCAAAAAGAAGATCGCTTTGTACAACATGCTGGCAAAGGCCAGCAGCAGGCTGTACATCAGTGGCTTGGATTGCAGCGGAAACGAAAAGAAGGTGTTGAGCCGGTGCCAGAAGGGCGCGGGCCGTTTGGTGGGCTGGGCGGCGGTGTCGGTGCCCATAGGACGTGTTGCCATGGTGGTTGTCCCGCCTCCCTGCGCGGGGTGCGCAGCCGAAGCTGCGCGGGTTGTTGCGCGGGAGTATAGGCGGCACACATGTGCTGGCATCTGCAGCACTTTCTCACACATTGGCGCTCAGGACAGGCAGCTCGGGGTGGCGCCTGAGCGGGTGGATCGGCTACCCTCAAAGCCCTTGCAGGCATGAGCAAAACACAATGAAAACAACACTTTGGAGGAAAGCCCCGGCCAGCGCCGCAATGCTGCTGTGGGGGCTGCTGCTGGCAACCCAGGCGCAAGCGTTGCAGATCGTCAGCTTCAGCCCCCAGGGCGATGTCGCGCGGGTGCGGCAGGTGGTGGCCAAGTTCGATACTGCGGCGGTCAACTTCGGCGACCCCAAGGCACCGGCGCCCATCAGCCTCAGTTGCAGCGACGCCGATGCGACCAAGGGCACGGGCCGCTGGACCGGCGAGCGCGAATGGGTGTTTGACTTCGAGCGCGACCTGCCCCCGGGCGTGCGCTGCACCGCCACAGTCAAAACCGGGTTCAGATCGGCCTCTGGCGCTGATCTGACGGGCGCAAAAAGCTATCAATTCAACAGTGGCGGCCCGTTTGTGCAGAACATCCGGCCCGGCACCTACCAGCAGATCGACGAAGAGCAGTTTTTTGTGCTGCAGCTCAACGGCCCCGCCACACTGGCCAGCGTGCAGGCCAACGTGTGGTGCACGGCAGACGGCGTGGGCGAGCGGGTGCCTGTGCGGTTGATCGAAGGCGCGCAGCGCGCTGAAATCCTCAAGACCCTGGGCCTGGACAAGCGCGCCGAGCGAGACCCTTTGCAGTACGCCACGCTGGCCTGCAACCGCCGCCTCACATCGGGGTCGCGCATGCAAATTGTGTTCGGCGCAGGGGTAGCCACGCCCAGCGGGGTACCCAACACCGTCGAAAAACGGTTTGACTACAAGGTGCGCGAGCCCTTCGCCGCCGAGTTCAGTTGCGAGCGTGAAAACGCCCAGGCCGCCTGCCTGCCCATCCGGCCCATGTCGCTGTCGTTCAACGCGCCAGTGCCGCGCAAGCTGGCTGCGGCCATTCGCCTCAAGTCGCCCAAGGAAACCCTCAAGCCTCAGATCGACGGCGCTGCCGACGGGCAGCAACCGGCCGATGCCGACGCGCTGGTCAACAGCGTGCAGTTTGCTGCTCCTTTGTCTGAGAACACCGCTTTCACGCTGGAGCTGCCCAAGGACTTCAAAGACGCCTCGGGCCGCCCGCTGCGCAATGCCGACAACTTCCCGCTCAAGGTAGCCACTGGCGGCATGCCGCCGCTGGCCAAGTTTGCGGCCGCCCCCTTTGGCGTGGTGGAGCGTTTTGCTGAAGGCCCCGCCGCCGACAAGCCGCCCGCGCTGCTGCCCGTAACGCTGCGCAACGTGGAAGCCGCGCTGCGCGTGCAAGGCCTGCAGCCGGGTGCCGTCGCTGGTACTGCTGCAGCCCCCGCAGGCAAGGTCAGCACCCTCAAGCCGCGCACTGACGCAGACATCATCGCCTGGTTCAAGAAGGTGCAGCGCTACGACAGCTATGTGGTGGACCGCAAGCAGGCTCGCCAGGACGTGACGGGCCCGCTGCCCAAGGTGCTGGAGGACGAGGGCAAGGGCTATGTCCAGTCGCGCATGGTGTCGCTGCTGGCTGGCAAGGGCGGGGTCAAGACGCTCGATTTGCCCAAGCCCGCCAGCAATGATCCACGCCCGTTCGAGGTGGTGGGCATCCCGCTGTCGCCGGGTTTCCATGTGGTGGAGATCGCCTCGCAAAAGCTAGGTAGCTCGCTGCTCGACGAGCGCCATGGCGACGCCCGCACGATGTATGTGCGCACCTCGGCCCTGGTCACCAACCTGGGAGTGCATTTCAAGCTGGGCCGCGAGAACGCGCTGGCCTGGGTCACCACGCTGGACAAGGGCCAGCCAGTGCAAGGCGCCACGGTGCGTGTGTCGGACTGCCGTGGCAACGAGCTGGCCAATGCCATCACCGACGCCCAAGGCGTGGCCCGCATCGAAGGCATCTCACCCGACCCCAACCGCTGCAGCGATGGCGGCGACTATGGCGAAGGTGGCAACGCCTACTTTGTGAGCGCCCGCCAGACGGGTGCTGATGGCGTAGAGGACATGGCCTTTACCTGGAGCGACTGGCAGCGCGGCATCGAGCCCTGGCGCTTTAACGTGCCCACCAGCAGCGACCCGCGCCCCGACGAACGCGCCCACACCATTTTTGACCGCACCTTGTTCCGCGCGGGCGAAACGGTGTCGATGAAACATGTGCTGCGCGCCGAGACCCGCCAGGGCTTCGCGCTGCCCAAAACGCGGCCCGGCACGCTGGTCATTACGCATGTGGGCAGCGGCCAGCAGTTCACCCAGCCGATGGCCTGGCGCGACACCGCCACCGGCGGCCTGAGCGCACAGAACACTTTTGCCATACCGCCCGCTGCCAAGCTGGGCGTGTACCAGGTGGAACTGCGCAACGAGTCTGGCAACGAACGCAGCTTCGGCTCGGGCGAGTTCCGCGTGGAAGAGTTCCGCCTGCCGGTGCTGGAAGGGCGCATCACACCCGCCGACAAAAAAGCGCTGGTGCGCGTGCGCTCGGTGCCCACCGATGTGCAGATCAACTATGTGGCCGGTGGCGGCGCAGCCAACCTGCCAGTGCGCGTGTCGGCCATGGTGCGTGGCAAAACGCTGCAGCACAGCGACTACGACACCTTCAGCTTCAACGCGCCACGCAAGCGTGAGCAGTCCAACGCCAGCAGCGACGATGAAGAAGCCACGGCCAGTCAGGACGCGCGCGTGATTGCCGACAAGCTGCCGCTCACGCTGAACAAGGACGGCGCGGGCAAGCTCACCATCGACAACGTGCCCCAGGCTCGCCAGCCGCAAGAGCTGCTGATGGAGGCCACCTACGCCGACCCCAATGGCGAAGTGCAAACCATTCGCAGCACGCAGACGCTATGGCCCGCCAGCGTGGTGGCAGGTATCAAAACCGAAGGCTGGGTGTCGGCCCGACAGAAGATCCGTTTCCAGGCACTGGCGCTGCAACACAACGGCAAGCCTGCGGCCGATACGTCGCTGCAGGTGCAGGCCATTGCCCGCATCACCACCACCACGCGCAAGCGCATGGTCGGCGGCTTCTACAGCTACGACAACCAGACCGAAACCAAGGACCTTGGCACGCTGTGCAGCGGCAAGAGCGACGTGCGCGGCCTGCTGCTGTGCGAATCCAAGCTCGACGAACCCGGTGAGGTGGAACTGGTGGTGACCGCCACCGACAAGGACGGCAACACCAGCGTGGCCGCATCGTCGGTGTGGGTCACTCGTCAGGGCGAGTTGTGGTTTGGTGGCGAAGACCACGACCGCATCGACCTGCTGCCCGAAAAGAAGAGCTACCAGCCTGGCGAGGTGGCCAAGTTCCAGGTGCGCATGCCGTTTCGTTTTGCCACGGCCCTGGTGGCGGTAGAGCGCGAAGGCATCATCGACACGCAGGTGATTCAACTCAACGGGCAAGACCCCACTGTGAGCCTGAAGGTGCAACCCGACTGGGGCCCCAATGTGTACGTGAGCGTGCTCGCCCTGCGCGGCCGCCTGCGCGAGGTGCCGTGGTACAGCTTCTTCACCTGGGGCTTCAAGGCGCCGCGCGAGTGGTGGACGTCCTTCTGGTACGAAGGCAAGGAATACCAGGCGCCGACCGCGCTGGTGGATTTGTCCAAGCCCGCGTTCCGCCTGGGCGTGGCAGAGATCCGCGTGGGCACCGCGGCCCACCAGATCGACGTGAAGGTGACCACGGACAAGGAAAGCTATGCCGTGCGTGGCAAGGCGCAGGTAACCATCACCGCCACCCTGCCCGGTGGCAAGCCCGCCGCCAACGCCGAGGTGGCCCTGGCTGCCGTGGACCAGGCGCTGCTGGAGCTGATGCCCAACACCAGCTGGAACCTGCTCGAATCCATGCTGCAGCGGCGCAGCTGGGGTGTGGAGACCTCGACGGCGCAGATGGAAATCATCGGCCGGCGCCACTACGGCAAAAAAGCCGTACCCGCAGGCGGTGGCGGGGGCCGGGCGCAGACGCGCGAACTGCTCGACACCCTGCTGTTGTGGGAACCCGCCATTCAGCTGGATGCCAACGGCCAGGCCAAGGTGATGGTGCCGCTGAACGACGCGCTCACCACCTTCAAGATCGTGGCCGTGGCCGATGCTGCCACCGGCATGTTTGGCACCGGCAGCGCCAGCATCCGCGCCACGCAGGACCTGCAGATCATCAGCGGCCTGCCGCCCCTGGTGCGCGAGGACGACCAGTTCCGCGCGCAGATCACGCTGCGCAACACCACCAAGACGGCGATGAAGGTCGAAGTGGCGCCCCGCGCCACGCTGCTCGACCTGAAGCCGCAGACCATCGACATCCCGCCCGAAGAAGCGCGTGAAGTCGCCTGGAGCGTGACGGCGCCCGCGCAGTTGGCGCAGACCCGTGCCCAGGCCATTCTGTGGGAGATCGAGGCCAAGGACACCGTGGGCGGCGCGCGCGACGCGCTCAAGGCCAGCCAGAAGCTGATTCCCGCTGTGCCCCTTACGGTGCAGCAGGCCACGCTGGTGCAGGTGGACGGCAGCTTCAACCTCGATGTGAACCCGCCTGCGGACGCCATCCCCGGCCGGGGCGGCCTCAAGATGTCGCTGCAGCCCAAGCTGGCCGAAGGCCTGCCCGGTGTGCGCGACTGGTGGGCGCGTTATCCGTTTGCCTGCCTGGAGCAAAAAACCAGCAAGGCCGTGGGCCTGCGCGACGGCGCGCTGTGGCAGACGGTGGTGGCGCAGTTGCCCACGTATCTCGACAGCGACGGCCTGGCCAACTACTTCCCGCCACGCGACGGCGACAGCAACCGCGGCAGCGACACGCTGACCTCCTACCTGTTGTCTGCCACGCACGAGGCCGCCAGCCTGAACCCCGCGTTTGCGCTGCCGGACGAGGCCCGCGCGCCCATGGAACGTGGTCTGATCGCGTTTGTGGAAGGCCGCATCCAGCGCAGCTTCTGGAGCCCGCGCAAGGATCTGGACATGCGCAAGGTGGCCGCGCTCGAAGCCCTGTCGCGCTACGGCAAGGCCCAGGGCCGCATGGTGAGCAGCATCACCATCGCGCCCAACCAGTGGCCCACACACACGGTGATCGACTGGGTCAATGTGCTCAAGCGCGTGGCAGACGTGCCCCAGCGCGACCAGCGTCTGGCCGAGGCCATGCAGATACTGCGCAGCCGCCTGTCGTTCCAGGGCACCAAGCTCATCTTCAGCACCGAGCAGGACGACTACTGGTGGTGGCTGATGCAAAACGGCGACGTGAACACTGCCCGCCTGATGCTGGCTGTGATGGACGACCCCACCTGGAAGGACGACATGGGGCGTCTCGCCAACGGCTTCATCAGCCGCCAGCAAGCCGGTGCGTGGCACACCACCACGGCCAATCTGTGGGGTGGGCTGGCACTGGAGAAATTCAGCGCCAAGTTTGAGGCCGTGCCCGTGTCCGGCACCACCAAGGCGACCATGAGCGGCAACAGTGCCACCGTGGACTGGAGCAAGGTCGAGCGCATCAAGACGACAGACGCCAGCGGCGCCGCACACCAGACCACATGGTTCGGTGCCCCTGCATCGCCGGGCAACTTCAAGAACAACGACATGTTCCTGGCCTGGGGCAAAGCAGGTGGCAAAGAGAACCTGGCGGTAGCCCACCAAGGCCCCGGCAAGCCCTGGCTCACGCTGCAGTCCGTGGCGGCTGTCCAGCTCAAGGCACCCTTTGCTGCGGGTTACGCCATCACCAAGACCATCACGCCGGTAGAGCAGGCCAACAAGTCGCTGCCCGCAGGCCAGTACACGCGCGGCGACGTGCTGCGCGTGACGCTGGAAGTGAACGCCAGCGCCGACATGACCTGGGTGGCCATCACCGACCCCATCCCGGGCGGTGCCACCATCCTGGGCAGCGGCCTGGGCCGTGACTCCGCCATTGCCACGCAGGGCGAGAAGGCGAAGAGCGGTCCTGGCTGGCCTGCGTTCGAGGAGCGCAGCTTCGAGGCCTTCCGCAGCTACTACGAATACCTGCCCAAGGGCACGGTCAAGATGGAATACACCGTGCGCCTGAACAACGTAGGTGACTTCGCGCTGCCCCCGAGCCGGGTGGAGGCGATGTATGCGCCCGAGATGTTTGGCGAGGCGCCCAACGCGCGGGTGAAGGTGGAGGCCGCGCGATGACCGGTTTGCCCAGCGCGCAGCATGTCGCTGGCGCAGCGCCTTCCATCCAATTGGGTCGATGGGCGTGAAGCAGCGCACCAGGCGGCGACGCCGGGCCGCGCACCAAGGCTCGGTTCCCGGCGCCGAGCCCCGCGATCTTGGGTGGCGTGCGCTGCTCTGGTTGTTCAGCACTGATACAGGCAGCGTTCTCGCGATTGGCGTGCTGCTGGCCCTGAGCTTGGTGGTGGGCCACGCTGACGCAGGCGATGCACGGTCGGTGCTGTTGCTGTTACCGATGGGGTCGGTGGTGGGCGTTTTCCTTGCCGTCATTTTGGTCACGGAGACCCGAAAAACGTATGTGCGCTCAGGGGCTCGTATCCGCACGGTTACGGGGATTGCGGCAGGCGCTGCCATCGCCGTGATGCTGGGGGCGTCCTTCGAAGGCGTGGCGGTGGGAGCGCTTGTCGGCTGCGTGCTTGGGTATTTAGGCAAGCTGTGGGCACAGTTCGTTTAGGCCGTCCTGTGGTCACATTGATAGCCAGTATCCGGCTCTCCGCTTCGAGGCCCCGCATGTGGGCGTTTGCGGCCCTTGCGGTGCTGGCGCCTTTGTTTGCCCCCTCTTCCTGGGCATTGCCCAGCTTTGAGGAGGTCCGCACGGACTTCCGCCCCTCCGATACCCAGATCCTCTCGCATGAAGGCGAGGTACTGCAGCGCTTACGCACCGACGCCACCGTGCGGCGCGGGCAGTGGGTGGCACTGGCCGATGTGTCTCCGGCCCTGCGCACGGCCCTGGTGCTGAGCGAGGACAAACGGTTTTTTGAGCACAGCGGGGTGGACTGGCGCGCCGCATCGGCCGCCGCCTGGGGCAACCTGTGGAACCAGCGCACGCGCGGGGCCAGCACCATCACCATGCAGCTGGCCGGCTTGCTGGACGGCGACTGGCGCCAGGGCACTGGCGGGCGCACCGTGGTGCAAAAGCTGGGGCAAACCGTGGCCGCGCAGGTGCTGGACCGGCGCTGGCGCAAGGACCAAATTCTGGAGGCCTACCTCAACCTCGTGCCGTTTCGCAGTGAGCTGGTGGGCATTGACGCACTGAGCCGCACGCTGTTTGGCAAGGCGGCCCACGGGCTGGACGACCGGGAGGCGGCGGTAGCAGCCGCCCTGGTGCGTGCGCCCAACGCGCGACCCGCGCTGGTGGCGCAGCGTGCGTGTGGGGTGCTGCGCGACATGCAGGGCAGCATCACCGGCACCGCGCCACGGCGTGCCAAGGGTGCAGCTCAGGCAGCCGCCCCATCGGTGGACTGCGAGGCGCTGGACCTGTTCACCACCGCCGCCCTGCAGCGCCGCGCGTTTGACGCGAGCGAGGGCGTGGCGCCGCACTTTGCGCGCTACCTGCTGCGCCAGCGCTTCAAAGGTGGGGCCGTTGTGCCCGAACGTGTGCCCAGCACCCTGCGCGCGCCGCTGCAGCGGTTTGCTGTGCAGACGCTCACGCAGCACCTGCGCGAGCTGCGGGGCCGCAATGTTGAAGACGGCGCGGTGCTGGTGCTGGACAACGCAACGGGCGCGGTGCTGGCCTGGGTGGGGTCGTCTGGCCAGCTGAGCCAGGCCAGTGAGGTAGACGGCGTGCTGGCCTTGCGCCAGCCGGGCTCCACGCTCAAGCCGTTTTTGTACGCGCAGGCGATTGCCGAGCGGCGGCTGACGGCTGCATCGCTGGTGGACGACTCGCCCGCACACATCGCCACCGCCAGCGGTTTGTACATCCCGCAGAACTACGACCGGCAGTTCAAGGGCTGGGTGTCGGTGCGAACGGCGCTGGCGGCATCGCTCAACGTACCGGCGGTGCGCACGCTGGTCATGGTCACGCCCGACGCATTCCATCGGCAGCTGGGCGCGGTGGGTATGCCGCTGCGCGAAAGCGGCGATTATTTTGGCTTCAGCCTGGCGTTGGGCAGCCCCGAGGTGCCGCTGCTGCACCTGACCAATGCCTATCGAACGCTCGCCAACGGCGGGCGGGCCAGTGCGGTGGCTGTATCGGCCTCCACTACGGATGGCAAACCCCGCTTCAGCCCGGCGCTTGATGCGCGTGCCGCTTTCATCGTGGGCGACATCCTGTCTGACGGCAACGCGCGCGCCCGCACCTTTGGCACCGACAGCGTGCTGGCCACCCGCTTCTGGACGGCCGTCAAAACCGGCACCAGCAAGGACATGCGCGACAACTGGGCGGTGGGCTGGTCTGAGCGCTACACCGTGGGGGTGTGGGTGGGCAACGCCAGCGGCGCCGCCATGCACGACGTGAGCGGCACCAGCGGCGCGGCGCCCATCTGGTCGGCAGTGATGGGCTTTTTGCACGCACGCGAGCCCAGCCGTGCGCCCAAGACCCCGGCGGGCCTGGTGCAGGCCGCCGTACGGTTTGGCCCGGCGCCGTCGGTGGCCGGACAGGACGCCAGCGCTCCGCAGCCAATGGAAGCCGCGCGCCAGGAATGGTTTGTGCCCGGTACCCAGCAAGCCGTTTTTGCTATCGATACAGGAGCTGTCAGCGCTTATGGAACAAGCGCTAGAGGCCAAAAAGAGTCAAAAAATGCGGCCACCCCCGCCGCTGCCTCCAAGCCAGCCACCGCCTCCACAGGCGCGGCGGCCCGCATCACCGCCCCCGCGTCCGGCACCATCATTGCGCTCGACCCGGACATTCCCCCGACCCGCCAGCGTTTGCGGTTCACCGCCACGGGCGACGGCGTACTGCTGTGGCGCATGGACGGCAAGCCTCTGGGCCGCGGCCCACGGGTGGCCTGGCTGCCGTGGCCGGGGCGGCACGTGGTGCAGCTCACCAACGCACAGGGTCAGGTGCTGGACGAGATCCGGCTGGAGGTGCGCGGTGCTGGCGCCGTTGTCTCCACGCCACCAAGGGGTGCGGCGCATTGACGGCCCAATTCTGATGAATACGGTGTGGCTTCACCAGTTGGCACCACAAGGCGTCCGACTAAAATAGTTACAAAATATTTCTATGTCCTTGTTTCGCCAGCTCTTCCCCCACCGCCTGATCTGGCTGGCATTGCTCGTCTCGTTGGGCATTGGCGTGCTGTTTGCGCGCACCATCTGGACCATTCGAAATGACGAGTGGAACTACGCCGTTCAGACCAATGGCAACCTGGTGCGCACACTGGAACAGGGTTTGGGCTGGGCGCTCGACTCATTCGACAAGTCGCTGGAAGGTGTGGCCCGCGAAGTGATTCGGCCGGAGGTGATGGAGCTGACCCCCGCGTTGCGTGCCCGCGTGGTGTTCGACAACTCGCTGCGCGCGCGCGGCGCGGGTGATGTGCTGGTGCTGGACGCGCTGGGCAATGTGGTGCTGGACTCCAGTTCGCTGGCACCTCGCAAGGTCAATCTGGCTGACCGTGACTACTTTACAGCGTTCAAATCCGGCGGATACCAGGGCCTGTTCGTCGGCAAGCCCGTGCAGTCGCGGGTGTCGGGTCTCAACATCCTGCCGATATCGCGCGGCTACTACCACGCCGATGGCAGCTTTGCGGGTGTGGTGATGGGTGCCATTCGGCTGAGTTATCTCAATGAACTGTTCGGCTCGCTGGACCTGGGCGCCAACAGCGGGATCAACCTGTTTCGCCAGGACGGCGTGGTGATATCGCGGTTCCCGTACGGCGAGGCCGATGTGGGCAAGAGCTTGGGGGGCACACCCAACTTCGTGCGATTTCAGAACGAGGGCTCGGGTTCGTTTGTGGGCATTGCTGCGCTGGATGGCGTGGAGCGCCTGTATTCCTTTCGCCCCGTCGGCAACTACCCGCTGATCCTGAACGTGGCGCAGTCCACCCACACCATTTTGGCCAAGTGGTACGCCAGCGCCTGGGTACTGGGCAGTTTTGCCGTGTTGCTGATGGTGGCCTGCCTGGGCCTGGCCCTGCTTTTTGTGCGCGAACTCACCTTGCGCCAGCAGGTGTCGGCCCGCTTGCGCGAGGCCGAACACGATGTGCACACCATCCTCAACAACATGCCGTCGATGATTGGCTACTGGGACGCGCAGCTGCACAACCGGTTTGCCAACCAGGCCTATTTCGACTGGTTTGGCGTGCGCCCAGACAAACTGCGGGGCATGCACATCAGCGACCTGCTCGGCCAGGATCTGTATGCCGCCAACCTGCCGTTTCTGGAGCGCGCGCTGCGCGGCGAACCCCAGGTGTTCGAGCGCACCATCGTCGACACCCACGGTGTGCCGCGCCACACGCTGGCGTCTTACCTGCCCGACATCGAAGGCACGCTGGTGCGTGGCATTTTTGTGCAGGCCACCGACATCTCCGAACGCAAGCGCATGGAAGACGAGCTGTTCGATGAGAAAGAGCGCGTGCGCCTCATGCTGCAGTCCATCGGCGACGCCGTGGTGTGCTCGGACGCGCAGGGCTGCGTGACCTACCTCAACCCCATCGCCGAACGACTGACGGGCTGGCAGGCATTTGATGCTGCAGGCCACAACGTGGACGAGGTGGTCAGCCTGCGCAGCCCCGACAACGACGACCTGCTGGCCAGCCCCCTGCGCGCTGCCATCCAGCAAGCCACGGTGGTCGACGTGGTGCGGGGCGTGGTGGTGCATCGCAGCACCGGCCAGCGTTTTCAGGTCGAAGAAACCGCCAGCCCCATCACCGACCGCCATGGCAACGTGACCGGCGCCGTGGCCGTGCTGCGCGATGTGACCGAGGCTGCGGCCATGGCCGAACGTATGGCCCACCTGGCCCAGTACGACGCCCTGACCGACCTGCCCAACCGCGTGCTGCTGCAAGACCGCGCCCAGCTGGCCATATCGCAGGCACGGCGCGACGGCAAGAGTCTGGCCGTGATGTACCTGGACCTGGACGGCTTCAAAGACGTGAACGACAAACTGGGCCACGACGTGGGCGACCTGCTGCTGGTGCAGTTTGCCCAGCGCCTCAAAGCAGCCGTGCGCGCATCCGACACCGTGTGCCGCCAGGGCGGCGACGAATTTGTGGTGCTGCTGCCCGGGCTGGACAACGCCGACGCCGCGTGCGGCGTGGCGCGCAAGATCCTGGCGTCGTGCAACGCGCCGTTTGATCTGGCGGGTGAAATGCTGCAGGTGGGCCTGAGCGGCGGCATCGCGCTGTACCCGCAGCACGGAGACACGTTCGACGCCCTGTCGCGCCACGCCGACAGCGCCATGTATGCCGCCAAACGCGGCGGGCGCATGCGCTTCATGCTCTACCAGGGGCCGCAGACGGAGCCCGTGGTGGTGGTGACCACCGGCACCGATGCGGCGATGGGCAAGTAACTTCTTTTCGCATGGCGCTGTACCGCACGGCATGGCACCACGGTGTCACGTGCAAGCAATCCATTTACTATTAAAAATATAGCTGCTAGCGCTTATTCAGTAAGCGCCAGAGGTCATTTTCACTTGTTTTTTTGGCAATGGTGGCGTGCGATGCGCCAAGCGCTTCCGGCGCGCGCAGCGCCCCAGCCACCAACACGCTGGAAATTTGTTGCAGCCCCGCGCAAATAATTTTGATGGTCTGGCGCCGGACAAGTGCCTACCATCCATCGCATCCCTGCCTGGCTTGCGAGCCCCGCACGGTGGTGGCTGTCTGTCTATCTATTGTTTGTTGTCTGTTGTCTGCCGCTGCGGGCGTTGATGCCCCAAGCACCATCTATCTCTGGAGAGTCTGCGTGCCCAATCTGTCCAAAATCACCTGCATCGAAGACCTGCGCGTCATTGCCGAGCGCCGAGTACCACGCATGTTTTATGACTACGCCGATTCAGGCTCGTACACCGAGGGCACGTACCGCGCGAACACGGCGGACTTTCATAGCATCAAGCTGCGTCAGCGCGTGGCCGTGAACATGGAAGGCCGCAGCACCCGCACCACCATGGTCGGCCAGGACGTGGCCATGCCCGTGGCCATTGCGCCCACTGGCCTCACCGGCATGCAGCATGCCGACGGAGAAATCCTGGGTGCCAGGGCCGCCAAGGCGTTTGGCATACCGTTCACGCTGTCCACCATGAGCATCTGCTCCATTGAAGACGTGGCCGAGCACACCGGCAACCACCCGTTCTGGTTTCAGGTGTACGTGATGCGCGACCGCGATTTCATCGAACGCCTCATCGACCGCGCCAAAGCCGCCAACTGCTCGGCGCTGCAGCTCACGCTCGATCTGCAGATCCTGGGCCAGCGGCACAAGGACATCAAGAATGGTCTTTCGGCTCCACCACGGCCCACGCTGAAGAACCTCATCAACCTGGCCACCAAGCCCCGCTGGTGCCTGGGCATGCTGGGCACAAAGCGCCGCAGCTTCGGCAACATCGTGGGCCACGCCAAGGGCGTGGGCGACCTGTCGTCGCTGTCGTCGTGGACGGCAGAGCAGTTCGACCCGCAGCTCAACTGGGGCGATGTCGAGTGGATCAAGAAACGCTGGGGCGGCAAGCTGATCCTCAAAGGCATCATGGACGCCGAAGACGCACGCCTGGCCGTCAACAGCGGCGCCGATGCGCTCATCGTCAGCAACCACGGCGGCCGCCAGCTCGACGGCGCGCCGTCTTCCATCGCAGCGCTGCCCGGCATTGCCGCTGCGGCAGGCAAAGACATCGAGGTCTGGATGGACGGCGGCATTCGCAGCGGGCAGGACGTGCTCAAGGCCCGCGCGCTGGGTGCGCAGGGCACGTTGATCGGCCGCAGCTTTCTGTATGGCCTGGGCGCCTTTGGCGAGGCGGGCGTAACGCGCGCGCTGCAGATTATCCAGAGGGAACTGGACATCACCATGGCGTTCTGTGGGCACACCAATATCAACACGGTGGACCGGTCGATCTTGTTGCCTGGTACTTATCCGGTCTGAGGTGTGGGGGAGTCAGTTGCAGTGCGATGCAGGAACTTGCCTCGGTCGGTGCGGAGCGTCGACGAGTGCAGGTGGCTGGTCCCAGCGACAGGCATTGTCATCCGCAACGACGGAGCAAAATCAGTTTTTAGGCTATTCGGTTGGTGAAAGCTGCGACAAGAGTTTTTTGATCGCAGGCACGGTGTATGTCTTTTCTAAATCGACGTCAGGGCCGTCACCAGAATGCCGGTATTCCCCCGCGTCGAAGGCTTGGTAAACCGTGTACGTGATCTGACCAAAATTAGCGTCGAGCGCCACCGCTAGACCCCACACATTGTTCATGATCAGATCAGCGTCGTCGAAAGACATGCGATGTTCCAGGTACTCTTGCGCAACGAACATGGATACCTCGTCAAGTATTCTGGAAGCAGGCATCTCTGCGTTTATAGCGAAGTCTCGGAAGGCATCGTGCGTGACTCCGTCACGCTTGACCTCATTCAGGAACGGCAGAAAGTACATGAAATTTAGGCTCCTCAATGTTCGCTTGGCCGGTTGCACCCCATACGATAACGACGAACGGTCTCTGCCATACAGCATCCATACGTAGCGCTCGATGATCCTCGAGAATTCAAGCTGCCTTTATGAAAGCTGGTCAGTTCGGTATGTGCAGGAGGTGCCGCGCCACCGACGACGCAACGACCGTCGACATCACGTCGTGGCGTACCGCTCCTTCGCCAGCCTTGTTCCCTCTGCCAGCGCCTTGAGCTTGCGCCAAGCCACGTCCCGGCCCATTGGCGCCAAGCCGCAGTTCGTGCACGGGAACAGCCGCTCCTTCGGCACGAACTCCAGTGCCCGGCCGATGGTGTCCGCGACTTCCTCGGGGGTTTCGATCACGTCGCTGGCCACATCGATCACGCCGACCATCACGTCTTTGCCGGCCAACAGCTTCATCAGGTCGGGCGGCACATGGGAGTGGATGCATTCCAGGCTCACCTGGTCGATGCTGCTCTTGGCCAGCGCCGGGAACACCGTTTCGTACTGGCGCCACTCGTCGCCCAGGGTGCTCTTCCAATCGGTGTTGGCCTTGATACCGTAGCCGTAGCAGATATGCACGGCCGTCGTGCAGGTCAGGCCCTGGGCCGCGCGCTCCAGTGCCTGCACGCCCCAGTCGGCGGCGTCCTTCATGTAGACATTGAAGGCGGGTTCGTCGAACTGGATGATGTCCACGCCGTCGGCCTGTAGCGCAAGGGCCTCCTGGTTGAGCAGCTCCGCAAACGCGAAGGCCATCTTGACCTTTCCTTCGGCATCTCCGCCGTAGAAGCGGTCGGCCACGGTGTCGACGATGGTCATGGGGCCGGGCAGGGTGAACTTCAGCTTTTTCTTGGTGTGGGCGCGCGCCAGCTGTGCCTCGAACGCATGGACGCGGCCCTTCAAACGCAGGGCGGAAACCACCTGCGGGACCATCGCGTCGTAGCGGTTGTCGCGGATGCCCATCTTGACCTTGTGCTCGAAGTCAATGCCCTCGACCTGCTCAAGGAAGCCATGCACGAAGTGCTGTCGCGATTGCTCACCGTCGCCCACGATGTCCAGGCCTGCGTCTTCCTGGGCCTTGATCCACAGCAGCGTTGCGTCGGCCTTGGCCTGACGAAGCGCATCGCCTTCCGCCATCCACTGGGGCCAGAGCTTGTTGGTTTCGGCCAGCCAGGCGGGCTTGGGCAAGCTGCCGGCGATGGAGGTTTCAAACATCGGAGGATTCCTTTGAAGCAAAGAGGGAGGTGGCGAGCATACGTCGGGACGTATTTCCCGCGCTGCCACGGGAGGGCGCGTTATTGAGTCGGCATGAACCCACCTGAACCGTTCACTGAACGCAATCGAAGCGCCGCGGAAGGCTTCGACAAGCTCAGCCCGAACGGATGTTTCAAGTTCGAAGGTGCCGACTCACTATGTGGAATGTGAGGGCAGGCAGCGCCGGTGCGGGTGTCGCCATTCAGACAGGCCCAGCCTGGCCTGCTTTACGATCAAATTGGCCTCTAGCGCTTATCCATAAAGCGCCAGCAGCTATCAATTTTGAATACGCCGCCGATGGGCGTGTGCCATGCGCCGCTTCAGCGCAGGCGCTTGAGCGTGGCGAGATACGCCACCACGTCTTCGCGCTCCTGCGCATCCTCCAGCTGATAGTCCATGCCCTGGCCGGGGATCAGCGCCTCGGGGTTGGCCAGCCAGGCCTTCAGGGTGGCGCGCGTCCACAGGATCTTGCTGCGCTGCAACGCGGGCGAATAGTCAAAGTCTTTGAGCGCGCCCGCGCGGCGGCCCACCACGCCCACATGCGCGGGGCCGTCGCCGTGCGTGTTCGCGCTGTGGCAGCCGCTGCAGTGCGCGGCATATACGGCGCGGCCGCGTTCTACCGACTGGGCTGCCGCCATGCCGTGGGCGGCCCACAGCACTGCCGCGACAGCGGTAACACGAACACACGGCAATCTGAAGAGGTGGAGCATGGTTGTTTGTGGTCGTTGGTGGCTGCGGTGGCTGTGCGCAGCGTTCCAGGTTTTGGGGCGTTGGGTGGTGGCTATACGGTTGGTGCGCCCGGTTGGATTCAGCGAGCGCGGGAGGGATGCGGGTCAGAAGCCCATATTTTTGAGCCCTTCTTTGCATCCAGAGGGCGTTTTGTGGCGTATTCACCTAAAACAGCAAGCCCCGCCCACACCGTGGGTACCGACCAATCCCAGAGAATGGGCGCATGAGCACCCCCCTACCAGACCGTGAACTGATGGACCTTCTAGACCGCATCGCCGCGCAGGATGACCCCGCGCTCAAAAAGCTGTACGAGCGCACCTCGTCACCGCTTTTTGGCCTGGCGCTGCGCATTGTTCGCAACCGCGATGCGGCCGAGGACGTGCTGCAGGAGGCCTTTATGAGCATCTGGCGCGGCGCCAGCAACTACCGTGCGTCGCTCAGCCCGCCCATGGCGTGGATGGGCCTCATCGTGCGCAGCCGGGCGCTGGATGCGCTGCGCAAGCGCAGCAGCGACCGGGCGGACCTGATGAACGAGCTGGACGACGACCTGGCCCAGACGCTGGAGGGCGATTCGCCCAACCCCATGGACGCGGCGGACGCCAGCGAGCAGTCGTTTGCGCTGCACCACTGCCTGGGCAAGCTCGACCACAAGCAGCGCGAGGTGGTCAGCCTGGCCTATCTGCGCGACCAGAGCCACGGCGAGCTGGCCGAGCAGCTCAAGCTGCCGCTGGGCACTGTCAAGACCTGGATTCGGCGGGGGCTGGAACAGCTGCGCACCTGCATGGCGCGTTACGCCTAAGGAGCATGCTGTTATGAACATTACCCAACACCCCGAACTTGTTGACCGCCTGGCGGCCAGCTACGCCCTGGGCACGCTGCGTGGCGGCGCCCGCCGCCGTTTTGAAACCCTGGCCCGCGAACACGCCACCGTGCGCGCCGCAGCCCTGGTGTGGCAGACCCGCTGGTCGGGCCTGACCGAGCTGCAGCCTGCAGTCAACCCCGCCAGCGTGGTGTGGACGCGCATCGACAACCTGGTGCAGGCCGACAAGGCTGCGGCGGCCATGCAGGCGGCTCGCACGTCCGAGGCCACTGCAGCACTCGGCGGCTGGTGGCGCAACCTGCTGGTGTGGCGTGGCGCTGCGGCGGCCGGTGCCGTTGCCACGCTGGCGGCGGTGGTGGTGGGCGTGCAGGTCAACGGCGGCCTGCGGGCCACCACGGGCGCGCAGATTGCCACTCTGCAGCAGCAGCTGCAGGCCACGCCGCAGATCCAGTATGTGGCCGTGCTGGCCGACGACAAGGCGGCTGCGTCGATGCTGGTCACCTTCGACCCCAAGAACAACCAGCTCGTGCTGCAGCGCGTGGGCGGCTTCCAGGAAGGCGCGGACAAGTCGCTGCAACTGTGGGCGCTGCCGCCTGCGGGTGGACCGCGTTCGCTCGGGGTGCTGGGGCAGGACAAGCTGCTCAAGCTGGCTGCGCAAGAGGGTGACGTGAAAGAGGTGCCGACCCTGGCCATCAGCCTGGAGCCGCTGGGCGGCGTGCCAAGTGCCACGGGCCCTACCGGGCCGGTGCTGTTCAAGGGGGCGCTGATCCGCAAAGCCACATGACACCGACCGAAAAGCCGGGGGCATGGGCGTAAAGCCCGTCGCACGCGGCTGAACGTGTCTAAAAAAATGAATTTGGTGCAGGCACTTGAAAAATATGTGCCTTCGCTGAATCCAGTGATTTCTCTTCGTCGTATTGAAGGTGGGTGCTTGCACCTCTTTACCCACCTACGAGGAGATCTCCATGCAATTGAGCAAACTCAGTCTGGCCGCGATTGCTGTCCTGACTGCCTGTGCAGCAGGCGTCAGCCTGGCATCCAGCCACCGCGAGGCACCGTTCATCACGACCCAGCCCAAGGTCGACGGCGCCGACTTCTACTTGTTCAACAGCTACGAAGCGGGTCGAGCGGGCTTCGTCACCATGATCGCCAACTACCTGCCCCTGCAGGATGCCTATGGCGGCCCGAACTATTTCAGCCTGGACCCGAACGCGCTGTACGAGATCCATCTGGACAACAATGGCGACGCGGCTGAAGACATCACCTTCCAGTTCCGTTTCAAGAACACCCTGAACAATGGGGGCAACGGCATCACGCTGGACATTGGTCCCCAGGGCGCCCAAAAGAAAGTGGCGATTCCGCTGCGCAATGCGGGCGGCATCACCGGTGCAGCCGCCGACCCGCTGGCCTACCGCGAAGAGTATGAAATGTTCATCGTGCGCGGCGACCGGCGCACGGGCAAGCGCGAGCAGATCACCATGGCAGGCGGTGGCACCACGTTCACCAAACCAGTCGACTACATCGGCGAGAAGTCGCTGGGCAACGCGGCGGCCTATGACGCCTACGCGGGCAAACACATCTACGGCATCAACATCCCCGGCTGCTCCACGCCAGGCAAGGTGTTTGTGGGCCAGCGGCGGGACCCGTTCCCGGTATCGCTGGGCACCATTTTTGACCTGGTGAACGCACCCGGCGCCGTCATCACCAGCGAGGCCAACGCTGCCGCATTTGGTGCCGGGCAGATCGCCGACAAGAACGTGACCTCGCTGGCCGTGGAAGTGCCCACCAGCTGCGTCACCGCTGCCTCCGGCGAAAAGGTCATTGGCGGCTGGACCACGGCCAGCCTGCGCCAGGCCCGCCTGCTCAACGGCAAGCCCGAGTCGGGCCTGCAGTCCAGCGAGAAGGCTGGCGGCGCGTGGACGCAGGTCTCCCGCCTGGGCATGCCACTGGTCAACGAAGTGGTGATCGGCCTCAAGGACAAGGACAAGTTCAACGCGTCCCGCCCCAAGGACGACGCGGCGAACTTTGCCGACTACGTGACGCACCCCACGCTGCCCGCTTTAATCGAAGTGCTGTTTGGCGCCAAGGCGCCCACCAACTTCCCGCGCACGGACCTGATGACGGCCTTCCTCACCGGCCTGCCAACCGTCAACCGGCCGGGCAACATCACCGCACTCGGTGCCGGCGGCCCGCTGGCGGAAATGCTACGCCTGAACACGGGCATCGCAGCCACCCCCGCAGCATCGCAAAACTCGCTGGGCGTGGTGGCCGGTGACGCCGCTGGGTTCCCCAACGGACGCCGCCTGGGTGACGACGTGGTGGACGTGTCGCTGCGCGTGGCCATGGGCGCGCTGTGCACGGTCACAGGCGCATCCGATGCGCTGAAAGTGGGCTGCAAGCCAGGCGACGCGCCTGCAGGCGGGGTGGAGTTTGTGGATGGTTCGCGCACCAAGGCTACGGACTACCGCACCGCCTTCCCTTACGTGAACCCGCCGCTGCCGGGTGCCAAGAACTTCTGACCGAAGGAGCAACACCATGCAAAAAAACCTGAAAACGCTGCACGCAGCGCCGGCCCTGGTTGCCGCATTGCTCGTTGCCGGTTGCGGCGGAGGCGGCAGTGACAGCGTCGCCGACCCCGGCGGACCCGTAATGGTGAATGCGTTTGCCTATGTCCAGCCCATCGTGGCCAGCGGCCCATCGGAGACCGCAGAGCCCCAGGCCGTGGACCAGCTTGTGCTGTCGACGACCGACACGCAAGAGCCCGACCCGCTGCTCTGACAGCCCCGCAGTGAGGTGACCGTGATGCGCGAAGCCTCGCGCATCACGGTTTCTGCGGTACACCCATCCCTTGTTTTGCCGCACGTGCGATCCATCCCATGAAAAACTTTGTCCATCGGTGCCTGGCCCTGGGCCTTTTGCTCTGGGGCAGCGCTGCCCTGGCGGCTGCCCCACAAGACCTTCGTCCGGGTTCGGACTCGGAGGTCATCGAGAAATTGCCAGCGCGTGTGAGTGTCGCCCCGACCACCCCCCAGGTGGCAGCCGAAGCAGCCCGCCGCTGGATCACCCTGTCGCGCGAGACTGCCGACCCGCGCTACCTGGGCCGCGCCCAGGGCGCCATGGCTCGCTGGTGGGGCCAGGCCGATGCGCCTGCCGACCTGATGGTGCTGCAGGCCACGGTCGAACAAAGCCGCCATGAATTTTCTGCAGCGCGCGCCACCTTGCAGCGTGCGCTGCAGGCAAACCCGGCGCACACGCAGGGCTGGCTCACCCTGGCCACGCTGGAGCGCGTTTCTGCCCGCTATGCCGAATCTGAAGCTGCCTGCCGCAATGTGGCGCGGTATGGCGCCACCCTGTACGCCACCGCCTGCCTGCTCGAAAACAAATCGCTGCAGGGCCAGCACGATGCTGCCCGCCTGGGCTTTACCACCCTGGCGCAGCAGGTGGATGACCCCGCCAGCCGCGGCTGGGTGCTGTCGCTGCTGGCCGAAAGCGAGGAACGCGCTGGCCGCGACGACGCCGCCGATGCCGCCTACCGCCGCAGCCTCGCCGACGCGCCCGATGGCTACACCGCGCTTGCCTATGCCGACCTGCTGCTGCGCCGTGGCCGTGCGGCAGCGGCACTGGAGGTGCTCAGGAACCAGCCCGACAGCGACGGCGTGCTGCTGCGGCGCGCCCATGCGATGCGCATTGCAGGCCAGGCCAACTGGCAGGCGCTTACCACTGACTTGCAGGGTCGCTATGCCGCCCTGGCTGCCCGCGGCGAAGCGCTGGACGCCCATGCCCGCGAACGCGCCCTGCTCGCTCTGTGGCTGCAAGGCACCCCGGCCGAGGCCTGGCGCGCCGCGCAAACCAACCTGGCCCTGCAAAAAGAGCCACTCGACTGGTGGCTGGCGCTGCAGACCTCCGAACAATCGGGCGATGCCGAAGCGCACCAGAGCGTTCGACAGGCCTTGCGCCAAACGGGCCTGCGGGATGCGCGCCTGGCCCGCTGGCAAATCGAGGGGACAAAATGATGCGGCCTGTCCGTCACAGCAAAACCGCCTTCGGCAACAAGGCCCTGGGCCGCTGGCTGCTGGTGGCAGTCGCCATGCTCGCACTGCCGGCCTGGGCGCACAAGGCCAGCGACGCCTACCTGCGGCTCACCGATGGCGCTCCTGTAGCTGGCGTCTCCGGTAAAGCAACGGGCTCGGTGGGCTTGCAGCTGTCGCTGGCGCTCAAAGATGTGGATGCCGCGCTGGACCAGCTCGATGCCGACGGCGACCGGCAGCTCACCTGGGGCGAGATCCGGCAAGCCACCCCGGCTGTTGCGCAATGGGTGGGCACCGGCGTGCAGTGGCAGTGTGGTGACGTCCTCACGCCCGTTGCCTGGCGCTTTGAAGCGCTGGAGCAGCGCACCGATGGCCGCTACATCCGCTTTGCTTCTGCGCTGGCTTGCCCCCCGGCCCAGGCGCTGACGCTTGACTACCGCCTGATGCAGGGCATCGACCCCACGCACCGCCTGCTGGTGGGTGGCCAGCTGAACCAGCAGCCGCTGGCCGCTGCGCTGGCGCCCGATGGCCGCTCCAGCAGCAATCTGCGGGCCGCGCACGCTGCCAGCCAGCAAAGCGACACACCGGATACCGGCGCTGCACGCAGCGGCTTCGCTACCATGGTCCATTTTGCGGCTGAGGGGGTGCACCACATCCTGCAAGGCTACGACCACCTCGCCTTTCTTCTCGCACTTCTGCTGCCGATCTCCCTGCTCAGGAGGCGCAAGCCCACCCGTGCACATGCCGATGCCTTGACCCGTGTTGCGCCTGACACTGTCGGGCACAGCGGTCTCAAGGCGCTGCTGATCACGGTGACCAGCTTCACCGTGGGCCACTCGATCACGCTGGTGCTGGCGGGGCTGGGCTGGGTCACCGTGTCGGGCAATTGGGTGGAGCCGGCCATTGCCATCAGCATTGGCATCTCGGCACTGCTCAACCTGTTCCCGGTGAAAGGGCTGCGCAGCGAATGGCTGGCGCTGGGATTCGGTCTGGTGCACGGGCTCGGGTTTTCGGGCGTGTTGGTAGAGGCGGGCATCTCCGGCGGGTTGCTGGTGTGGGCGCTCGCTGGCTTCAACGTGGGTGTGGAGGCAGGCCAGCTCATGGTGGTGGCACTGTGGTGCTTACTGGCGGCGGTGTTCGTACGCTGGTCTCTGTACCGCGCGGTGGTGGTGAAGGGTGGCTCCGTGGCGCTGGTGCTGCTTTCCCTGTACTGGACGGTGCAGCGCATTGCGTTCTCCGGGTGAAAGCGCGCGGCGCGAAGACCCAGCGCGGCAGTCTGGTATGTGCATCTGAACCGGTTCACCGTGCGTAACTACGCTGGCATAGCATTTATTTACAAACAGGAGCGCTCTTATGAAAGTTTTGTCGCTGACGGCTGCGGTGGCCGGGCTGGTAGTTCTTTTCCCCACAGTCGCCCAGGCCGACACCGGCAAGCTGCTGCTCACGGGCGGCGTCAGCACCATCGCCGGGTCGGCCGGGGGCGGGCTCACCCCGTGGGCGGTGATCGGCAGCAACGCTACCGAGGGCGAGGTGGGCTTCAGCGGCTACGCCACCCGCGCTGCCACGCAGGATTACAGCCTCAATGGCTACGGCGTGGCTGTGGGTTTGCATGACCGGGTGGAGCTGTCGCTGGCGCGGCAGGACTTTGATGCCTCGCCCGCCATTGCGCTCAATGGCATTGCGCCGTTTGGCGTCACGCCGGGGCAACACATCAAGATGGATGTGATCGGTATCAAGGTCAAGGTAGCGGGCGATGCCGTGCTGGACGCTGACTCGTTCATGCCGCAGATCGCAGTGGGTCTGGAGCACAAGCGAACGCGCCCCGGCTCCATCGGTTCGGTGCTCGACTTTCTGGGCACCAAAACCAGCGGCACCGATGTGTATGTGAGCGCCACCAAGCTGCTGCTGGCGCAAAGCCTGCTCATCAACGGCACGCTGCGCTACACCAACGCCAACCAGAACGGCCTGCTCGGTTTTGGCTCTGCCGCGCCCGGCAAGAACAGCCGCAGCCTGCAGCCCGAGTTCTCCATCGCCTACCTCATCAACAAGAACCTGGCGGTGGGCGCCGAATACCGCTTCAAGCCCAACAACCTGCAGGCACTGGGTGCTGCCGCCGGCCTGGGCGCTGCGCTGCGCGAGGACGACTGGAAGGACATCTTTATCGCCTGGGCGCCCAGCAAGAACCTGTCACTGACGCTGGCCTATGTAGACCTGGGCCGCATCGTGCCCGGCATCACCAACAACCGCCGCCAGACGGGCTACTACCTGTCGGCCCAAGTCGCTTTCTGAGTGAGGAGTTTTTTCATGACGCACCCCAAAACCCGCATCGCCCTCACCTTTGCCCTCGCCATCGCTCTGGGTGGCCTGCTGGCCCAGCCTGCCTCTGCACAAACGACCGGCATGGTCACGGCCACAGCACCCGCGGGCCTGTACCAGGCCCTGGGTGAAAAGCCCGGCATCACCCGCCTGATGGATGATTTTGTGAACCGCCTGGTCAAAGACCCGCGCATCGGCGGCCACTTCAAGGACGTGAAACCTGCCGCCCTGAAGGAAAGCCTGACCGACCAGATCTGCCAGTTAAGCGGCGGCCCTTGCAAATATGAAGGCGCTGACATGAAATCGGCCCATGCCGACATGGACATCAACAAGGGCCACTTCAACGCCCTGGTGGAGGTGCTGCAAGGCGCCATGGATGCCCAGGGCATACCGTTCGCTCAGCAAAACCGCCTGCTGGCCTTGCTGGCGCCCATGCACCGCGATGTGATCACCATCCGCTGAAAAAAGTCCGCATGAAAAATACTATTATTTTTGTAGCTGCTAGCGCTCTGTGGGTAAGCGCCAGTGCCGGAAACGTTCAGATCCAGGTGCTGGACCGCGACGGAAAACCCGTGCCCGAGGCCGTGGTGGTGGTGTACCCCGGCACCACCGGCGGCACGCCCCCCAGCCTGCTGCAGGCCAACCCCACCATCGAGCAGGAAAAAATGCGCTTCGTGCCCGCCGTCACGGTGGTCGAGCCCGGCGCCACGGTGCGGTTTACCAACCAGGACCGCTGGGACCACCACGTGCGCGGTGCGGCGGCGGGCCTGTCGGCCGCAGCCGCCAACGCCAACACCGGGTTTGAGCTGCGCCTGGCTGGCAAGGCCGACGGCAAGCCCGCCAACTTCAGCGAGGTCAAGCTCGACACGCCAGGGGTGCTGCTGCTGTCATGCCACCTGCACGGCTCCATGCGCGGTCATGTGTTTGTGACGGACTCGGGCTGGACGCTCAAGACCGATGCCGATGGCATTGCCCGCTTTCCGGGCGTGCCGGACGGCGCCGCGCAAGTGCGGGTGTGGCACGCCGAGCAGTTGATTGATTTGCCACGCAAGGCGCTGAACGTGGTGCCGGGGCCGGTGCTGGACACCGTGCAGCTGAGCGTTGTGCCAAGGGTACGGAGGGCGCCGCCAACTGCTCCTTCCACGACTCCGGCGGGGCCGATGGGCGGGTATGGCCAGGGGCCCGTTGGGTTGGGGGAGCAGGTTGCGCATCGGCATTGATGGGCTGGCAGTCGTGGAGGTTTCTGGATTCCTCCATTAACTCCAGCACGCTCTGCAAACCAGCACGCCAGGCGTCGACAAGGGCAGTCCGAACAGGCGGGGGAAGAAACACCGAAACTGCAAAAACAATAGCTGCCAGCGCATACTGGATAAGCGCCAACAGCCAATTTGACTGAAATTTCACCTCTATTTCAGCCCCCGCAACGCCGCACTCCCCGGCGCCAGCTCCTGCAGCTGCGGCCCCAAGGCAGCGGCCTGCTCGCGCCGCCCCGCCTGGCACAGGGCCGACACCAGCATGCCCAGTGTCTCCCCCAGCTCGGGGTGCGTGGGGGCGGTCTTGTGCAGCGCGTTGAACAGCTTTTCCGCATCGCCCCACTGCTGCGCACGCGCAAAGCGGCGTGACAGGCGGACCATGTCTTCGGGCTGCAGACGCGCGCCTGGCTTGGCTTTGTCCAGGTAGGTGCAATAGCTGGTGTGCTGAAAATCGAGCGTCTGTGCATCGTGCGCTTGCAGTCGGAAGATGCGGCGCGCGGCGCGGTGGAAGTCTTCGCTGTCGGGCCACAGGGATGCGGTTTTGAACCATGCGCTCAGCACAGGCTGGTGTTGCGGACGCAGTTGGGCGGCTGCGCGCCATTGGGTCAGGGCCTTTTCAAATTGCATGCCTTGCGCCAGACGCTGGGCATGGGCCACGTGGGCGTCAAAGCCGTCGTCTTCTTTCGCATCATCCCGCGACACGGGCACCTCCAGCGGCTTTTTGCGCAGCAGCATGGTCAGCGCCATCAGCGATGCACCCGTGACCAGGCCCCCGAGGTGGGCCATGTAGGCCACGCCCTGGCCGCTGAGCCAGTGCTGCAGCAGCTCGTTCGCAATCCACGCGGGCAGCAGCAGCAACGCGGGGGCAGTGACGTAGTTGAAATAGAAAAACAGCTGGTAAAAAAAACGCACCCGCCGCAAGCGGTAGAGCACGGCATACATGCCCATCAGGGCCGACACGGCCCCTGAGGCCCCGAGGCCATAGCTGCCTGTGCCTGCATAGGCCCAGCCTGCCAGCAGCGACCCACCCAGGCCGCCCAGTAGATAGAACGCCAGGTACCAACCCCGGCCCAGTGCCAGCTCCACCGAAAAGCCGAACAGAAACAAGAACACCATGTTGCCAATGAGGTGTCCGGTGCTGCCATGCAAAAACGTGGCGGTGAGCCAGGTGACGGGATCGGGCTCGGCGTCCTTGGCGTAGCTTTGTGCCCACTTGCGCGTGAACGGCGCGGGCAGCCGGGCCTCGTACTGGGTGCGGGCAGATCGCCAGTCAGCGTAGCGCGGGTCCTCTGTCGGCACAAATCCCGCAGCTTTCACGCGCTGCTGAAAGTCGTCTTCCTGCTCCATCCAGCGCAGCAGCATGCGGTGATTGCCCGCCTTTTGCAGGGCGCGCGCTTGCTTCAGGTGCTTGTCGCCGGTTTCCTCCAGCCAGGCCACAAAACGCGGGACTTCGATGGCGGGCAAGGGGCTGGCCACATAGAACGTGGCAGCGCGGTCGCGGGCGTTTTCTTCGCTGCGCTGGGGCCCCCAGAACACGATCATGTTGACCACGATCAGCAGCACTGTCATCCACGGTGGGTTGCGCCACGAGGGGCGGTGTTCGAGAGGGATGGCGTAGAACATGGATCGGTGTGGGCGACGTTAGCGACAACCACCGGAACGCGTTCAAGGCGCGTCCATGCGGCAAGTGGGCAATAGCGTAGCAAACCCCAGCACCCGCCCGAGGCGAAGTGTCGTGGCCGATTTAGTGTTGGCGACCACGTGCAGATGGGGTTGCGTCCTACTCCGAGGCCGGGGCTGCTGTCCAACGATGTTGGCTTGTCTTCAATGATCCCTCAGAACCCCTCAGGAGCGCCCATGGCACGACCCCCTACTTCGCGCGGCGCGGCGACAAAATCGCCGTCTGCAGCCCCATCCTCCACCCAAGCCGACACCTACCGCGGCAACGCGGGCGAACTGCAGCAACAGGCCGGCGGCAAACACCCGGTGCTGACCACGCAGCAGGGCATTCCGGTGGCAGACAACCAGAATTCGCTGCGTGCGTCCCCGCGTGGCCCTGGGCTGCTTGAAGACTTCATCTTGCGCGAGAAGATCACCCACTTTGACCACGAGCGCATCCCAGAGCGCATCGTGCATGCGCGCGGTTCTGCAGCGCATGGTTTTTTTGAACTCACGCATTCGCTCAAGCAATACACCACCGCCAAGGTGCTGGCCGAAGTGGGTGTGCAAACGCCCGTCTTCACGCGTTTTTCGACCGTGGCGGGCGGCGCAGGCTCGGTGGATACCCCGCGCGATGTGCGCGGCTTCGCCGTCAAGTTCTACACACCCGAGGGCAACTGGGACCTGGTGGGCAACAACATCCCGGTGTTCTTCATCCAGGACGCGATGAAGTTCCCGGACCTGGTGCACGCCGTGAAGATGGAGCCCGACCGTGGCTTCCCACAGGCCGGTAGCGCCCACGACACCTTCTGGGATTTTGTCTCGCTGATGCCCGAAACCATGCACATGATCATGTGGGCGATGAGCGACCGCACCATCCCGCGCAGCCTGCGCACGATGGAAGGGTTTGGCGTGCACAGCTTCCGGCTGCTGAACGCCGCGGGCGAGAGCACGTTTGTGAAGTTCCACTGGCGCCCCAAGCTGGGCATTCAGTCCACCGTGTGGGACGAGGCGCTCAAGCTGCAGGCGGCAGACAACGACTTTCACCGCCGCGATTTGTTCGAGTCCATCGAAGCCGGGGACTTCCCTGAATGGGAACTGGCCGTGCAGCTGTTTACTGAAGAAGACGCTGAGCGTTTCCCGTTCGACCACCTGGACCCCACCAAGCTCATCCCTGAAGAGCTGATCCCGCTGCAGCCCATCGGCCGCATGGTGCTCAACCGCTGGCCTGACAACTTTTTTGCCGAGACCGAGCAGGTGGCTTTTTGCCCTGCCAACGTGCCCCCAGGCATTGACTTCAGCAATGACCCATTGCTGCAAGGCCGTTTGTTCTCGTACCTGGACACGCAGCTGTCGCGCCTGGGCGGGCCCAACTTTGCGCAGATTCCGATCAACGCACCCAAGTGCCCGTTTCACAACATGCAGCGCGATGGGCACATGCAGATGCAGGTGCCCAAGGGCCGCGTCAACTACGAGCCCAGCAGCTTGCAGGGCGACACGCCCCGTGCATCACAAGCGCAGGGTTTCCGCCATTTTGCGCAGGCCGACGACGGCGTGAAGGGCCGCGTGCGCCCCGAGAGTTTTGCCGACCACTACAGCCAGGCGCGCATGTTCTTTCGCAGCCAAAGCCCGCTGGAGCAGGCGCACATGGCGTCGGCTCTGGTGTTCGAGCTTTCGAAAGTAGCCACCGTGCATGTGCGTGAAGCCGTGGTGGGCCATCTGCAGCATGTGGATGCGGAACTGGCACAGCGCGTGGCCAACGGCCTGGGCATGCAGGCCCTGCCGCCCGCGCCCCAGACGGCTGAGCCAGTGCAAGACTTGGCGCTGTCGCCCGCGCTGCGCATCATCGACCGCATGAAGCCCACGCTGCAGGGGCGTTGCGTGGGCATTCTGGTGGCCGATGGGTCCAACGGCACCTCGGTGGCCAATCTGCGCAAGGCGCTGGAAAAGGTGGGAGCCACCGTCAAGATCGTGTCGCCCAAGGTGGGTGGGGCGGTGCTGAAGGACGGCACCCTGCTGCCTGCCGACGGCCAACTGGCGGGCACGCCGTCGGTGGTGTTTGACGCGGTGGCCTCAGTGCTGTCGCCTGACATGGGCGCCGTGCTGGCCAAGGAGGCCGCCGCGGTGGACTGGTTCCGCGATGCGTTTGGCCACCTGAAGGCGATAGCCGCCTGCAAAGGCACCCGTGCCATTTTGGAAGCCGGAGGCATTGAGCCCGACGCAGGCGTGGTGGACCCGGCCGACGCGCAGGGCTTCATCGCCGCCGCACAAACCCGCCAGTGGGACCGCGAGCCCAAGGTGCGCACGCTGGCATGAGTTGTTTTCTACCTGTTCTTTCATCAACCAAGGCAACCCAGGAGACCCATGATGTCCAAAGCCCGCTATGACAGCCAACAACTCAGCGACCTGGTCATCCAGATGATGGAGACCGAACTCGGCGGCGAGCAGGTCTACCGCACCGCCATCGCCTGCGCCATCAATCCCGACCTGAAGAAGGAGTGGGAGGAATATCTGGAAGAAACCCTGACCCATCAGAACGTGGTGCGCAGCCTGTGCGACACCCTGGGGTTAGACCCGGACATGCAGACACCCACGCGCGCGGTGGTCAAACACATCGGCGAGTCGCTGGTGAAAGCCATGGAACTGGCGCAAAAGGGCGGCAAACCCGCAGCAGCCCAGCTGGTGGCCTGCGAATGTGTGGTGCATGCAGAAACCAAAGACCACGCCAACTGGGAGCTGCTGGGCAAGGTGGCTGAGGTGGCCACTGGCGACATCGGCAAGGCGCTGAAACAGGCCCACGAGGCGGTGGAGCAGGACGAGGACCACCACCTCTATCACACCAAGGGCTGGTGCCGAGAGCTGTCCATTGAAGCGCTGGGCATGCCTGCTGTGTTGCCACCCCCTGAAGAGGTTAAGAATGTGGAGACCGCCATCGGCGCATCACGCGCTGAACAGCAGCGCACGGCCATGCTGTAACGCAGGCGCCCAGAGGGACGACGACGATCAGCCCTGCACAAGCGGAGGGCTGGCCGGCGTGGTGGCAGTAGCGGCCGACGGCGCACGCGCCATAACAGCGTCCCCCAGGTCTCCGGTAGCCCCCGATGCCTCAGCGAAGGTGGCAAGCCCTTTGCCATTGCGCTTGCTGGCATAGAGCGCGCGGTCGGCGCGGTCCATCAGTGCGGGCAGGGACTCCACCGCGTGCCCGTGGAACAGGGCCACACCGATGCTGGCGCCAATCAGCACGTGTTGGCCGTTGTCCAGCACAATGGGCGAAGCCAGCGAGGCCAGCACCCGCTGGGCCGCGTCCATCGCGGCATCGGGCGACTCCACCACGTTGAGCACCAGTGCAAACTCATCGCCCCCAGGCGCGCAGCCGTGTCGCTGGCGCGCGCAATGCCCGCAAGGCGCTGTGCGGCGCGCACCAGCACCTGGTCGCCGCTTGCGTGGCCCAGGTCGTCGTTCACGGCCTTGAAGCCGTCTAGGTCCACCAGCAGCAAGGCGCCTGCGCGGTGGTCGCGGTGGGCGGCCAGCATGGCTTGCGAAATGCGGTCTTCAAACAGCCGCCGGTTGGGCAGTCCGGTAAGCCGGTCGTGCGTGGCCAGGGCCAACACCTGCTGGTGTGCACGCATGAGCCGCGCACTCAGCAAGCCCACCACCAGCGCAAAGGCGTATGAAAGCATCACAACCAGCGCCGGAGCGCGGCCTGCCGCCGCCCAGCCACCGGTGGGTACGGCACCCAAGGTCCAACTGCCACCGCCCGGCAGGGGCACATCCAGCGTGGCCGGGGACTCGTCAAAAATCTGAGGCCGCCCAATGAACACCGCGCCCTGCGACCCGGTGGCGTCCAGGCCCCGCGCGGCGATCTGAAAACCCATCTGCTCGGTGGTGAGCCCCACGTCCGCATACAGCGTGTCGGCATTGACCGTGAGCGACACAATGCCCCAGTACTTGGGCCCATCCACCGGCGCCCGCCCAGGAGGGTGGGCCAGAAACACCGGCGTTCGGCTGATGATGCCCAGACCGCCCGGTACCAGCGGAATCGGCCCCGCCACCACCGTACGGCGGGTCTGGATGGCGCGCTCCACGGCGCCCCGCTGCTGCGGGTTGTCCAGGTAGCGCAGCCCCAAAGCGCGCTCGTTGCCCAGCCGGGGGTAGATGTCACTGATGACGTTGTCCGGCGCCAATGCCAGGTTGCGGATGTTGCGCTGGTGCTCCAGCAGGCGCCCGACCACCGTGGAAAAGATCTCGGGGGTCATGCTGCCCTGGGCCGCCAGGAAGGCGGCCACGGTTTCGGGCACCGATAGCGTGCTCTGCAGCTGCCGGTCCAGCCGGTCACGGATCTGCAGCAGGTGGCTTTGCGCCTGCGCCGTGATCTCGGTGCGGGCCTTGTTGTGGGAGATATCGATCACCACCCAGGCCAGAACGGCAGCCAGCGTGCTGCTGCAAAGCCCCGCCACCAGTGGCAGCAGTCGGTGGTGTATCCAGTTGGCAGGCAGGTGGCGTGGGGGCATGGCGGGAGCTACGACAGAAACCGGCTTGGAGGTTCAGCGGTTAAACGGTGGCATGACGGGGCTGCGCCGAGCAGCACCGTTCAGCGCCACCCGATGTTCACTGCGCCACGAACCCGCTGGTCTTGATGATCTTGACCCAGGCGTCGGTATAAGCCTGCTGGCGCGCGGCCAGTTGCTGGGGCGACATGTGGCCCACGGTGAGGCCCATGGCGGTCAGGTGGTCGCGCACATCGGGCATGGCCACCACTTTGGCCATGGCATTGGAGAAGTCGGTAATGAACTTCTGTGGTGTACCAGTGGGCGCGTAGATGCCGTAATACGGCAGGTCTTCAAAGCCCTTCAAACCCATTTCGTCAAACGTGGGCACATCGGGCATCGCGGCCTGGCGCTTGGTGCCCAGCACGCCCACCACCCGCACCTTGCCGGCCTTGTGGTTCTCAATGAAGTCCTATACCGACGCCACACCCGCGCCAATCTGGTTGCCCAGCATGTCGGCCATCATGGGCGCACTGCCCCGGTACGGCGCGGACACCAGGTCCAGCTGGTACTTCTGCCCGATCAGCTTGACCAGAAACTCTGGGGTCGAAGCCGGGGCCGGAATGCCCACCGCCCCTTTGCCGCCGCCCGCTGTCTTGACCCAGCCCACATAGTCGCTGAACGACTTGGCGGGCGTGCCACCCGACACCGCAAACGCATTCACAAACGTGGCAAAACCCACCACGGGCGCAAAGTCGCGCGCGGGGTCAAAGCCTGGGTTCTTCGCCACCTGGGGCAGGATGGAAATGGTGTGGTCATGCGTGATGAACAGCGTGGTGCCGTCAGGCGCTGCGGCTTTGAGCGCCTGGGCTGCAATCTGGCCGCCCGCGCCGGGTCGGCTCTCTACCACCACGGGCACGCCCAGTTCGTCCTTGAGCTTGTCGGACAAGGTCCGCGCAATGGCGTCCGACCCCTCACCCGGTGGGAAGCCCACCAGCAGGCGCATGGGCTTGCCCGACTGCGCCGACGCCAGCCCCACGGTCAGCGCGGCCCCCAGAAAGGCGCTGGTGCGCAAGAGACGAAACAGCAGGCTACGGGCGCGATGGAGTCATGGCAAACCTCCAGATGGGATGTGCTCGAATCGGCGCAAGAATCAGGCCAACCGCAGCCGGTGCCGCGCCAGCTGGGCGCGCACCTGCGCAGGCGCCGTGCCTCCCAGCGTGTTGCGGGCGTTGAGCGACCCGCGCAGGCTCAGGCACTCGTACACGTCCTTTTCGATCTGCGGGTGAAAGCCCTGCAGCACGGCCAGCGGCAGCTCCGACAAATCGCAGGCATGGGTGGTGGCCGCCTTCACGGCGTGGGCCACCGTCTCGTGCGCGTCCCGGAAGGGCAGGCCCTTTTTCACCAGGTAGTCGGCCAGGTCCGTTGCCGTGGCGTAGCCCTTGAGCGCGGCCTGCTCCATGGCCTGCGCGTTGACGGTGATACCGCCTTCCTTCTTGCCCGTGGCGGGGTCCAGCTGGCCGCCCACCATTTCGGCAAAGATGCGCAACGTGTCTTTGAGCGTGTCCACGGTGTCGAACAGCGGCTCTTTGTCTTCCTGGTTGTCCTTGTTGTAGGCCAGGGGCTGGCCCTTCATCAGGGTGATCAGGCCCATCAGGTGGCCGACCACGCGGCCGGTCTTGCCGCGTGCGAGTTCGGGCACGTCGGGGTTTTTCTTCTGCGGCATGATCGAGCTGCCCGTGGTGAAGCGGTCGGCGATCTTGATGAAGCCGAAGTTCTGGCTCATCCAGATGATGAGCTCTTCGCTCAGGCGGCTCACGTGCACCATGCACAGGCTGGCGGCGGCGGTGAACTCGATGGCGAAGTCGCGGTCGCTTACCGCGTCCAGGCTGTTCTGGCACACCACGGGGGACCCGTTCACATCCACCATGCCCAGCGTTTTTGCGACGCGTTCGCGGTCCAGCGGGTAGGTGGTGCCAGCCAGGGCAGCGCTGCCCAGAGGCAGCACGTTGGTGCGGCGGCGCACGTCGGCCATGCGATCTGCGTCGCGTGCAAACATTTCCACATAGGCCAGCATGTGGTGGCCAAAGCTCACGGGCTGGGCGACCTGCAAGTGGGTAAAGCCGGGCAGGATGACCTCGACGTTCTGCTCGGCCACATCGACGAGCGATACCTGCAGCTCTTTCAGCAGATCGGCGATCAGGTCGATCTCGCCGCGCAGCCACAGGCGCACGTCGGTGGCCACCTGGTCGTTGCGGCTGCGGCCAGTGTGCAGGCGCTTGCCGGCGTCGCCCACCAATTGGGTCAGGCGCGCCTCGATGTTCAGGTGCACGTCCTCCAGGTCCAGCTTCCATTCGAACGCGCCGGACTCGATCTCGGACGCGATCTGTGCCATGCCGCGCTGGATGCTGGCGTGGTCATCGGCACCGATGATGCCCTGCGCAGCCAGCATCTCGGCGTGCGCCAGGCTGCCTGCAATATCGGCCTGCCACAGGCGCTTGTCGAAGAACACGCTGGAGGTGTAGCGCTTGACCAGATCGCTCATGGGCTCGGAAAACAGCGCCGACCAGGCCTGGGCCTTGGTGTCGAGCTGGTTGTGGGATGGCGCAGAGTCAGCGCTGGTGGCTTGGGCTTTGGACATAAGGAGGGCAATAATCCGGTGGTTCAGACACCCGGACTGCCCGGATGCCGCAATGCAAAACACCCAAATTTTATCGACCCAGCCCCCACTGCCGGATTCCGCCCTGCAAGAAGGGCCTGCGCGCAGTGTGCGCGCCGCCGCTGGCGGAGGCCCCGGCGGCCAGCCGCCCCGGGGCCGGGCGCTGGTTTTTGACGCCTGCCAGGCGGGTGTGGTGCTGCGGGCTGTGCTGTTTGTGGAGCTGGTGCTGGGCGTGGGCGCCATGTACGGCGCCAGCAGCCCCGTCGAATGGCTGGCCAGCCTGGCACTGCTCACGGGGGGTGCGCTGCCCGCCACGCTGGTATGGCTGATCACCGCATGCAGTCTCAAAACCCTGTTGCAGCGCCTGTCGATGGCGCAGCAATATGTGGCGGGCGTAGTGCTGGGCGCGCTGGCCGGTGCCTATGCCTGCGCCATGCTCGCACTGGTTGGCGCAGCCGCATCGCCGCCCTGGCTGGCCAGCACGGCCACCGGCGCCCTGCTGGCCGCCCTGCTGGTGGCAGCCCTGGTACTGCGTGCGCGGGGGCGCACCCCGGCGGCCACCACGGCGCGGCTGACCGAACTGCAGTCGCGCATTCGCCCACACTTTTTGTTCAACACCCTCAACAGCGCCATCGCCCTGGTGCGCGAAGAGCCCGCCAAGGCCGAGTCGCTGCTGGAGGACCTGTCCGACCTGTTTCGCCACGCGCTCATCGAGCAAGGCGAATCGGTGACCTTGGCCGAAGAGATCACGCTGGCGCGCCGCTACCTGGCTATTGAGCAGGTGCGCTTTGGCACGCGCCTGCAGGTGCAGTGGAACCTGGACCCACGCACCGACAGCGCCCGCCTGCCCCCGCTGCTGCTGCAGCCGCTGGTCGAAAACGCCGTCAAGCACGGCGTGGAGCCTAGCGCGCGCGGTGGCAAGCTGCGGGTGCTGACCGAGCTGCGCGGCAGCCGCGTGGTGATACGCATCACCAACACCCTGCCGCCCAAAGAAGGCAAAAACGGCAACGGCGATGAGCCACCCTCCAAAGGCCATGGCATTGCGCTGGCCAATGTGCGCGCGCGGCTGGCGCTGCTGCACGATGTGCAGGGCGAGTTCACGGCGGGTGTGCTGGACGGCCTGTACCAGGTACGCATCACCCTGCCCGCCGCCGACACCAAACCCCGCCGGGCCGCCCCCGGCAGAACCCGCGACCAGCGCAGCGGTAGCCCCCGACGTCGCAGCGACACCCCGCGCCGCGGGGTCGTGATGAACCCCGCCGCTCCCGCAGACCCCACCCCTACCAACCATGAACATCCTCATCGTTGACGACGAAGCCCTGGCGCGCAGCCGCCTGCGCACCCTGCTGGCCGACTGCGCAGACACCTGCCGCACCACGGTGGCCGAGGCCTCAAACGCTGCCGAGACCATGGCCCTGCTGGGCCCCACCGGCGGGCGCGCGTTTGACCTGGTGCTGCTGGACATCCACATGCCCGGGCAAGACGGGCTGGCCCTGGCGCACACGCTGCAGACCCTGCCCCAACCGCCCGCCGTGGTGTTTGTGACGGCGCATGCGGACCACGCCGTGAGCGCGTTTGAGCTGGATGCCGTGGACTACCTCACGAAACCCGTGCGCCGCGAACGCCTGCAGCAGGCGCTGGCCAAGGTGCAGCGCGGTAGCCGCGCCCCGACGCCCACCACCCCCAGCGTGCAGGACGGCGACACCCTTTTGATCCAGGACCGGGGCCGCACCGAGCGCCTGCCACTGGCCGAGGTGCTGTATTTCAAAGCCGAGCAAAAGTACGTGACCGTGCGCACCGCCACGCGCAGCTACATCATGGACGGCGCTCTGAGCGATCTGGAAACCCGGTTTGCCCCCCGCTTCCTGCGCATCCACCGCAACGCCCTGGTGGCCCGCCGCGCCCTGCGCGCGCTTGAAAAACACTATGACCCCGAAGAAGGCGAAGGCTGGGCCGTGCGGCTGCTGGGCTCGACCGAGTTGCTGATCGTCTCGCGCCGCCAGGTGGCAGCGGTGCGCGAAGAGTTGGCGCGCTGACAGAGCGCAGCACGGCAATGCCCCGCATATGACTTGCGCGGCATAGATTTGAAGTCTTTTTGGCCGTCAGCGCTTATCCATCAAGCGCTAAAAGCTATATATTTGATAGCAATCCATGCCGATTGCCCAATGCTGGCCAGCATTCACCCCGCCACCAACGCCCCCAGCGCCCCCAGCGCTGCCACGCCCACCGGCGGCGTGGGCAGCCAGGGCAACACATAGGTACGCTGCGCCAAGCCGTCGGCAATGCGCGCCGCCTGTTGGCGCTCACCCACCAGGCGAGCCTGCAGCAGCGGGTCGCTGGTGCCGGTGGCGGCCACACTTTTGTTGATGACCCAGGCCCAGGGCTCAATGTGCGCGCGGCGCAGGTCGTCCTGCAGGGCAGCGGCCTGGCTGACGGGCGTGACTTCGGGCAGCGTGACGATGACCACGTGGGTCATGTCGGCGTCCTGCAGGCGCATCAGCGGCGTGATGATGTGTTTTGAGTTTGCGCTACCCTCGTACTGCTGCGTCATCTGCCGGTGGTAGGCGCCGGTGGCGTCCATCAGCAGCAGGCTGTGGCCGGTGGGTGCGGTGTCCAGCACCACAAAGGCGCTGCGCGCCTCGTTCACCACGCGGCTGAACGCGTGGAACACAGCCACCTCTTCGGTGCAGGGCGACTGCAGGTCTTCCAGCAGCAGAGCGCGGCCCGCGTCGTCCAGCGCCTTGCCGCGCGTGGCCATGATCTTGTCGATATAGGCCTGGGTCTCGGCGTGCGGGTCGATGCGCCCCACCTTCAGCCCCGGCAGGCTGCCGTCGAGCTGGTCTTGCACATGCGCGGCCGGGTCGGTGGTGGTGAGGTGCACAGCGTGCCCGCGCTGCACCAGGCCCACGGCCAGCGCAGCGGCGATGGTGGTCTTGCCGACGCCACCCTTGCCCATCACCATGATCAAACCGTGACCCTTGGCCGCCAGCGCATCCACCATGGCGGCCAGGGGCGCTGCCTGCAGAGGGTGGTCAGGCAGGACAGAAGACGCAGACGATGCGACTGAAGTGGACGCAACGCCGCCGCCCAGCAAGCCCCTGAGCGCGGGCACACCCACCGTGTCAAACGCGCGCAGCGGCACTTCGTCGCGGGGCAAGGCAGCCAGGGCGTCGGGTATGGAGGCCAGGGCCTCGCGGCCCAGCGCTTCAATTGCATCGGCCACCGCGTCCCTGCCCGGGTGGCTGGCGTGGAACACGCCGTTGATGACCAGCCGCTGGTGGGCCAGGCCCAGCGCACGCAGCTCTTGCGCGGTGCGTGACGCTTCTTGCATGGGGCGCGGGTCGGGCCGGGTGACCAGCACCACGGTGGTCAGTGCCGGGTTGCTCAGCGCGGCCAGGGCGGCGTTGAAGCGCTCTTCCTGCATCTTCAGCCCCGAGTGCGGGCCCAGGCACGAGGCCCCCCGGTCGTTGCCCGCCAGGAACCCGGTCCACGCCTTGGGCAAGCTCAGCAGCCGCAGCGTGTGGCCAGTGGGTGCGGTGTCGAACACCACATGGTCAAACCCCTGGCCGCGTGCGCTGCCCTCGCTGGCCAGCAGCGCAGCAAATTCATCAAACGCCGCGATCTCGGTGGTGCAGGCGCCCGAAAGCTGTTCGCGCACTGTCGAGCGCTCGTCGGCGGTGGCGGTGGATTCGAGCTGTGCCAGCACCCGCTGGCGGTAGGCCTCGGCTGCCGTGTCGGGGTCGATGTTGAGCATGTGCAGGCCCGGCACCCCGGGCACTGCCACCGCTTGGTTGGACAGCGGCACGCCCAGCATTTCGTCCAGGTTGGAGGCCGCGTCGGTGCTGACCAGCAGCACCTTGCGCCCGGCATCGGCCAGTGCAATGGCCGCCGCGGTGGACAGCGATGTTTTGCCCACGCCGCCCTTGCCGGTGAAGAAGAGGAACCGGCTGGGCTGCACCAGCAGGCCCAGGGTGACAGTGGCAGCGTGAAGAGAGGTCATGTCACCAGAGTGGCACATCCGCCTTGGCACGCCTTGAGTTGGGTCAAGACAACAACCTTCAGCCTCGAACCATCCCAGCGTCTCAATGCGCGTGGGCGACCCCGCTGACCAGCGTCACCACCACCATACCCGCCACCAGCCACGCGATCTGTGCCACGGTTTCGCGGGCTGTCAGGCGTTTTTGCAGCTGCGGGATCAGGTCGGCCAGCGCCACGTAGATGAAGCTGCTCGACGCCACGGCCAGGAAGTACGGCAGAAAGTCCTCAAACTGCCCCACCAGAAAGTAGCCCAGAAGCCCACCCAGCGCAGTCACCGCGCCAGCCAACGACACCTTGACCAGCGCGATGCGCCGGTTGGGACTGCTTTGGCGCAGCACCACGAGGTCCCCCATGTGGTGGGGCACCTCGTGCGCCAGCACCGACACGGCGGCAATCACACCCAGCCGGATGTCGGCCATGAAGGCCGATGCAATCAAGATGCCGTCGCCAAAACAATGCACGCTGTCGCCGGTCAGCACCGCCCAGCCGCCCGCGCGCGGGCCGTGGTGATGGTGGTGCGCGTGGCCATGGCCTTCGTCCGCATGCGCGTGGTCGTGTCCGTGTTCCGGCTTGGCGGGCTCAGCGTGGCTGTGCTCATGGCCGTGGTGCCACAGCTCGGCCTTGTCCAGCAGAAAGAAGAACACCACGCCGACCAGCAGCGTCGCAAAGAGGTCGTGGGCGCTGGCCTGGCTTTCAAACGCCTCGGGCAACAGATGCATGAAGGCCGTGGCCAGCAAGGCGCCCGCCGCCAGGCTCAGCAGATGCTGGGGGCCCACGCTGCCGGACCGCCCGCCCAGGCCCATGCGCATCAGCAGTGCGGCCAGCCATACGCTGCCAATACCTGCGGCCAGCGTGGCCAGAATGATTGCTACCAAAGTCATAGCTTATTGCGCTTTATAGATAAGCCCTGCAGGCCATTTTTATTCATATTTCCATCCCCCTCGCCACGCCCGCCACAGAACCAAAAAAAGCCGCCCCACAGTGCGGGGCGGCTTCGGGCGACGCACTCGCCGCCAAGCCGGTATCGCAATCGGTCAGACCACGCCGTGTTTTTTGAACCAGTCCAGGGCCCGCTTCCAGCCGTCTTCGGCAGCTTCCTTGCGGAAGCTCGCGCGGTAGTCGGCATGGAAGGCATGGGGCGCGTCGGGGTACACCACAAACTCCGAAGCCTTGGCCTGTGGCGAACCACTGGCCAGGGCAGCTTTCATCTTATCAACCGTGTCAAGAGGGATGCCGGTGTCTTTTTCGCCATACAGGCCCAGCACGGGCGCCTTGAGGATGGGCGCGACGTCCACCGGGTGCTTGGGCGTGAATGCGCTAGCCTGGCCCACCAGGCGGCCGTACCAGGCCACACCCGCCTTGACCGGGCCGTGCGCGGCATACAGCCAGGTAATGCGGCCACCCCAGCAAAACCCGGTGATGCCCACGCGTGCCGCGTCACCGCCATTGGCAGCGGCCCACGCCACGGCGGCATCCAGGTCGGCCATCACCTGCGCATCAGGCACCTTGGACACCAGCTCGGCCTGCAGCTTGGCAATTTCGGTGTAACTGGCCGGGTCGCCTTGGCGGGCATACAGCTGGGGTGCGATGGCCAGGTAGCCCGCCTTGGCAAAACGGCGGCAGGTGTCGGCGATGTATTCATGAACGCCAAAAATTTCCTGGATCACCAGCACCACGGGCAGGCCCGTCTTGCCTGCGGGCGCCGCGCGGTAGGCAGGCACCTTGAAGCCGTTGACGGTGAAGCTCACCTCCCCCGCCGTCAGGCCGTCGGCCGGCGTGGCAATGGCGGCCTGGGCCATCACCGGCGCAGCAGCCGCGGCATACCCCAGGCCCAGAGCGGCCTGCAGCGCAGTGCGGCGGGTGGCGCCCGCTTCGGTGGTACGGCCAGGCAACAACGCCACGGCGTCGGAATGGAGGTCGTCATTGAGCATCGGGCTTCTCCAGCAGAAAAAAAGGGGGGAACGACAGACAAGCGGGAACGGACCCGCAGTCTAGTGCAGAGTTTCACGCTATCTGGCACATAAAAAGGCGTCTTTTCGCCCCTGGCGGCGTTGCAAATCCTCGCGACACACCCGGTATCGCTCCGGTTTGCGCCTTTCCAGCGCCAAAAACCCATCCTTTTTATTTGTGCCATCAAGCGTGAAGCACTGCACTAGGGCGTTTGCGCCTTCCCGGCATTTCCGGGTATGAGAAATCAGATACCGCTGCTAGACTTTCCGACAGCCTATTCAAGGAACGAGCGCTCCTTGCGACGTTTTGCGCCAAAGCGGTGCCAACGAGGGAAGCAGCCTCTCTGCAAACAATAAAGTCCTGCGACCGCCACTTGGGGATGCCCCGCACCATGAACCCCAGCCCACACCGCGAACACCCTCTGGCACGGCCCGTGGTGGCGCTGTGCGGTGCGGGCGGACTGGGGCTGTTGATGTGGGCTCTGGCCAGCCAGGCGCTACCCGCCTTAGCCCGCGCGGCCCTGGTGGCAGCGGGGCTGGGACTGGCGGCAATGGCTATCTTGTGGCATCGGATATCTCAGCACGCCGCCACCCTTGGCGCCGCTGCCAGCGCAGCCCAGCAAGAAGCCCGAAGGGCCAGCGTACAGCTGACGGCCACCCTCAACATCCTGCCAGATGGGTTGGCCATCTACGACGCAGAAGATCGCCTGGTGTTGTGCAACGCCCAATACCGCGAGGTGGTTCCGGGCACCACCATGCCCATCGAGTACGGCACCCGGTTTGAAGACGTGCTGCGCCGCGCTGCCAATTCAGGCGAAATCATTGCAGCACAGCGCGACGCCGAAACCTGGCTGGCGGGCCGCATGGCGCGCCACCGCTCCCCGGCCGCCCCTGAAGTGCAAGAGCTGCGCGGCGACCGCTGGATGCGCATCACCGAGCGCAACCTGGACGGTGGCGGCGTGGTGGTGCTGCGATCCGACATCACCGACACCGTGCACAAGGAGCGCGCGCTGAAACAAGCGCTGGACGACGCCGAGCGCGCCGAACGCCGACTGTGCGAAGCGGTGGATGCCATGCCAGCGGGCCTCGACATTTACGACGAGCATGACCGGCTGGTGCTTTGCAACAGCTTCATGGCCAATTTGCGCCCGCACCTGCCCGTGCAGACGTCACTCGGCAAAACGTACGAAGAACTGCTGCGCGAGGGACTGAAACACGGCACTCCCGAAGAAGCGCGCGGACAGGAAGAGCTGTGGCTGGCGCACGAGATGGCGCTGCGCGGCCACCGCCCCGGCCCCGAGGTACGTCACTACCCCAACGGCGCATGGATGCACATGCACGAAAGCCGCACCCCGTCTGGCATGACCGTGGTGGTGCGGCTGGACATCAGCGACCTGATCGAGCAGCGCCAGAAGGTAGACGAAGCCCGCCAGGAAAGCCAGCGCATCCGCCAGTTGCTGGAGCGCGCAGTAGAGGCCCTGCCCGTCAGCATCGAGATCTTTGACGAGCAGGACCGGCTCGTGCTGTACAACCAGCAGCTGTCGCGCATGTACCCGCACATGGACTACGCGGAGCACCTGGGCAAACACTTTGCCGACATCCTGCGGCATTCGGTGCAGCGGGGCATGGTGCCGTCGGCCCAGGGCCGCGAAGAGGCATGGATAGCCGAGCGCCTGTCTGAGCACGGCAGCCGCACATCCAACCTGGTGCAGCGGCTGGCCGACGGGCGCTGGATCAACATCTACGAAACCCGCACGCCGGAGAACTATGTGGTGGCGGTACGCCTCGACATCACCGACCTGATCGAGCAGCGCCAGGCGCTGGAGGCTGCGCAGGCTGCGGCCCAACAGGCACGAGAACTGCTGCAGGACGCGGTGGAATCACTACCCGAAGGCTTTGCGCTGTTTGACGCCGACGACAAGCTGGTGGTGTGCAACGCGCAGTACCGGCGCCTGTACCCCATCTCGGCACCCATGATCGTGCCAGGCACCACGTTTGAGCAGATCGCGCGCTACGGTGCCGAGCGCGGGCAATACTCCGACGCCGTCGGAAACGAAGAAGCATGGCTGGCGCAGCTGATGGCTGACCACCGAGCGGCCCAGCACGCCGTGCTGCAGCGGCTGCCCGAAGGCCGATGGGTGCAGGCATACGAACGCCGCACCCCCCAGGGCGGCACTGCAGGCGTGCGCACCGATGTGACCCAGCTGGTGCGCAAAGAGCAGGAACTGGCCGCGGCCAACGCGCAGCTCGCGCTGTTGTCCAACACGGACGGGGTGACCGGCATTGGCAACCGCCGCCGCTTTGACCAACGCCTTGCCACTGAGTGGGCGCGCTGTGGCCGCCACCAGATGCCGCTGTCTGTCATCCTCATCGACATCGACCATTTCAAGCTGTACAACGACCACTACGGACACCAGGCGGGGGACGAATGCCTGCGCAAAGTGGCCCAGCTGCTTCAGGCCATGACGCGGCGGGCCGACGAAGTGGCCGCCCGCTACGGCGGCGAAGAGTTTGTGCTGCTGCTGCCAGACGTGCCCCTGGCAGATGCCACAGTGGTGGCTCAGCGCTGCATGGACAGCCTGCACGAAGCAGCCCTGGACCACCCCCGGTCGCCCACCGCCCCCGTGGTCACGCTCAGCATGGGTATTGCGAGCGTGGTGCCACTCGCAGGCACCGGGTCTGACACACTTGTGCAGGCCGCCGACGCAGCCCTGTACCGCGCCAAGAACGGCGGTCGCAACCGCATCGAGGTGTTCAGCCCCGCGGATTAGCAAAAAAAGGCGACCACGAACACGGAACACGAAGGAACAGGATCTGCGTCTGGCTCCCACCAGAACAAGCCAACCGACTCACGAGGCATTGCGCATGAACATTCTGTTGACCGGATCCACCGGCTTTGTAGGCCACACCGTGGCCACTGCCCTGACCCACGCGGGCCACACCGTGCGGGGCGGGGTGTCTCCCCGCCAGCGCACCGTGCTGCCAACACAGGTCCCCATGGACTTTGCCCACGACACCACCCCCGATGTGTGGCTGCCCCGCCTCGTTGGCATCGATGCCGTGGTCAACGCTGTGGGCGTGCTGCGCGACAGTAGCAAGCGCCCCATCGACGCAGTGCACCAGCACACGCCCACTGCTTTGTTCACCGCATGCGCGCAGGCCGGCGTCAAGCGCGTGGTGCACATCTCGGCACTGGGCATTGAGGGCAGCAGCACGCGCTACGCCAGCACCAAACGCGCCGCCGATGCGCACCTGCTGGGCCTGGTGGCGCAAGGCACCCTGAGCGCTGCCGTGCTGCGGCCCAGTGTGGTGTTTGGCAAGGGCGGCGACAGCAGCGCGCTGTTCATGAACCTGGCGCGCCTGCCTGTGGCACTGTTCCCGGGCCCCATGCTCACGGCGCGGGTGCAACCGGTGTCGGTACACGACCTGGCCGCCGCCATCGTTGCGCTGATGGGACCAGCACTACAGACCCAGGGAATCATCGAATGCGCAGGCCCCGAGGCACTGACCATGGGCGCGTTCATCGCCAGCCTGCGGCAGCAACTGGGCAGCCGCCCCGCCCATGTGCTGCGCCTGCCCGACCCGCTGACACAGCTGAGCGCTCGCCTGGGCGACGCCGTGCCCGGCGTGCCCTGGTGCACCGAAACCTTGAGCATGCTGGGCAGCGACAACGTAGGCAACCCGGCGGTGTTTGAGCAATTGCTGGGGCGTAAAGGCGTGCACTACAGCCAGCTGGTGGCTAGCGCCTGGCGTTGAGCAAGCGAGCGCCAGGCGCGGCGCACGGCTCCGCTTGGTTGCGCCAAAATTTAAGCCAAAACGCCCCTCAGCGCTTATCCAGCAATCGCTAACAGCTATCTATTCAGTAGCATTCAGAGCACGGCCGTCACCGTCAACTCGACCTTATGGCACATCCGGCCAAGCGCTGACACCTCTGCAGCTACCGCTACAACGACATTGACGGCCGCGCTGCCATCGCCGCGCGCCAGCGCAGCAGGTGCGGGTGCTGCTCGCCCGGCTTGTGCTTGACCACCCGCGCAAAGTCCACCGCCACCACGGCTGTGATGTCGGCCACGCTGAAGCGGTCGGCAGCAATGAAGTCGCGGCCTGCCAAGCGCTCGTTGAGCAGGTGAAAGAACTGACCCACGCGCACCAGCCCGCGCTCGGCCAGGGCCGGGATTTGCGGGTAGTCCACCGCGCCGGGCAGCGCCCGGTTGGCCATGGCGGGCGCGCTATTGCGCAGCGCCTCGGCAATGGCCTGCAGGCCTTCAAACTCCATGCGCCAGTTCCAGCTCGCAATCTCGGCCTTTTCGGCAGGCGTCTCGCCCAGCAGTGCTGGTTGTGGGTACCGCGCCTCCACATAGGCCGTGATGGCCGCGTTGTCGGTCAGCAGCAAACCGTCTTCGGTGCGCAGGGCGGGCACGGTGCATTGCGGGTTGATTTGCCGGTAGGCATCGCCCAGTTGCTCGCCGCTGCGCAGGTCTACCTGCACAGTGTCGTGGGCCACGCCCTTCTCTGCCAGCAGGATGCGCGCGCGGCGTGGGCTGGGCGCTGTGGCGCAGTCGTACAAGGTGATCATGGTGTGAAGCCTTCCAATGCCGTCAAGCGGCGGGCGACGACGAAGCAGCAGCAGCAGCAGCCTCGATCTTGTCCTGCGTCCTGGTGTCAAAGTCGCTGGCGTCATGCCGCTCGCGTAACTGGCTGGCCAGATCGCCCTGCACACGGTTCACCTTGCGCCCCCGCTGCACCGCCGGGCGCTTGGCCACCTGCTCGGCCCAGCGCACCACATGCGTGTATTCGTGCACCTGCAAAAACTCGCCCGCGTTGTAGGCCTGCCCTTTCACCAACAGGCCGTACCAGGGCCAGATCGCCATGTCGGCCACGGTGTACTCATTGCCCGCCACGTACTCGGTCACGGCCAGGCGCTGGTTCAGCACATCCAGCTGGCGCTTGGCCTCCATCGCATAGCGGTCGATCGCGTACTCGATCTTGACCGGGGCATAGGCATAAAAATGCCCAAATCCGCCGCCCACAAACGGCGCGCTGCCCATCTGCCAGAACAGCCACGACAGGCACTCGGCCCGCGCCGCGCCGTCCTTGGGTAAAAAGGCACTACCGAACTTCTCGGCCAGATACATCAGGATGGCGCCGGACTCGAACACGCGCACCGGGTTGGCGGGGTCGGTACGGTCCAGCAGGGCCGGGATCTTGGAATTGGGGTTCACAGACACAAACCCGCTACCAAACTGCTCGCCCTCGTTGATGCGAATCAGCCACGCGTCGTACTCCGCCCCGTTGTGGCCCTGCGCCAGCAGCTCTTCCAGCATCACCGTCACCTTCACGCCATTGGGCGTGCCCAGCGAATACAGTTGCAGCGGGTGGCGGCCCACAGGCAATTCCTTGTCATGGGTGGCCCCGGCAATGGGCCGGTTAATGCTGGCGAACTGGCCGCCGTTTTCTTTGTTCCATTGCCAGATGGTGGGTGGGGTGTAGGGGGTGGTGTCGGACATGCAGAAGTCTCCAGGGCAAATCAAAAGGTGTTGGAGGCCGTGGCGGCCCGCTGTCGGATGAGTTTAGCGATGCAATGCCCAATCTGCAGAGCACGCACAAATGCCCGCGAAGATGCCCACGCGCGCCACCGAGGGCACACACGCCATACACCCTGCACCAGCCACCGACGCAGCTGCTCCTCGGTCACAAGTTCAAAGCGGTGCAGAACTCAGCAGCACATGCGCAAGACAGGGCGCAGTTCGGGTGTCCCACGCATTGGCGACGCTCGCTGGCACGCTCTGGTCGCCCGCGCTGGGGCCCATGTCGAGCTGTTGCCGCGCCGACGGTTAGCGCGAAACACGCCGGACGACGCTGCCGCGAAGGAGCGACAAGATGCAGGTCCACCCCCGCATCGTCATGCGCCACGCCGGGCTGTGCCCTCATTGCGTTGTTTGCGCCGCTTGCCTCGTTCGAACAACGCCAGCACGGCTGCCCGCAACGCCAGCGCACTGCCGACGACCACCACAATGCCAATGCGCGTTTCCAGCGGAATCTCCTGCACGTTTTCGCTCCGCCGCCACGCAAAGACTTGCGGTCCGCCTGACGCCGAGGTGCGCAAGGCGCTCGCCGCAGTCACGGGGACAGGGTCTCGGCTGCGAACCGGCGTTTCGGGCGCAAGCGTTGCGGGCTCAGCACGGAGCGATCCGCGCTCGCCCGCATACACCTTGGTGAATTCGGCACCCAGCAAGAAAATCTGCGCGGCGTAGTACACCCAGATCAGGATGACGGCGATCGAGCCCGCTGCTGCATAGGTAGAACTGACGCCCGCCTTGCCCACGTACAGGCCAATGAGCAGCTTGCCAAGTTCGAACAGCGCTGCGGTCACTGCTGCGCCCACCCAGACATCGCTCCAGGCAATCTTGGTGGACGGCATGAACTTGAAAATCATGGCGAACACCAGCGTCTCCACCACCAACGACATCCCCAGATTGATGCCGTGAAGCAGCACCTCCCACCCGGGCAGCAAGGTCGAGAAATAGCTCCCCATGGCCGCGACTGCCGCACCCACCGTGAGCGACGCCATCAAGAGGAACGCCAGCCCCAGGATCAACCCGAACGACAGAAAACGCGCACGCAGCAGGCCCCACAAACCGGAGGGCTTGGCTTTTTCAGGCACGTGCCAGATGCGGTCGAGTGCGCTTTGAATCTCGGCAAACACCGTAGTGGCGCCGATGAGCAGAACCACAAGACTGACCCCGCTGGCGATCAGCCCCTCCGTGGGCTCGCTGGCGCTGCTGATCAAACCCTGTATGGCCACCGCTCCGTCGCTGCCCACCAGCCCGGCAATCTGCCCCTGAAGAGCACCCCGGACAGCGTCTTCGCCGAACACGTAGCCCGCAATGGCGATCACGATGACCAGCAGCGGAGCGATGGAGAACGCGGTGTAGTAAGAGATGGCCGCACCCATGCTGGGCGCGTAGTCGTCGACCCAGGCAGCGACGGTCTTCTTGCCAATGTCCAGCAGTGTGGATGGTTTCACGGCGAGCGAGGAGGTGAAAAGCCGTTTGTACCGTCCGGGCAGCGTGCAGCGTGTAGGTCGCGGCCCCTTGTCGCTGGTGGCTGGGCGGGCGCGCCGGAGCATTGGACCAGGCCACCTGCGATGGCCGGCATGCTGGACCCAAAACTATGAATTTTGTAGCTGCTAGCGCTTACTGGATAAGCGCTAGAGCCCTAAAAGACTCAAACTCCGGCAGGGTCTGCCAGCTCCGGTGCGCGGTGACTCATGGCGTTGCGGATGAACTGCTTCTCGTAGTGGCGGTTGCGTCGGTTCTTCTTGGCCGCTGACCGCTGGCCCAGACGCTTGTCTGCGACTACTTCACTCAGATGGCTGAGGTCATCCAGGTTGCGAATGACCTGGGGTGAATTTCGGCGTGGCATGGCGAGGCGGCGAATGTGCGTCGTGGACTTGGGCGTTCGTGTACAGCGGCTTCAGACCATGCTCACCAACACCCAGCCGGTTGCACCAATGTGGGCGAGAGTGACCACAACCGACACGCTGTGCAGCCACTGAAATCGGCGGCGCTGCCCCGCATCGGTGGCCCGATTGATCGCGGGCATCAGCAGCTGGCGCGCAGGTACGGTGGTAATGGCGACCGTCGCCAGGACGATGGCAAACACCGTGTCGTGCCACCACCAGAGCGCTGCCGCCACGCCTGCCGCCGCGATCACGAACGCATAGAACCACGGGAAGGCCTTGCGCAGTGTCGTACCCGCAGTGGCGGCAGGTAGCGCATGGAACAAGAAGGCGGCGAAGCCGAACGAGTACAGCGTCATGCCGCCAAACAACAGGGAAGTGATCAGGACAGCGAGGGCGTGCGTCATGGTGAAAAGGCGTGGTGGGTCGTGCTCCGGGATGGCGGTGTCAAGCGGCGATTTACATAGCGGACGAGCATGTCAGGGCAGGGCCCAGCCTTCGGCCAGGGCCACGCGTTCCAGCGCTTTTTCAAACATCACACGCGCAACGCCGGCGGTTCGATGCAGGTAGGCGTGCAGCTGCGCATCGGCCGGACTGCGATCGGTGCATTCCGCGCTGTAGGCTTCAAAGCCGGCGATCTGCATGAGCAGTTCGGCCACATGGCTGGGGCAGTCGCACGCCACGCCGGAGGACAGCCCGGCAAAGTCGGTGAGCGTGGCGTCATCAAAGCGGCGGGCGGGCAAGGCCTGGTCTTGTTCTGGCAGGCGCCAGAAACTGGCAGGCTCTGTGAAGGACGCCGCAGCACCGTGGCGGGTATCGCCAGCGCTTGTCGCGGCAAGGCCGGTGTTTTCCGGCAGCGCCGCTTCCAGCGTCGCAAGCCAAGCCCCCAGCGAAGCGTCGTCAGACGGTTCGCGCACTACCGTGGCTCCGGCCGCAGCAAAGCGGTCGCCCGCAGACACACCGGCAAACCGGTAGGCCACCACCGCGCGGCGGGGCGACCAGGCTTCGCGGGCCGCCATCAGTTCGGGCAAAAGGTTTTCTTGCAACCCCGTTGTTTGCCACAACAGAACGTCCACGCCCTGATGGCTGGAGCTGGCGGCACCCAACAGGGCCTCAGTGAGCGAATCGAACACGGCCACAACCTGAGGCGGTCGAAAGCAGGCTCGGAGCACGGCCGCACGCCGCAGCCGGCGGGCCATCGCCTGGCCCACCACCACCATGCGCAAGGGCGAGCGCAGCTCGGCAGCGAGGTCAGGGATGGGATGGGCCGGGCCCACGCTGCGGTGGTCGCTGGTCTCATCCGCCATAGTTGTTTCGACAGAGGCTTGCGCAAGGGCCACTTGGCGCAGCTGGTCGATGTCAAGGCTGGCCAGCGAACCAATCGCATGCCCCTGCTCGGTCAGCTGTCGCAGCAGCACGACGCGCTCCACCTGGGCAGCGGAATAGAGGCGGTGACCCGACGGCGAGGTGCTGGGGCCCACTGCCTGGTAGCGCTGCTCCCAGATCCGCAGAGTGGACACCGGCATGCCCGCCATGCGCGCTACGGAACCGCTGCGAAAAACGGGCTGCTCCGGATGCTGCAGCGGTTGGACGGCTTCCGAGGACGCATTTCTGGGGTGCATGGGCTTCAATGAGTTCGTTTTGAGTCGTAATGTCGCAGTCAGACGCCAGAGTATAAATATTTGCAGCGGCTTTGCATTGGATTTGTCTACTATGCACACATGTCAATACCAACTCAGCCCAATCCCACGGTCTACTTTGACGGCGCGTGTCCTGTGTGCTCGCGTGAGGTGGCGATGTACCAACGCCAACCGGGCGCTGACGGGATTTGCTGGGTGGATGTGGCGCGCTGCGCCCCCGAAGAACTGGGTTCCGGGTTGACGCGCGACGCGGCAATGGCCCGCCTGCACATGCGCCGCGCAGACGGCAGCCTTGTCAGTGGTGCGCAAGCCTTCACCACCCTCTGGCGCACGTTGCCCGGCTGGGCGTGGCTGGGGCGCCTGCTGGGCACGCGTGCCACGCTGTGGCTGCTGGAAGCAGGCTACCGATCTTTTCTGGTGCTTCGCCGGGCATGGCGCCCAGCGACCCCAGCGACCAACACCCCACCGGCTGAGGTGTCTAACCGCCAGCAGTAAGCGCAATGCTGGTGCGGCCTGCCAAAACCCCACTGAAAAAGGAAACCCCATGAGCAACACACGACGTACATTTTTCATGACGCTGGCCGCTGGCGGCGTCTCACTCGCAGCAGTCGCCCAGACTCCACCCAAACTGAGCGAAAAAGACCCCCAGGCCGTGGCGCTGGGCTACGTGGAAGACGCGAGCAAAGCCGACGTCAAGAAGTATCCAAAGTACGCCGCCGGGCAGTTGTGCACCAACTGCACCTTGTACCAGGGCAAAGCCAGCGACGCCCTGGGTGGCTGTGCGATTTTTCCGGGCAAGCAAGTGGTGGGCAAAGGCTGGTGTGGCGCATGGGCCAAGAAAGCCAGCTGACGCCCCGGCCTGGGTCCCGGCAGAGCGGGCAGAGCTGCCCAAGCGAGTCGAGCGGGCACAACACCACGCCAGACATCGCCGCACCTGGCCACACCCTGCCGCCCGATGTCATCGCCGACTTGCGCACCGACCATGCGGGCGAGGTAGGTGCCGTTTGCATCTACGCTGGCGTGCTGTGGGCCAGCCGGGATGATGGCGTGCGCGCCTTTGCGGTCCGCCACCTGGCCACTGAGCATGCGCACCTGCGACACATCAGCGAGTGGCTGCCAGCCAACGAACGCACCCACCTGCTCCCTGTGTGGCGACTGGCCGGCTGGCTGACTGGCGCATTGCCTGCATTGGCAGGACCACGCGCCACCTACATCACCATCGAAGCCGTTGAACGCTTTGTGGACCAGCACTACGCTCTACAGATCGCACGACTAAAAAGCGAGCCCCACTTGAGCGCGTTGCGCCAGACGCTGCTGGACTGCCAGCGCGATGAGGTGGACCACCGCGACGAAGCAGCCGCTGCAGGGGGACCGGGGCAACGGGGGCTTATCACCCGTGCATGGTGCGCCCTGGTGGACGCCGGATCTCGCGCAGCGGTCCACGTCTGCCGCTACGTCTGACCGCCAAGCGGCTGACGACATGGGACAAGGGATGGCTTTTGACCGTGTCGCTCCGTGCGACTGTCGCGGCGGGGTGCATGGGTGTGATGCAGCTGGAATCGATTGACCGCGCAACGCCCGCTGGTCAGTGCGCCTTGTCCCAGTTAGGCCCCACCCCCACCTCGGCCAGCAACGGCACCTTCAGCGTCGCGACATCCGCCATCAGGCGCGGGATGTGGGTCCTGAGCCAGTCCACCTCGCCCTCGGGCAGCTCAAACACCAGTTCGTCGTGCACCTGCATGATCATTTGGATGTCCGGCTTGTGCGCATCCAGCTCCTTCTGCACCGCCACCATGGCCAGCTTGATCAGGTCCGCCGCCGTGCCCTGCATGGGGGCGTTGATGGCGGCGCGTTCGGCACCCGCACGGCGGGGGCCGTTGGGGGAATTGATTTCGGGCAGGTACAGGCGGCGGCCAAACACGGTTTCGACGTAGCCCATGGATTTGGCGGTGGCCTTGGTCTCGTCCATGTACTGCTTCACGCCGGGGTAGCGCTGGAAGTATTTGTCGATATAGGCGGCAGCGGCCTTGGTCTCGATACCCAGATTCTTGGCCAGGCCAAAGCTGCTCATGCCGTAGATGAGGCCAAAGTTGATGACCTTGGCGTAGCGGCGCTGTTCGCTTGTGACCTGGTCGACCTCCACGCCAAACACTTCGGCAGCGGTGGCGCGGTGCACGTCCAGCCCGGCGTGGAAGGCGTGCAGCAGCGAGTGGTCGCCGCTCAGGTGGGCCATGATGCGCAGCTCGATCTGGGAGTAGTCGGCGCTGGCAATCACGCGGCCTGTGGGGGCCACAAAAGCCTCGCGCACGCGGCGGCCTTCGGCGGTGCGGATGGGGATGTTCTGCAGGTTGGGGTCGTTGCTGGACAAGCGACCGGTCACCGCCACGGCTTGCGCGTAGTGCGTGTGCACGCGGCCGGTGCGTGGCAGGGCCAGCTGGGCGAGCTTGTCGGTGTAGGTGCCTTTGAGCTTGCTCAACGACCGGTGCTCCAGCAGCTTGGCGGGCAGAGGGTAGTCCTCGGCCAGCTTTTCCAGCACCTCTTCGTCGGTGCTGCGGGCGCCCGTGGCGGTCTTCTTGATGACGGGCATGCCCAGCTTGTCGAAGAAGATTTCGCCCAGTTGCTTGGGGCTGCTCAGGTTGAAGGGCTGGCCTGCAATCTCGTACGCCTCGGTCTCCAACTGCAAGATGCGCTGGCCCAGCTCGTGGCTTTGTGCGGCCAGCGTGGGGGCGTCAATCAACACGCCGTTGCGTTCGATGCGGTACAGGGCCTCGCTGCTTTGCATCTCCAGGTCGTAGATGAAGCGCAACCTGTCGTCCGCCTGCAGCAGGGGCCACAAGGCGTTGTGCACGTCCAGGGTCTGGTCGGAGTCTTCGCACGAGTAGGCGGCGGCCTTGTCCACCGGCACCTGTGCAAACGGGATCTGGTGCGCGCCTTTGCCACACAGGTCTTCGTAGGTGATGCCTTTGCGACCCGTGTGGCGCTCGGCCAGGCTGGTCAGGTTGTGGGGCTTGTGCACTTCGAGCACGTAGCTTTGCAGCATGGTGTCGTGCACGTAGCCCTGCACCTCGATGCCGTGGTTGGCGAACACGTGGCGGTCGTATTTGATGTGCTGGCCCAGCTTGTGGTGCTTGGGGTTTTCCAGCCAGGGCTTGAGGCGGGCGAGCACTTCATCCAGCGGCAGTTGCGCGGGGGCGTCGGGGCCTTCGTGGCGCAGGGGGATGTAGGCGGCCTCGCCCGCTTGCACGCTGAAACTGATGCCTACGATCTGCGCGCGCATTTCGTTGAGCGAGTCGGTCTCGGTGTCAATGGCCGCCAGTGGGGCTTTGTGCAGGCGCTCCAGCCATTGGTCAAAGTCGGCCCAGTTGAGGATGGTGTCGTACACCACGGTGCGGTGCTGGGCTTCTTCGGCTACCACGCTGGCGGAGTGGTCGGCAAACAGGTCGCCGCTTTGGCCGGGCATGGCGACGGTGGGGGCTGCGGCTGCAGGGGCGGCTGCACCTTTGATGGCGGCGGCCAGGCCCTTGAAGCCGTATTGTTCGTAAAACGGCAGCAGGCCGGTGTTGTCTGGCGCATCGAGCGTGATGTCGTCAAACGCGGGCAAACCAGGGATGTAGTCGGCCAGCGCGCAGTCGGTCTTCATGGTGACCAGCTGACGGCTCAAGGCCAGCTGACCGCTGGCAATCGCCTCACGCAGGTTGTTGCCCGCCACGCCCTTGATGGCGTCGGCGTTGGCAATCAGGTTGTCGAGCGAGCCATATTCTTCCAGCCACTTGGCGGCCGTCTTGGGGCCTACCTTGGTCACGCCAGGCACGTTGTCCACGGTGTCGCCCACCAGCGCCTGGTAGTCCACCATCAGCGCGGGCGGCACGCCAAACTCGGCCGTCACGCCGGCCACATCGCGGCGCTTGCCGCTCATGGTGTCGATGATGGTGATGTGCTCGTTGACCAGTTGGCTCAAATCCTTGTCGCCACTCGACACAACGACCTCAATGCCCTGTGCGGCTGCTGCGTTGGCCAAGGTGGCGATCACGTCGTCGGCCTCTACGCCGGGCACGGCCACCACCTTCCAGCCCAGCAGGTCCACCACCTGGTGGATGGGCTCGATCTGGCTGCGCAGGTCGTCGGGCATAGGCGAGCGCGTGGCCTTGTACTCGGTGTACAGGGCGTCGCGGAAGGTGGGGCCCGAGGCGTCGAACACGCACACGGCGTAGTCGGCCACCACCTCTTTGCGCAGCGCCTGCATCATGTTGATCATGCCGCGAATGGCGCCTGTGGCGGCGCTGCTGGGGTCGCCGGGTACGGCCCGCAGGTCGGGCATGGCGTGAAAGGCGCGGTACAGGTAGCTGGAGCCGTCCACCAGCACCAGGGTCTTTTTGTCAGTCATGCACGGATTGTGCACGGCCGGGCTCCACCCAGGCCGCGCTCTACAATCGCCCGATGCGCGCTGTTCACCTCCTTTTGCTGCTGGGCATTGCCTCCGGCACCGCCCTGGCCCAGAATCCAAGCCAAATTGCCCCCCAAGGCACGGCAGACAAGCGCGAGGCGCTACAAAATACTGAGCAATTGTCGGGCCGGAGCAACCAGCGCACAGAGCGCATCCAGATCGAAGACGCGGGCAGCCGGGTCGACGAATTGCGCGTAGGCGGCCAGACGCAGACGATTTCGGTGCAACCCAAGGCGGGCAACATGCCCAGCTACGAAGTGCAGTCGCCCGACGGCGCACGCAGCCGCGCTGGCAGCCATAACGGCGCCGAGACCAATACCGCCCCCCGCGTCTGGAACGTGCTGAAGTTCTGACACACCGGGCGCACCGCCCCAGCGCCACCGCTGCGCTGCGCCCCCGCACGCCACGGCGTGCAGTCTTTACCCTCCTCCCCTTCAACTTTCGACCCCTCTGAGCGATGGCCGTTTTTACCGAAGTCTCCAACACAGAGGCGCGCGAACTGCTGCGCCGTTTGCAACTCGGTGAGCTGGTAGAGCTGCGCGGCATCGAAGGCGGCATTGAAAACACCAACTACTTCTTGACCAGCGACCAGGGCGAGTTCGTGCTGACGCTGTTCGAGCGCCTCACGGCCGAGCAGTTGCCGTTTTACCTGTACCTGATGAAGCACCTGGCGCACGGCGGCGTGCCGGTGCCCGACCCGCGTGCCGACAAGAACGGCGACATCCTGCACAGCGTGTGCGGCAAGCCCGCTGCGGTGGTGAACAAGCTGCGCGGCAAAAGCCAGCTGGCACCCCAGGGCGTGCACTGCGCCGCTGTGGGCACCATGCTGGCGCGCATGCACCTGGCGGGGCGTGGGTTTGACCGGCACCAGCCCAACCTGCGCGGCCTGCCTTGGTGGAACGACACCGTGCCCGTGGTGCTACCCCATATTGACGAAGGCCAGGCCGCACTGCTGCGGTCTGAGCTGGCCTACCAGAACCATGTAGCCGCCAGTTCGGCCTACACCGCCCTGCCCCGCGGGCCCGTGCATGCCGACCTGTTCCGCGACAACGTGATGTTTGACGGCGAAGAACTCACCGGTTTCTTCGACTTTTACTTTGCAGGCGTTGACACCTGGCTGTTTGACCTGGCCGTGTGCCTGAACGACTGGTGCATTGACTTGGCGCAAGGTGCGCATGACGCCGAGCGCGCCACCCGCATGCTCGACGCCTACCAGGCGGTGCGCCCGCTCAACGCGGCCGAACGCGAACTGCTGCCCGCCATGCTGCGCGCAGGCGCCCTGCGGTTCTGGATCTCGCGCCTGTGGGACTTTTACCTGCCGCGCGAGGCGTCCATGCTCACCCCCCACGACCCCACCCATTTCGAGCGGGTGCTGCGTGGGCGCATAGCGCGCCCGGTGCACGCAGCCTGATTCGTTCATACGCCTTTCACCCCAACGCCCGCCCGGTTCACAGCGCCTTGGCCCGTGCAGTGCGCCTGTTTTGGGGCGGTGGGGTAAATTCGACGTCTTCGCCGCACCATAACGCACTGCCAGCGCCGCAAACGGCCCCGGCCACCCACTCCATTCCAACGCATTCATGAAACTCCAAATCGTCCCCGCACGCACCGGCATGGCCTGGGTCAAGCTTGGTATCCGGGCGTTCTGGCGTCAGCCCATGGCGCTGGCTGCGCTGTTCTTCTTGACCATGGCGGCTATGTCACTGGCCACCATGGTTCCACTGGTCGGCCCAGCCCTTGCGCTGGCACTGCTGCCATCGGCCACGCTGGCCATGATGGTAGCGGCGGCGCAGGCCTCGCAAGGGCAGTTTCCAACGCCTGCGCTGCTGCTGGTGGCGTTTCGCACGGGGCGACAGCGGCTGCGCGACATGCTGGTGCTGGGGGCCCTGTATGCCGTGTGTTTCCTGGGCGTGATGGGCCTGTCGGCCCTGATTGACGGCGGGCAATTTGCGCAGGTGTACCTGGGCGGTGCGCCGCTGACCAAGGAAGTGGCCGAGAACCCGGCGTTTCAAAGCGCCATGTGGCTGTCGATGATTCTGTATTTGCCGCTGTCGCTGCTTTTCTGGCATGCGCCTGGCCTGGTGCATTGGCATGGGGTGCCGCCGGTCAAGGCGCTGTTCTTCAGCATCGTGGCCTGCATTCGCAACTTCGGCGCGTTCACGGTGTATGGCCTGGGCTGGCTGGGCGTGTTTTTGGTGGGCGGTCTGGTGGTGGCCATCATCTCGACCCTTCTGGCCGTGGCCGGGCTTGCGGGCTCTGCCGCTGGCGGCATCATGGTGGGGGCTGCAATGATGATGGCGGCCATGTTCTTCACTTCGGTGGTGTTCACCTTCCGTGACTGCTTTGAGCCCCCTTCGACCCCCGACACAGAGGCACCCCATGCAACAACCCCCAGCACGGCATCCGACGAACCACCAGACAACCCGGCTCCTGGGGCGCAGTGAAGATGAATTGGCCTGGTTCCAGCGGCGCAGTCTCATACAGGCTGCAGGCCTCTGGGTAGCAGCAGGCGGCTTTATATCTGCACACGCCCAGGGGCGCAGCAACATCGTGGAGCTGCGGGGCGACGTGCTGCGCAACGGCCAGAAGCTGACGCCCGACCAGCGGGTGCAAGCCGGTGACAGCATCCAGACCGGGCCTGACTCCACCGCAGTGTTTGCAGTGGGCAACAGCGCTTTCATGGTGCGGCAGAACTCGCGCCTTTCCATTGATGGCGACACCCCCACGGCCGTGAAGGCACTTCGCCTGCTCACGGGCGCGGTGGCCAGCGTTTGGGGGCGAGGCCCCGAGCGGCAGGTGGTGCTGCCCACTGCCACGGCAGGCATTCGGGGCACGGGCGTCTATGTCGAGGTTTTCCCTCAGCAGGCCTTTCGCGGCTACCTGTGCAATTGCTACGGCACGGTGGCGGTGAATGCTGGCGGCGAGAGTGTGCTCAGCCAAACGTCCTACCACCAATCCTTCTGGGCCGAAGCAGAGCCGCGCGATGGGAAATTGCTGCGCCCCGCGGGGGCCATCAACCACACCGACGATGAGCTGGAGTTTCTGGCGGGTCTGATCAACCAGCGCACGGCGTGGCAGATCACCGGGCAAAAGGGAAGCAAAGACGGCACTGGGCGTAGCGGATACTGACCAGGCGCACGGGCCTTGCCCCAAAGCAAAGGCCGCCCTCGGGCGGCCTTTGCTTTGTCGTTCCATCCGATCCTTTAGATCCATCGGATCAATCGAATCAATCGGTGAAAAGTTATAGCTGCCAGCGCTTACTGGATAAGCGCTAGAGCCATAAAACACCTTAACTTCCGATCACGCCGCCGTCATTCTTGGTGATGACGATGGTGGCCGAGCGAGGGCGCTTGCCCGCGCCATAACCTGCGTTGGCAGGCCACTGACTGGTGTATTTAGCAGGGTCACCAATGTTGGCCATGGCCGTGGTTTCACCAGGGTGCTGGATGTTGACAAAGATCGCCTTGCCATCGGGCGTTTCGGCCAGACCGGTGATCTCGCTGCCCTTGGGGCCGACGAGGAAACGCTTGAGGGTGCTGTCCGTGGCGGCCTTGCCCACGGGGGTGACGATGTCCAGCTTGCTGCCGTCGGCCTTGGTGTAGCTCAGCGTCTTCTTGGCGCCGTCGCCCACGCTGCCGGGCACAGCAGCCAGCATCATGCAGTTGGTCACATCGGTGTAGGCGCCATCGTCCGTCTGAATCCAGCAAATGCCCGTGGCCTTGCTGAACACCAGGCCGTCGGGGCTGGAGAAGTCCTGGTCTGCAGTCAGTGCAGAGATGTTGACCATCGCCTTATCGGCACCCGCTTCAGCGCCAAACAGGTACACGTCCCATGTGAACGTGGTGGTGGAGCTACCTTCTTTCATGCGCACCAGGTGACCGTTGGGGTTGCCGTTCTGTGCGGTGGTGCCCTTCATGTCGGTGTAGACGCGTGGGTTGGCTGCGTCAGGCAGGTACTGGCTGCCCGTGGGGTTCACGCTGCGGTTGCTGTTGTTGGTCAGCGTGAAGTAAATCTCGCCATTGGCGGGGTTCACTGCATTCCACTCGGGGCGGTCCATCTTGGTGGCGCCCACGGCATCGGCCGCCAGGCGGGTGTTGATGGCTATGTCGGCTGCGTCCGCAAAGCTGTACGCGGCATAGCCCGAAATAGCCGTGTTCGACAGCGACAGCTCCACCCAGGTGCCCGTGCCGTCTGCATTGAACTTGGCCACGTACAGCTTGCCGCTGTCCATGTACTTGTCGCCGATGGCCAAGCGGTCGGTGGCATTGGCATCTGCCGCGTTCCACGTTGCGGTGGACACGAACTTGTAGATGTACTCGCCGCGCGAATCGTCGCCCATGTAGATGGACAGTGGCTTGCCTGCTTCGACCTTTCCGAAGGCAGCGCTTTCGTGGGCGAAGCGGCCCAGGGCCGTGCGCTTCTTGGCCATGCGGGTCTTGTCGTAGGCGTCGATCTCGACGATGTAGCCCATGCCGTTCATCTCGTTGCGGTAGTCGTCGCTGCCGTTGGCCGACGTGCCGGTCTTGCTGTTGTTCCAGCGCTGGTACTTGTCGTCGGCGCCACCGGTTTCCCAGCCGTGGCGCGATGCGGCGCCTTGGGTGCGGCCATAGCGGTTCAGGGCCGTCACGCTCTTGTCGTTGCCACGGGCGGCATTGTCTGCAGCACCACGCGTGAAGTAGCCAAACCAGTTTTCTTCGCCGGTCAGGAACGTGCCCCAAGGCGTCTTGCCCGTGCCGCAGTTGTTCAGCGTGCCGCGGGTCATGGTGCCGGTGGGCGAATATTTGGTGATGAGCTGAGCGTTGCCGCGAGCGGGGCCGGCGATCTCGATGGCACTCAACGATGTCAGGCGGAAGTTCTGCGTAGAGTTCTGCACATACGACCACTTGCCACCGCTCTTGGCCACTTCAATCACGGCAATGCCGTGGATGTCGGTTTCCTTGTCCACTTCGGTTGCAGGGCGCGGCAGGGTCGATGTACCGCCGTTGGCATGCAGAAAGAACGACGACAGTTTTTCGTCGGTGGTGGCTTCGTGGTTGATGGCCAGCAGACCGCGCTCGGTGGCGTTGTCGTTGCGCTTGCCGTCGGCGCCCAGGCCAAACCATTCCATGCCGTCGTGGTGGTCACCAGCGCGCTTGTCGTAGTCACTGTCTGTACCGTCGTTCTTGTAGGCAGCCACGCCGGAGGCCATGGGGTCGCCCAGTGCAAACAGCACGCTGGCGGTGTAGCCCGCAGGCACGGCCACCACGTCGGCCAGGCTCTTGGGCACAGCGCCAAAACCCAACAGCTTGGGGGCTGCAGGCGGCTCCACCACAGCCGGGTCATCGCTACCACCGCAGGCCGTCACGCCAAAACCGGCCAGCACCGCAGTGCCCACCGAACCCACGCTACCGCGTAACAAGCCGCGGCGCGACAGGCGCGCGCCCAGCACGGCGTCGAACGTGGGGTTGGCAGAGGTGTTGGAGTTTTCGTTGTTGAAATCAATCGCCTGCTCGGGCGCATCCACGCGGTGGTTCATCGGGGTTCCTTGGGGTTGTGGGTGTAACAAAACCCTTGCAGCGTAGAAACGCACCATGACGTGGCCATGAAGCTTTTGCGGCGTTTTGATGACATCGTTTCCAAACCCACGGGCCAAGGTGCCCCGGCCCATCGCAAACCTTGGCCCGCCTGCTGCAATTCCCCTTTGCTGGCCTGCAGGCATTGGCAGAAAATCAAATACGAATCACTAGCATTTGTATAATCAATACCTCCTGATCCGCCCCAGCCATGCCCCGCCAATAGGCGCACCCCGCGCCCCGTGCGGCCGTGTCAAAGCCAATGCGGCCCGTCCGAATCCATCACCCTTGCGGCGCGCTGCCCGCTTGCCGTTCTTCTGCGGCAGCGTCCAGCGGCCTGCATGCCATATTTTTTGCGGAGACCACGGCATGACCACACCCCACTTCTCGTTCCAGCATTCGATACTGATTGCGGCCCTGTCCACGGGGGTATTTGCCGCCAGCGCGCACGCGCAGACGGGCACTGCGGCCGCCGCAAAGCCTGCGCAATCAGCCGCTGCAGCAGCGTCGTCAGCCGCCGCGTTCCAACCTGTGGCAGCGCACTATGCGCACCTGGTACACGCCAACTACAACGACACCCTGAACGCCGCCAAGGCCATGCAGACCGCCGTGCTGGCGTTCACCGCCAAGCCCTCTGCAGAAACACTGGCCGAGGCCCGCAAGACCTGGCTGGCCGCGCGCGAGTTCTATGGGCAGACCGAGGCCTTCCGCTTCTACGGCGGCCCCATCGACAACGACAACGGGCCTGAAGGCCGCATTAACGCCTGGCCCATGGACGAGTCGTTTGTGGACAGCGTGGAAGGCAAGCCCAACGCCGGGCTGGTGAACAACCGCAAGTTCGCCATCAACAAGAAGCACCTGTCTGCCCAGAACGAGCGCGGCGGCGAGGAAAACATTGCCACGGGCTGGCACGCCATTGAGTTCTTTTTGTGGGGCCAGGACCTGTCGGACACCGGCCCCGGCGAGCGCAACTTTGAAGACTTTGTGGATGGCAAGGCCCCCAATGCCGACCGCCGCCGCCAGTACCTGAACGTGGTGACCGAGCTGCTGATCGACGACCTCACCACGCTGGTAAAAGCCTGGGCACCCGACGCCAAGAACAACTACCGCGCCCGCTTTGCCAAGGGCGGGCGCGAGTCGGTGCGCAAGATGCTGGTGGGCCTGGGCTCGCTGTCGCGTGGCGAACTGGCGGGCGAGCGGCTGGAGGTGGCCTTGAACAGCCAGGACCAGGAAGACGAGCACTCATGCTTTTCGGACAACACCCACCGCGATGCGGTGACCAACGCACTGGGCATCCAGAACGTGTGGCTGGGCCAGTACAAGCAGGCCAACGGCACCGTGCTGCAAGGCCCTTCGCTGCGTGACCTGGTGGCCGCCAAGGACGCAGCACTGGCCGACAAGACCACGCAGCAAATCGCCGCGTCGGTGGCCGCTGCCGAAGGCATTCAGGCACCGTTCGACCGAGAAATCATCGGCGGCAAGGACGCCCCGGGCCGCCTGCGCATTCAAAAGACGATCGACAGCCTGACGCAACAAAGCAAAGACCTGGTCGCCGCCGCCAACGCCATTGGCATCACCAAGTTGACGCTGGTCCAGCCTTGAACATGCAACTCCCGCAAGCCAAAAACCGCCAGCGTTCCCTGCGCCTGGCGGCAGCCAGCATCGGCGTCGTTGCCCTGGGGGCTTTGGGTGGGATCAGCGCCTTGGTCGCAGCCCCCCAGCCCGACCCACTGGGTGAAAAAACCGGGGGCGAGACCACGGTGTACGCCACCGGCCGCAACGCCTTCTCGTTCCCCGCCGCCAATCTGGAAGACGCTGAGCGCACGCGTTTTGTCATCGGCAACTCGTTCTTCAAGCGCAACTGGGTCGAGGCGCCCGCATCGACCAAAGCGCGCGATGGCCTGGGCCCGCACTTCATTGCGCGGTCGTGCGGTGGCTGCCATGTGCAGGACGGGCGCGGTGAGCCGCCAGCAATCTTCAACCGCCTGGGCGACACCAAGGACCCGACCGTTGCACTGCTAATCCGCCTGTCCATCCCCGGCAAAGACGCACACGGCGGCCCCAAGCCCGACCCTGTGTATGGCGACCAGTTCAACAACGCGGCCATTCAGGGCGTCAAGCCCGAAGGCCGCGTGACGCTGCGCTACGAAACCATCAAAGGCCAATTTGCCGACGGCACGCCCTACACGCTGCAAAAGCCGGTGTACGGCTTTGCCGACCTGGGCTACGGTGCCATGCACCCCGACGTGATGAGCAGCCCGCGCATTGCGCCGCAGATCATCGGCGTGGGCCTGCTCGAAGCGATTGCCGAGGCCGACATTCTGGCCAACGCAGCCGACCAGGCGGCAGCGCCTGGCCCCATCAAAGGACAATCCAACAAGGTGTGGGACGCGCCCTCGGGCCGCATGATGACCGGGCGATTTGGCTGGAAAGCGAACGTGGCCACCATTGCGCACCAGACCGGCGGCGCGTTTCAGGGCGACATGGGCATCACATCGCGCCACTTTTCAAATGAAACCTGTACCCCCGCGCAAGAAGACTGCCTGACAGCACCCAGCGGCCAGGGTGGCAAGGAGGGCGCCAGCGTGCGAGGCCAGCCGGGTGTGGAGATCGACGACAAGACGCTGGCCGACGTGATCTTCTACCAAGCCACGCTGGCGCCCCCCGCCCGCCGCAATGTCAACGACGTGCAGGTGCAACGCGGCCAGGCCTTGTTTGCCCAGGCCCAGTGCGCCACCTGTCACCGGCCCAGCTACGTGACCAAGGAAGGACCTTTCCCCACGTTGTCCAGCAAGGCGCTGAACGGCCAGCGCATCTGGCCGTACACCGACCTGCTGCTGCACGACATGGGCGAACGCCTGGCCGACCACCGCCCCGACTTTGGCGCCAGTGGCCGCCAGTGGAAGACGCCGCCCCTGTGGGGCACGGGCCTGATCAAGGACGTGAACGGCCACACCCGCCTGCTGCACGACGGGCGTGCACGCGGCGTGCTGGAGGCGGTGCTGTGGCACGGCGGCGAGGCCGAAGCAGCCAAGGACCAGGTGCTGAAAATGAAGAAGGCTGACCGGGACGCCCTGGTGAAATTTGTGGAGTCGCTGTGAGTATTGACCCCCACGCTCCGCCGCTGCGCGGGTCGCTGCCCCCCGAGGGGGCCGCGTTTTCATCTTGGGGCGGCCCGGCGATGAAAACATCCCTCTTTGCTGCCGCCCTGCTACTGACCGCACTGCCCCCCGTAGCTGCGCAGGCCCAGACAGCCGCAGCGGCCCCCGCCTGGCAGCGCGAGGCCGTGCCGTTCTACGACACCGTGCATGCGCTGCAAGGCGTCTACGGCCACTGGGCACTGCCCCGCGCCAAAGACTTTGACCAGAACGCACGCACCCTGGTGCCCGCCGTGGCCGCGCTGTGCCAGGCCCCGGCCAGCGACAGCAAGGCCGCCCTGGCTGCGGCACGTACGTCATGGCAGGCCACCACGCGCGCGTGGGAGCAGCTGGCCGCCGTGTCGATAGGCCCCGTCATCGCCCGCCGCAGCCAGCGCGCCATTGACTTCACGCCCACCCGCCCCGCGCTGATCGAAAAAGCCATCGTCACCCAGCCCCAGGGCGCCAAGGCGTTCGAGCGCATTGGCACGCCCGCCAAGGGACTGCCCGCGCTGGAATGGCTGCTGTGGACCCGCCCGGTGCAGCCCGGCAGCCCCACCTGCAGCTACGCACACGAAGTGGCGCAAGACGTGGCCCGCGAATCCGCCGCTTTGCACACCGCCTTCACCACCGCCGCAGGCACCGACTGGGGCGCCGAGGACCAGCAAGAGCAGTCCACCCAGGCCATCAGCGAATTCGTGAACCAGTGGGTGGGCGGCATTGAACGCCTGCGCTGGGCGCAGATGGAAAAGCCCCTGCGTGCCGCGCAAGGAACACGTGCGCCGGACTATCCCCGCGCCGCCAGCGGCGACACCCTGGCCGCCTGGGCCGCCACCTGGGCAGGCCTGCGCAGCGTGACGGCCTTGCCCGCGAACGCCGCCACACCCGCGCCCGGCGAGGCGCCGGTGCCGCTGGAGATGTACCTGCGCGGCAAGGGCCTGAACCCGCTGGCCGACAAGCTGCACCAAGCCACCGGCAAAGTGGGCGCGTCGATGGCGCAGGTACAAAAAGCGGGCGTGCAGAACAAGGCTGCCATCCAGCAAACCGCCAAGGACCTGGCCGCGCTCAAGTTTCTGGCCGAATCCGAAATAGCGCCTGCGCTGCAGGTGAGCATAGGGTTCTCGGACGCCGATGGGGACTGATCCCATCCACCGCCGCGCTGCGCTGGCCGCCATGGCGGCGGGGCTGGGCGTGTGGGCGCTGGCGCCACGCGCCGCGTGGTCCAGGGCTGCGGGGCACGGTGTTGTGCAACTGGCTGCGGCCTGGGAGCACCAAGGCAGCTTTCACATCGGCGTGCTATCCACGCCATCAGGCGCCGGGCAGGCCCTGCACGTTCGCACCAGCCTCAGCGTTCCCACCCGCGCCCACGGCCTGTGCGTGCTACCGGGTGGTGACGTGGTGGCCGCAGCGCGCCGCTCCGGCGACTGGCTGGTGCGCTGGCAACCCGGCCGGGGCACAGAGCCGCAATGGCTGTGGCAAGACGGAGAGCGGACCTTCAACGGCCATGTGCTGGCCAGCCCCGACGGCCGCCAGCTCTACACCACAGAGACCGACGCCGAAACGGGCGCCAGCTGGGTGACCGTGCGCGATGCGCGCACCCTGCAAAAAACCGCCGAATGGCCCACCCACGGCATCGACGCGCATGAGCTGGTCTGGGACATGCGCCACACCGCCAGCGGCGCACCCACCCTCATCGTCGCCAACGGCGGCGTGCCCACCGCGCCCGAAACCGGCCGCGTCAAGCGCGACCTGCACAGCATGGACTCGTCCCTGGTGCGGCTCAACGCGCGCACTGGCCAATTGCTGGGCCAGTGGCGCCTGGAGACCGACCCGCGCCTGAGCCTGCGCCACCTGGCCTGGAGCCCCGACGGACGTACGCTGGGCATTGCGCTGCAGGCCGAGCACGACGACGTCGCACGCAAGAACGCAGCCCCCGTACTCGCCCTGTTTGGCGGCACCACGCTGCACGCCGTGCCCACGCCAGACGCCATCGCGGCCCAGCTTCGCGGCTACGGCGGCAGCATGGCCGCCACCCCCACGGGCTGGGCCGTGAGCTGCCCGCGCGCCCATGGCATCGCCACGTTTTCACTGCACGGCGAATGGCGGGGCCTGATGCCCCTGCCCGAGGTCTGCCCGCTGGCGGTGCACGGCGGCACGCTGTGGTCGGGCGGGCTTGTCAGTAGCCTGCAAGCTTCACAGGCTGCGGCACCGCTAGAGCACCTGCACGGCGTTGGGCTACAGGGGACACGGCTGGACAACCACTGGGTGGTGGCAAGTCCCCTCACAAACTAGAAAATATGAATAGAAAACGGCCCTACCGCTTGATGGATAAGCGCTGACAGCTATTCAAAACATAGCACTCACCTGAATCCGTGACCCCAATTCCCCGGTTCCGTAATCTACAGAAACCGGGCAGAGAAACCCCGATATTCCCCCCCAGCCCAGCCATTTCAACGCAACAAACCCGCCCGGCACCCCAGGCATGCGCTCATCAAGCCCTGCC
>CAMTXG010000005.1:0-97637 GCA_947085645.1 uncultured Gammaproteobacteria bacterium
GACTTGGAACGTTGAAAGCGAAACGGCCTCCAGTGCAGTGCTTCACGCTTGATGGCACAAATAAAAAGGATGGATTTTTTGCACTGGCAAGGCGCAAACCGGAGCGATACCGGGTGTATCGCGAGGATTTGCAACGCCGCCGGGGGCGAAAAGACGCCTTTTTTTATGTGCCAGATAGCGTGAAATACTGCACTCAGGTGTGTTGCCAGTCGTAGTAGTCGTGCTACTGAAAATAGAGCAATCCGCGCTTTTGCCAGCGCTTTTCGGAAAAGCGGGAGGAGGCTGTAGGGCACGGGAGTCGTCCACTGCACATTGTCCTCAGCCGTGCATTTGTCACCGTCGGTTTGCTAGAGCTTGGCTATGGGGCTGCAGATCCGGCAAGGACGGACCTCGCTTGTGTGGATTTTCGCGATCGACGCTCAAGCTATGCTTTTCCCTTACCGTGGTGTTCAGCCAGAGCGCCCTCGTCAAATCTGGAGTGTCTTCATGCGCAAGTCGATCCTGCTCGCCTGTCTGGCGTGGTTCTCAGTGCTGCTGCAATTGGTGCTGTCAATACAACTTGCCACCACCAATGGCAACCCTGCGGTGCAGGGGCTGGTGACGTATTTTGGGTTTTTCACCGTGCTGACCAACATCTTTGTGGCGTTGGTGTTGACCTTGCCTGCACTGGCTGCGTCCAACCCGGCGGGGCGGTTTTTTGCCCGCCCCCCAGTGCAGGCCTGTGCTGCCACCAGCATCGCCCTGGTGAGCCTGGCGTACCACGTGCTGCTGCGCAATGTGTGGGATCCGCAGGGTTGGCAGTGGGTGGCCGATGTGCTGTTGCACTACGTGATGCCGGTGCTGTTCTGCCTCTTCTGGCTATGGGTCGGGGTAGGCAAGCGGGGTCTGCGCTGGTGGGCTCCGCTGGCGGCCAGCGTGTATCCGCTGATTTACCTGGGCTACGTGCTGGCGCGCGGCCTGTGGCTGGACAGCTACCCCTATCACTTCATCGACGTGAACGTATTGGGCTATGCCACTGTGCTGCGCAACGCCCTGGGGCTGCTGGTGGGCTTTGTGTTGATGGGCTATGTGCTGCGGGCTGTGGGGCAGCGCGTGGAGCGGTTTCGTAGCGGCGGCTAACTTACTCAAGCGGTTTACAACTTGCTATGAATAGCGTAGCTGTCAGCGCTTTATAGATAAGCGTCAGGGGCAATTTTAGCTAATGTTTTGCGTAGGGCTTGGTATCTATCTTTGCCCTGGTTCTCCCGCACCAACTCACGCGAAAGCTGCGCCAAGGCGCCGCGCGTTTGTGCGGCCAACAGCCGGGCTGTAAGCGGGTCAAACGATGCGGGGGGCTGCTGTCGTACCGGTGCGGGGGCTGCGGCCTCTGTAGAGCTTGATGCGCGAAAAAGGGGTGGTGGACATGGTGCTCTCCTGATGGACGCATCTTTTCTCCAGTCGGGGTGAGGGTGAAACGCTTGGCTGGCGGTGGGGTTTTTCTTCGATTTCTGGACGATGCTTCGAGCGATACCATGCGTGCGCCCTTGCCTCCGTTGTACTGATCCCCTCCATTCCACAGACCGCTCCATGACCGAAACCGCCTCTCCTGCTGCCGTGAACTCCTCCTCCACCCCACCCTTGCGTTTTGCCGTAATGGGTGCTGGCGCCGTGGGATGCTACTTTGGCGCCTTGCTGGCGCGCGCGGGCCATGCCGTTACGCTCATCGGGCGGCCTGCCCATGTGCAGGCGGTTCAGCAGAACGGCCTGCGGCTGCAGACGGCGGTGCTGGATGTGCACGTGCCGATGCAAGCCAGCACCGAGGCCAGCGCAGTGCACGGTGCGGACGTGGTGCTGTTCTGCGTGAAGTCGTCCGATTCGGAAGACGCTGCACAGCAGATTCGCCCCCATCTGGCCCCCGGTGCGCTGGTGCTGACTTTGCAGAACGGCGTGGACAACGACGAGCGCGTGCGCGCCGTGCTGGACGCCAGCACCGCCGTGGCCGCTGCCGTGGTCTATGTGGCTACTGCCATGGACGGCCCCGGGCACGTGGTGCACCATGGCCGGGGCGAGCTGGTGATTGCACCTTCGCCGCGCAGCGACGAGGTGGCCCGCCAGCTCACAGCGGCGGGTATTCCCACCCAGGTGTCAGACAACGTGCGCGGCGCACTCTGGGCCAAGCTGGTGCTCAACAGCGCCTACAACGCGCTGTCGGCCCTGTCGCAGCAGCCCTACGGCCCGCTGGTGCAGGTGCCCGGCGTGACGCAGGTGATTGCCGACATCGTGGCCGAATGCCTGGCCGTGGCTGCGGCCGATGGAGTGACGATTCCGGGCGATGTGCAGGCGGCGGTGCGCGGCATTGCCAGCACCATGCCCGGGCAATATTCGTCCACCGCGCAGGACTTGGCGCGGGGCAAACCCACCGAGATCGACCACCTGAACGGCTACGTCGTGAAACGCGGCGCGGCACTGGGGGTTCCGACGCCGCTGAACCACGCGCTGCAGGTGCTGGTGAAGTTGGCCGAGATGAAGCGCGCTGCGGGCTGAACCCGGGATCCGTCAGGCCAGGGCTGCCTCTTCCAGCAGCCGCTCGCGCACCACCTGCGCTGCCTGCACCATGTGGCGCAGCGCGGCTTCGGTCTCGGGCCAGCCCCGGGTCTTGAGGCCGCAGTCGGGGTTCACCCACAGGTGCTCCACGGGCACGACCTCGGCGGCTTTTTCGAGCAGCGCGGCCATCTCCTGCACGCCGGGCACGCGGGGCGAGTGGATGTCGTACACGCCGGGGCCGATCTCGTTCGGGTACTGGAACTCACCAAAGCCCTGCAGCAATTCCATGTCCGATCGGCTCGTCTCAATCGTGATCACATCCGCGTCCATGGCCGCGATGGCGGGCAGGATGTCGTTGAACTCGCTGTAGCACATGTGGGTGTGGATCTGCGTGTCGTTGCGCACCCCGCTGGCACTGATGCGGAAGGCGCGGGTGGCGCGCTCCAGGTAGCTTTTCCACCCCGCGCGGCGCAGCGGCAGACCTTCGCGAATGGCGGGCTCGTCGATCTGGATGATGGCGATGCCTGCGGATTCCAGGTCGCATACCTCGTCGCGGATGGCCCAGGCGATCTGGTCGGCCGTGGTGGCGCGCGGCTGGTCGTCGCGCACAAAGCTCCACTGCAGGATGGTGATGGGGCCGGTGAGCATGCCCTTCATGGGGCGGTTCGTCAGGCTCTGCGCGTACTGCGTCCAGGCCACCGTCATGGGTGCGGGGCGGGCCACGTCGCCGTAGATGATGGGCGGCTTCACGCAGCGCGAGCCGTAGCTTTGCACCCAGCCATTGGCGGTGAAGGCAAAGCCGTCGAGCTGCTCGCCAAAGTATTCGACCATGTCGTTGCGCTCGGCCTCGCCGTGCACCAGCACGTCAATGCCCAGCGCTTCTTGCTTGCGCACGGCCAGGGCAATTTCGGCCTCCATCTTCTGCTGGTAGTGGGCGGCATCGAGTGCGCCGCGTTTGAAGGCTGCGCGGGCTGCACGGATCTCCGCTGTTTGCGGGAACGAGCCGATGGTGGTGGTGGGCAGCAGCGGCAGCTTCAGGCGCGCGCGCTGGGCCTTTTGACGAGCGGGAAATGCGCTGGCACGCTGGTCGGCCCCCGGTGCTGCGGCGGCCAGGCGGGCGGCCACGGTGGCGCGGTGCACACGCGGGCTGGCGCGGCGCGCGGCAAGGGCGCTGCGGGCGGCGTGCAGTTCGTCATCCACCGCCGCCTCGCCTTGGGCCAAGGCGGTGGAGAGTACGCGCAGCTCGTCCAGTTTTTCCACCGCAAACGCCAGCCAGGATTTCACTTCGGCGTCCAGCTGCGTTTCGGCCTGCAGGCTGAACGGCACATGCAGCAGCGAGCACGACGGTGCCAGCCACAGCTCGCCCTGGTGCTTGTCGGCCACGGGCCGCAGCTTTTGCAGCGCCGCATCCAGGTCGGTGCGCCAGATGTTGCGGCCATCCACAACGCCCACCGACAGCACCTTGTGCGAGGGCAGCCAGTCGGCCACGCCCACCAGTTCGTCGGGTGCGCGCACGGCGTCCACATGCAGGCCCGCCACAGGCAACTGGCAGGCCAGGCGCAGGTTCTCGGCCAGGGGTGAGAAGTAGGTCGCCAGCAGCAGCTTGGGCGCGCTGCGCGCCAGTTGCCAGTAGCTGGGCTCGAACGCGTGGCGCCACGCATCGGGCAGGTCCAGGCCCAGAATGGGCTCGTCGATCTGCACCCATTCCACGCCCTGGGCCTTCAGGCGCGCCAGCACGGCTTCGTACACCGGCAGCAACTGCGCGAGCAGGCTGAACCGGTCGAAGCCCGCCGTTTTGGATTTGCCCAGCCACAAAAAGCTCAGCGGCCCCAGCAGCACGGCCTTGACGCGGTGGCCCAGCGCCTGGGCCTCGGCCACTTCGGCAAACAGGCGCTCGCTGGCCAGGTGGAACTGTGTATGGGCGCTGAACTCGGGCACGAGGTAGTGGTAGTTGGTGTCAAACCACTTGGTCATCTCCAGCGCGGGCTGGCCTGTGGTGGTGTGTTGATTGGTGCAACCGGTGTTGGAGCCTCCATGCGCGTCCGCAGCGTGGGCCGACACGCCCCGTGCCATCGCAAAGTGGCGGGCCAGCTCTGGCGTGTGGGCGTCAAAGCCAAAGCGCGCAGGCTCGCAGCCCAGCAGCTGGATGTGGTTGGCCACATGGTCGTACAGCGCAAAGTCGGCCACCGTCACAAAGCCCAAGCCCGCATCGACCTGCGCCTGCCAGTGCAACTGGCGCAGTTGGGCGGCGGTGGTGTGCAAGTCGGCCTCGGTGCTGTCGCCGCGCCAAAAGGATTCGAGCGCAAATTTCAGCGCGCGCTGCGCCCCCATGCGCGGAAAACCCAGGGTGTGCGTGAGCACGGGGCGGCGGGTGGCGGCGGCTACGGCAACTGCGGCGAGCGACATGGTGATTTCCTTCTTCTGAATGGAGCAATGCAATGAAGGCACCGATGGTCGCGCGGCCTCGTTTATTATTCAAACGAAAGTTTTAGTCGATCAACTTGAAAATTAATAATGAACCAGTCGATCCTGGAAGTGCGTCACCTGCGCACGCTGGTCGCCCTGCGCGACAGCGGCAGCCTGGTGCGGGCCGCGCAGTTGCTCAACCTCACGCAGTCGGCGCTGTCGCACCAGATCAAGCTGCTGGAAGACCGCTACGGCCAGCCGCTGTTCGAGCGCAAATCGGTGCCGCCCCAGTTCACCGCCGTGGGCGAGCGCCTGCTGGCCCTGGCCGACGCCGTGCTGCCGCATGTGGAGGGGGCCGAGCGCGACATTGCCCGCCTGGTGCTGGGGCAGGGCGGGCAGATGCGCATTGCGGTGGAATGCCACACCTGCTTTGACTGGCTGATGCCCGCCATGGACGCGTTTCGCACCCGCTGGCCCGAGGTGGAGCTGGACATCGTGAGTGGCTTTCATGCCGACCCCGTGGGCCTGCTGCACCAGGGCCGGGCCGATGTGGCCATCGTGTCAGAGGTGGACGCCGACGAGGCGGGCGTGGACTACCACGCGCTGTTTGGCTTTGAGATCCGCGCACTGCTGGCCAACACGCACCCGCTGGTGGCCAAGACGCACCTGGTGGCGCAGGACTTTGCCGACCAGACCATCATCACCTACCCCGTGCCCGACGAAATGCTGGACCTGATCCGCCAGGTGCTGGAGCCCGCCGGGGTGCGCCCCCCGCGCCGCACCACTGAGCTCACGGTGGCCATGCTGCAACTGGTGGCCAGCGGGCGCGGCGTGGCGGCGCTGCCGCTGTGGGCAGTGCAGAGTTATCTGGACCGGGGGTATGTCACGGCCAGGCAGATTGGCCCTAAAGGCTTGCGCGGCGAGCTGCACGCGGTCAGCCTGCCCAGCCTGTCGGCCAAGCCGTATCTGCAGGACTTTGTGCAGGTGACGCGCGAGACGAGTTTTGTCACGTTGAAGGGCGTGGAGCTGTTGTAGGGTGGGTGATGAAAGCTACTTTTTTGATAGCGGCTTGCGCCTGATGGACAAGCGCTAGAGGCGAAAAAGACGTAATTTTTTAACCCCCGGGCTCAGCAGAGCTGTCTTCAGCCCCCTCTCCCACGGGGGGAGAGGGGGAAACAACCGGGTAGAGCTGAGCGCGCGCCCAGGCTCTGCCGCCGTGGCAAGGCTCAGGATCGACCGGTCCCCGGCACTGGCACCCGCACCGCCCCGGTGGCATAAAACGCCTGCAAGTTCTCCAGCACCAAATCCGCCATCGCCCGGCGGGTTTCGTGCGTGGCGCTGGCGGTGTGCGGGGTCAGCACTACGTTGTCCAGCGCCATCAGGGTGTCGGGCACACGGGGTTCGTCCTCGAACACATCCAGACCGGCACCAGCAATGCGGCGTTCGGCCAGGGCGGCGATCAGCGCCGCCTCATCCACCACGCTGCCGCGCGCCACGTTGATCAGGTAGCCGCTCGGGCCCAGAGCAGTCAGCACATCGCTATTGACCAGATGGCGTGTGCCTGCGCCACCGGCCACGGTCAGCACCAGATAGTCGGCCCATTGGGCGAGGGCGGTCAACGACTCGAAATAGGACAAGGCGCAGCCCTCGGCCGGGCGGCGGTTGTGGTAGCCGACCTCCATGCGGAAACCGCTCGAGCGCTCGGCCACGGCCTGGCCGATGCGGCCCATGCCGACAATGCCCAGGCGCTTGCCAGACACGCGGCTACCCAGCGCATACCGTGCCTTGGGCCACTTGCCTCGGCGCACAAAACGGTCGCTGGCTGCAATGTTGCGCGACACGTCCAGCATCAGCGCAAACGCCATGTCGGCCACGCAGTCGTTGAGCACGCCGGGTGTGTAGCCCACCTGTACGCCTCGGGCCTTGGCGGCGTCGATGTCCAGCGCGTCAAAGCCCACGCCAAAGCTGCTGATGACCTTGAGGTGGGGTAGGGCTGCAATGACCTCGCTTTTGAGGCCGATGGCTGCCGTGGTCACCACCCCGGTAAATTGCGCACCGTACGAGGCCAGAAAGGCGGCCGGATCGGGCGGGTCGGCCAGGCAGGTGACGTGGTACCGGGCTGCCAGCTCGGCCTCCAGCGCGGGAAGGGGCAGGCGGCCGATTTGCAGGATGCGGGGCCGAGAGTGGGTGGTCATGGGGATGGGGGGCAAATCTGTGAAAAAGGGCCTGGAAAACCAGGCCCTTGGAGGCATCTGTCAGGCCGTGCTTACTGCGGGCCGAGCTGGTCGATCAGCGCCTTGAGTTCTTCCATCTCGCTGGGGTTCAAGTCCGTCAGCGGCGCGCGCACCGGGCCGCCATCGTGGCCCACGATGCGGGCGCCGGCCTTGATGATGCTCACGCCGTAGCCTTCCACGCGGTTGCGGATGGCGAGGTAGGGCATGAAAAACTGCTTGAGAAGGCGGTGCTGGGTGGCCGTGTCGTCACTGGCCACCGCCTTGTAGAACTCCATCGCGGTCTTGGGGATGAAGTTGAACACTGCCGACGAGTACACCGGCGTGCCCAGCGCCTTGTACGCCGCCGCGTACACCTCGGCCGTGGGCAGGCCGCCCAGGTACGAAAAGCGGTCGCCCATCTTCATGTAGATGGAGGACATCACTTCGATGTTGCCCACGCCGTCCTTGAAGCCCACCAGGTTCGGGCAGCGCTCGGCCAGGATGGCCAGGGACTCAGCCGTGAGTTTGGTGCGGTCGCGGTTGTAGACGATGACGCCGAACTTCACGCTCTTGCAGACCTGCTCCACATGGGCGATCAGACCTTCCTGGCCGGCCTCGGTGAGGTAGTGCGGCAGCAGCAGGATGCCGTGGGCGCCCAGGCGCTCGGCCTCTTGCGCATGGGCAATGGCGGTGCGGGTGGGGCCACCAGCACCGGCAATGATGGGTACCTTGCCACGGCAGGTGTCCACGGCGGTCTTGATGACCTGGCCGTATTCAGGGCCAGACAGCGAGAAATACTCGCCCGTGCCACCGGCGGCAAACAGGGCGCTGGCGCCGTAGGGGGCCAGCCATTCCAGGCGCTCGATGTAGGTCTTGGGGCGGAAGTCGCCCTGCTCGTCAAAGTCCGTGATCGGGAACGAAAGCAGGCCGGAGCCCATGATGGTTTTGAGTTCTTGGGGGTTCATGTCAATGTGCTCTGGGTGTACAAAAAACGTGGAAAACGTGGGCAGAAGCTCAGTCGAGCTTGATATTGGCGGCCTTGACCACGGTGGCCCAGCGCGCGCGTTCCTTGGCAAAGAACTGGTCTTGCTCGGCCGGAGTCATGGTCACCACCTCGGCGCCCTGGCCGGCCAGGCGCGAGCGGATTTCAGGCGAGCGAATGGCGGTGATGAAGGCGTTGTTGAGCTTTTGCACCACGGCGTCTGGCGTGCCGCGCGGCGCCAGAATGCCTTGCCATGTGCCCGACTCGAACCCGGCCACGCCTTGCTCGGCCATCGTGGGCACATCGCCGATCAACGGCATGCGGGTGGCTTTGGAGACACCCAGCACCTTGAGCTTGCCGCTTTGCACATGGGGCAGGGTGGCCAGCATGCCGTTCATCAGGATTTGGGTTTGGCCGGCCACGGTGTCCTGAATGGCTGTGACGCCGCCCTTGTAGGGGATGTACTGCCAGCGCGCACCGCTGGCACGTTCCAACGCCACGCCCGCTACGTGGGGGGCGCTGCCGGTGGCGGTGACGGCAAAGTTCAGGTCGTTCTTTTTGGAGTACGCGACCAGCTCCTTGAAGTTGCTGACCGGCACTGAGGGGTGCACCACCAGCAGGTGGGGTGAGTAGGCCAGCATGGTCACGCCACGCAGATCCTTGGAGGGGTCGAACGACAGCTTGGTGTAAACCGAGGGGCTGATGGCCAGCGCACCCACGTCGCACAGCAGCAGTGTGTAGCCGTCCGGCTCGGCCTTGGCCACAAAGTCGGCGCCCAGGTTGCCGTTGGCGCCGGGCTTGTTCTCCACGATGACCGACTGCTTGAGCGTCTCGGACATGGCCTGGCTGATGGAGCGCGCAATGATGTCCGAACTCCCGCCTGGAGGGTAGGGCACCACGATGCGCAGGGTTTTTGCGGGCCAGTCGGCTGCCGTTTGCGCCACGGCACTGGTGCTGGCCAAGGTGGCGATAGACCCTGCGGCGGCCAGACAGGCCAGGGCGATGGTGCGGCGGTTCACGGACATGCGTTTGTCTCCAAATAGGCGTTTATGTTGTTAGTCATCGTACAACTAAGATCATCAATTTGCAACGACATTGAAAGAAACTTTGCGTGCCAGATCCAGCATTCCAGGGTTTTCACTGAATGGAGACGGCCGATTTCAAAGATGAATGGCGAATAATACGCGCTCAATAGCCCGGGTAATCCCTGCCTGTGCAGCGACTCATCTTTGGACACAATGCATCTCTTGTTGTATGACAACGCATGACATAGAGGCGCAGACTGAGTGACAACGCACCGCTCTGCCCAAGGCCATCCCACCACAACCACCGGAGACAACCATGCAACGCAGATCCCTCATCCACACCGCGGCGCTGGCTGCTGCAAGCTGCAGCGTGCTTTTCAGTCTGCCTGCCGCTGCCCAGGGCACCTGGCCCACGGGCAAAGCCATCACCTACATGGTGCCGTTTGCGGCAGGGGGCACCACCGACACGCTGGGCCGCCTCATCAGCCAGCAGCTGGGCGCGGCGCTGGGCACCACCGTGGTGGTGGACAACAAGGGCGGTGCGGGCGGCAGCGTGGGTTCGGAGATCGCCGCGCGTGCCGCGCCCGATGGCTACACCGTGCTGGGCGGCACCATCAGCTCGCATGCCATCAACGTGAGCCTGTATCCCAAACTGGGCTACGACCCGATCAAGTCGTTTGCGCCCGTCACGCTCATCGGCACCAACCCCGTGGTGCTGGTGGTAGCTGCCAACAGCCCGCACAAGACGCTGCAGGACGTGCTGAACGCTGCCAAGAGCAAGCAGGGCGGGTTGTCGTCGGCATCGGCCGGCACCGGTACGTCGCAGCACCTGGCGCTGGAGCTGCTGTCGTTCAAATCCGGAGTGAAGTTCACCCACATTCCCTACAAAGGCAGCGGCCCGGCCATACAGGACGTGATCGGCGGCCAGGTGGACATGATGTTTGACACCACGGTGGTGGCAGCTCCGCATATCCAGAGCGGCAAGCTGCGGGCGATTGCCGTCACCTCTGCCAAACGCCTGGCGTCGTTGCCGGATGTGCCCACGGTGGCAGAGTCGGGCGTGGCCGGCCTCAAGGACTTTGAGGTGCAATCGTGGCAAGCCATCTTTGTGCCAGCGGGCACGCCCACGCCCATCGTCACCCGCCTGCACGACGAGATTCGCAAGATCCTCATGCAGCCCGAGATGCAAACCCGCCTCAAGGGCTTTGGCATGGAGCCCGCCGACATGAACGTGACCCAGGTCGCGGCATTTCAGAAGGCCGAGGTCGAAAAATGGGCCCAGGTCATCAAGGCGGCCAATATCAAGGTGGATTGACCAGAGACACCCCCCTGAGGCCCTGCGGGCCTTCCCCCCGCTCTCGCAGAGCTGCGCTCTGCGGGCAGGTGGACGACGCCCTCACTGCGGGGCGGCCCTTGCTCGGCGTCCCTCGCTTGGGGCGCGCCAGCGTCATGCGCCCGGAGGAATACCGAGCTCACCAGGGCGCGGGGCCAGCACCCAATCCGGGTGCTGGCCGGTCAGCAGCAAAAACATCGCAAACACCGGGCCCTGCATATTGCGCTCGTCGCTGGTGCTCTCCAGCGCCTGCCAGGTGCGCGACTGCACGCCGCCCCGGCTGCCCGTCTGCAGTGGGTAGCCCATCAGCTCGGCGGCCTGGGCCTGGCTGAGGCCAGCGGCAATGCGTGCCGCTTTGAGCTGGTCGCCGGTGGGGATGGGCATGGTCAACGGCGTGTGTGTGGGCGCGGTGTCTGGGTTCGTCATGGCGGGCCGAAGGCTGGCGTAAGCACAGTGGCAAACCGTAGTTTGCTTTGATATTGATAGCTGCTAGCGCTTTGCAGGCAAGCGCGAGTGCGGTGTTTCACGCTTGATGGCACAAATAAAAAGGACGGATTTTTGGCTCTGGCAAGGCGCAAATCGGAGCGATACCGGGTGTAGCGCGAGGATTTGCAACGCCGCCAGGGGCGAAAAGACGCCTTTTTATATGCCGGTTAGCACTAGATCAACAACGTGACCACCACAATCACCACGCCCAGCGCCAGATTAACGGCCACCAGTGTGCGAATGCTGCCCAGCGCCTTGCCACCGGCGGGCCAGTCCGAAGCGGCCACCGCGCGCTGCAGGCGCTTGAACAGCGCAAACCGGATGTGCCCAAACAGGGCCATCATCACCAGGCCCAGCGCGGCCATGATGGTCCAGTCCAGCGGCATGGCAAAGCTGCCACCAGCCTGCACGGTTTGCTTGGCCACGCGGCCGATCATCCACAGGCCGCTGCCCAGCACCACCACCACGGCTACGCTCACCGCTGCAAAAAACCGCTGCAGCACGTCGTGCATGAGGCGCACGCGCTGCGGTGCCTCTAGCGACAGCGTGGCAGGGCGCAAGAAGAAATGGGCAAACACCATGCCGCCGATCCAAACAATGATGGACAGGACATGGACGAGCTGGAGTACGTTGTAGAGCATGGATGTGCGGCGCAGGTGCCGGGGCGCCTGCAGAGCCGTTACGCTGGGTTATGGGTTGGGACGTGGTGGCGGCATTGTGCCGCTACCCGTATAGCGAATGCCATCCAACCATGTGGTGTATCCCTGCGACTGATGGGTGTGTTCGGGAAATTGCGTTCAAGGTCACTCCTGCGGGTGCAGCTGGCGGGGCGGATGCAGCCCGCAGAGGACACACCCGCTTTCCCGACGCCCTGGCGCCACTTCAGCGAGGGTTTGTGGCGCACTGGCCGAGGGCGATCGCAAGCGCTGGGGCGGCTGGCGACGCCGTCCGCGGCTCGTGCTTTCTCGTTTTCTCTTTTTCTCGTTTTCTCTATTTGGCCGGGACAATCATCGGCGCGGGCTGCGCTGGGCGTGCCACCCGCACCTGATTGCCCCCGCTTTTCTTGGACACGTACATCGCCTCGTCCGCATGGCCCAGCAGGTGATGTTCCTCGCCGCCGTGCTCGGGGTAGATCGCCACGCCAATGCTGGGCTGGATGTGCAGGCGATTGCCTTCCAGATCAAATGGGTGGCTGAAGGCCGCCAGGATTTTTTCGGCGGCAGCAGTGGCGTGTTCGCGCGCCTGGCCGCCTTCGAGCAGCACCACAAATTCGTCGCCGCCCAGCCGTGCCACGGTGTCAGAGCCACGCACCGACTCAATCAACCGCTGCGCCACCCGCTGCAGCAGCAGGTCGCCCATGGCATGGCCCAGGGTGTCGTTCACGTCCTTGAAGCGGTCCAGGTCGATGAACAGCAGCGACAGCAGCCGGTCGTCGCGCCTCGCTCGGGCCAGGGCGGTCTTGAGGCGGTCCAGAAACAGCTGGCGGTTGGGCAGGTGGGTGAGCTGGTCGTACTGCGCCATGTGCTGCAGCCGCTCATGCATCTGCTGCCGGTCGATGGCCGCCGCCACCTGGGTGGACACAAATTGCAGCAGCTCTTTATCCTTGTCGGTGTAACGGGCCTGCTCGGTGTAGCTCTGCAGCACCAGCGCGCCCATGGGCCCGGTCTGCGATTTCAGGGGGACACCCAGCCAGTACAGGGGTGCATGGTCCGCTGGCAACGCCATGCGGCTGGCCAGGGCAGCGCGGGTCTGGGGCGTTAGCAGCAGGGTGTTGCCGTGGCGGACGACCTCGGCGACGAGTGCGTCATCGCTCAATGCCAGCGGACCGGGGGCGGGGTGGCGCTCGTTGACGTGGTACGGGAAGCTCAACCGGTCGTGCTGGGGGTCGTAAAGCGCGACCGCGAAGTTGGTGGCTGCCAGCAGCTTGCCAATGATCTGGTGGATGCGCTCGAACAGGATTTCCATTGTCTGCGCGTGGTGGGCGGCCTCGGAGATGGCGTAGATCGCCTCCTGTTTGGACTCGGTGAACTTGCGCTCGGTGATGTCGTGCGCCACTGCCAGGCGCACATTGCGCTCGGGAACCCAGCGGGCCGTCCAGCGGATATGGGCAATGCCGCCATCCTTACGGATATAGCGGTTTTCAAACTGCAGTTGCAGCTCGCCATCCATCACGCTTTGCGCCTGCTGTACGGTGGCGGGCTTGTCGTCGGGGTGCACCAGGTCCAGCATGCGCCGACCAATCACTTCCTGGGGCGTGTAGCCAAAGATCCGCTCGAACGCCGGGCTCACAAAAACGATGGTGCTGTCGGGCTCGACGATGCACACCGCATCGAGCAGAAGGTCCACCACGTTGAGGGAAGAAATGCTGTGCATAAGGCGCGGCGCGCGGGAGGCTCACAGAGGCGTGGAAACTCCATTGTGACGCGCCTGTGCGCTTTGCGGCTTGCATAAACCCTATTTCAATCCGCCAGATGTGACTATTACGCTACTGAACCGATAGCTGAGTGCTGGGGAGCGGCGTCGGGTCGTGTGCGCAACGGTTCATTTGATTTAAGCTATGTTTTTGATAGCTATCAACGCTTATGCAGTAAGCGAAAGAGGCAATTTTTACTGATATTTTTTCTCCAACGCATCCCAGTCGTTCTTGCGCACCAGTCGCTGGCGCTCGGCAAAGGGTGCCACCAGGGCTGGGTCTTCGTCGATGCGTTGCATCTCGCGCAGCACGGTCAGCGCCTTTTGCATGCCCGCCACCGCGCCCTGCAGCGCCGCGTTGGCATACAGCACCAAGCCGTAGCCCAACCCGGCGAGTTCTTCGGCGCTGGTGATGGGTGTTTTGCCACCAATCACCATGTTCATCAACTGCGGCGCGGCCAGCCGCTGGGGCAGGGCGCGGATCTCGTCCAGCGTAGTGACGGCCTCCACAAACAGGATGTCGGCGCCAGCTTCCTGAAAACGCTGGGCGCGCTCTACAGCCGCATCAAAGCCTTGCGTGGCGCAGGAGTCGGTGCGGGCCAGGATCAATGTGTCCGGGTCGCGGCGCGCATCCACGGCGGCCTTGATCTTCCCCAGCATCTCGCAGGTAGCGATCACCTCCTTGCCGTTGAAATGCCCGCAGCGCTTGGGGCTGACCTGGTCTTCCAGCTGAATGCAGTCGGCGCCTGCGCGCTCCAGCGTGCGCACGGCGTGGTAGGTGTTGAGGGCGTTGCCAAAGCCGGTGTCAGCATCGACGATGAGCGGCAGGTGCTCCACCGCATCGCGGATGCGGGCCGTGTGGTCGGCAATGTCGGTCAGGCCCATGAAGGCCTGGTCGGGCAGACCGAACCACATGTTGGTGACGCCTGCGCCCGTGATGTAGATGGCTTCAAACCCCAGGTCGGCCACCACGCGGGCGGAGAGGGCGTTGAACGCGCCCGGCACGATGACGCCACGGCGGGCGTGGGCCAGGGCTTTGAGTTGTTGTTTGGTGTTCATGTTGAGGCGATAAAACGCTGCACTTTTGATAGCTGCTAGCGCTTTGTGGATAAGCGTTGGAAGCCAATTTTGCTTATATATTGCTGGCGGGAACTCTGACCCAGCCTTCCATGAGGATGCGGGCGCTGCGGCTCATAAGGGCTTTAGTGACTCTCCACTGGCCGTTCACCTGCACCGCCTCGGCACCCACGCGCAAGGTGCCAGAGGGGTGGCCAAACCGCACGGTGCTTCGCGCACCGCCGCCCGCTGCCAGGTTGACCAGCGTGCCCGGTATGGCCGCCGCCGTGCCAATGGCCACCGCCGCTGTGCCCATCATGGCGTGGTGCAACTGGCCCATGGAGAGCGCGCGCACCAGCAGGTCGATGTCTTTGGCGTCAATGGCTTTGCCGCTGGCGGCCGTGTAGCTGGCCGGTGGCGCGACAAACGCGATCTTGGGCGTGTGCTGGCGGGTGGCAGCCTCGCTCATGTCCTGAATGAGGCCCATGCGCAGGGCGCCATGGGCGCGGATGACCTCGAAGCGTGCCAGCGCCGCTGCGTCGCCGTTGATGGCCGTCTGCAACTCGGTGCCTGTGTAGCCCAGGTCGGCGGCGTTCAGGAAGATGGTCGGAATGCCTGCGTTGATCAGCGTAGCGGCAAAGCTGCCGACGCCGGGGACTTCCAAGGTGTCCACGACATTGCCGGTGGGGAACATGGCACCACCTTCTTGCCCGTCATCGGCAGGGTCCAGAAACTCCAGCGCCACCTCGGCCGCCGCAAAGGTCACGCCATCTAGCTCGAAGTCGCCCGTCTCCTGCACCTGCCCGTGGGTGATGGGCACGTGCGCCACGATGGTCTTGCCGATGTTGGCTTGCCATATCCGCACGGTGAGGTGGCCACTTTTCGGAATGCGTGCGGCATCGATCAGCCCCATGTGGATGGCGCAGTGCCCCACGGCGGCCGAGAGGTTGCCGCAGTTGCCGCTCCAGTCCACAAAGGGCTGGTCGATGGATACCTGGCCAAACAGGTAGTCCACGTCATGCCCGGGGTGCGTGCTGCGGCTGAGGATCACGGCCTTGCTGGTGCTGGACGAGGCATTGCCCATGCCGTCGATCTGCTTGCCATACGGATCGGGGCTGCCCAGCACGCGCAGCAGCAGGGCGTCGCGGGCGGGGCCGGGTTTTTGCGTCGTTTCGGGCAAATCTTCAAGGCGAAAGAACACGCCCTTGCTGGTGCCGCCACGCATGTACGTGGCGGGGATTTTGAGTTGAGGAGGATGGTTGTTCATGGCGTTGCTCCCCTCTCCCCTTGCGGGAGAGGGGCCGGGGGAGAGGGGGTACCCGCACGCACGGCATTCCAGATGCTTTCGAGCACCGCATCCGTGTTGTGCAGGATGTCGTTGTTCCAAAACCGCAGCAGGGTGAAGCCCTGGCTGCGCAGCCAGGTGTCGCGGGTGGCGTCGTGGTCCGAATCGACATGCTGCCCGCCGTCCGCTTCCACGATCAGGCGCAGGCCAAAGTGCACGAAATCCACGACGTAGGGGCCGATGGATTGCTGGCGGCGGAACTTCTGGCCGTCCATGCGGTGGGCGCGCAGGTGCTTCCAGAGCAGCTGTTCGGCGTCGGTCATGTTCTGGCGCAGGGTTTTGGTGAGCTGGCGTTGGTCCATGGGTGGGGCCCCCTCTCCCCCAGCCCCTCTCCCGCAAGGGGCGAGGGGAGCAAGATAAATGGCAGCGATTGTTGGACCACGTGCGTCCCCTCTCCTTTCGCGGCGGAGGGGGCGAGATATGAAGCAAACATTGTCATCGCGCGCAAGCCCCTCTCCCCTCGCGGGAGAGGGGTTGGGGAGAGGGGGTGACCGCAGCCCGCGTCGCCAAAAAATCCTGCGCAAAACGCTGCAGCACACCGCCCGCCTCGTACACCGACACTTCCTCCGCAGTGTCCAGCCGACAGCGCATGGGCACGTTCACTACCTCACCCGATTTGCGCTGGATAACCAGAGTCACCGTGGCCCCGGGATTCAGATCACCATCCACGCCGTAAATCTCCGTGCCATCGAGCTGCAGCGTGATCCGATTGGTGCCCGCCTCAAACTCCAGCGGCAGCACCCCCATCCCAATCAGGTTGGTGCGGTGAATGCGCTCAAATCCCTCGGCCACCACCACCTCCACCCCCGCCAGCCGCACCCCCTTGGCTGCCCAGTCGCGACTCGACCCCTGGCCGTAGTCGGCCCCCGCAATGATGATGAGCGGCTGGCGGCGGTTCAGGTACGTTTCTATCGCCTCCCACATGCGCATCACCTGGCCTTCGGGCTCCACGCGGGCGAGCGATCCTTTTTTCACCTGGCCATCCACCACGGCCATCTCGTTGACGAGCTGCGGGTTGGCAAACGTAGCCCGCATGGCGGTGAGGTGGTCGCCCCGGTGGGTAGCGTAGGAGTTGAAGTCCTCCTCGGGAACGCCCATGCGGGCCAGGTACTCGCCCGCCGCGCTGTCCGGCAGGATGGCGTTGGACGGCGAGAGGTGGTCGGTGGTGATGTTGTCGGGCAGGATGGCCAGCGGGCGCATGCCCTGGAGCGTGCGCGGGTTGGCGGCCAGCGCGCCGATGCCCTCGGTGTCCCAGTAGGGTGGGCGGCGGATGTAGGTGGACTGTGGGCGCCAGTCGTACTGCGGGGACACGCGCTGGCCATCGCCCGGCTGGATGGCGAACATGGGCTCGTACACGGCGCGGTATTGCGCGGGCTTCACTGCGGTCTTCACCACCGCGTCGATTTCTTCATCGCTGGGCCACAGGTCCTTGAGGCGGATCGGACTGCCATCCACCACCGCCAGCACATCGTTTTCGATGTCAAACCGCACCGTGCCCGCAATCGCATAGGCCACCACCAAGGGCGGTGAGGCCAAGAACGCCTGCTTGGCATAGGGGTGGATGCGTCCGTCGAAATTGCGGTTGCCCGAGAGCACGGCGGTGGCGTACAGGTCGCGGTCGATGATCTCTTGTTGGATGGCTGGGTCCAGCGCGCCACTCATGCCATTGCAGGTGGTGCAGGCAAAGCCCACGATGCCAAAGCCGAGCTTTTCCAGGTCGGCCAGCAAGCCTGCTTCCGTCAAATACAGCTCCACCGCCTTGGAGCCGGGCGCCAGCGAGGTCTTGACCCAGGGCTTGCGCGTGAGGCCCAGCCGGTTGGCGTTGCGCGCCAACAGGGCGGCGGCGATCACGTTGCGCGGGTTGCTGGTGTTGGTGCAGCTGGTGATGGCGGCGATGACCACGGCGCCATCGGGCATCGTGCCTTCTTCTAGTGCGGGCATGGCCCAGGGGCCCGCGATGCCTTGGGCGGCCAGGTCGGACGTGGCCACGCGCGCGTGGGGGTTAGAGGGGCCGGCGAGGTTGCGCACCACGGTGGAAAGATCGAACGCCAGGTTGCGCGCGTAGACCGCATCTTTGAGGGCGTCGGACCACAATCCCGCCGCCTTGGCGTAGGTCTCGACCAGCTTCACCTGGCTGGCCTCGCGGCCCGTCAGCGTCAGGTACTCCAGCGTCTGTTCATCAATGCTGAACAGCGCCGCCGTGGCGCCATATTCGGGCGCCATGTTCGAGATGGTGGCGCGGTCGCCAATGGTGAGCTTGGCGGCACCTTCGCCAAAGAACTCCAGGTAGGCACCCACCACCTTGGCCCTGCGCAAAAACTCGGTGAGCGCCAGCACCACATCGGTGGCGGTGATGCCGTCCTGGCGCTGGCCGGTCAGCTGCACGCCCACCATCTCGGGCAGCCGCATCATCGATGCGCGGCCCAGCATCACGTTCTCGGCCTCCAGGCCGCCCACGCCGATGGCGATCACGCCCAGCGCATCCACATGCGGCGTGTGGCTGTCGGTGCCCACGCAGGTGTCGGGGTAGGCCACGCCGTCTTGCACTTGCACTACGGGCGACATTTTTTCCAGATTGATCTGGTGCATGATCCCGTTCCCTGCCGGGATCACTTCCACGTTGGCAAAGGCTTTCTTCGTCCACTCGATGAAGTGAAAGCGGTCTTCGTTGCGGCGGTCTTCGATAGCACGGTTCTTGGCGAACGCATCGGGGTCGAACCCGCCACATTCCACAGCCAGCGAATGGTCCACGATGAGCTGCACGGGCACGACAGGGTTCACCTGGGCCGGGTCGCCACCCTCCTTGGCAATCGCATCGCGCAGGCCCGCCAGGTCCACCAGGGCGGTCTGGCCCAGGATGTCGTGGCACACCACACGCGCCGGGTACCAGGGGAAGTCGCGGTCACTGCGGCGCTCGACGATCTGGCGCAGGCAGTCGTTGACGGTGGCCGGATCGGCGCGGCGCACGATGTTTTCGGCGTGGACCCGGGCGGTGTAGGGCAGGGTGGCCCAGGCGCCGGGTTGCAGGGCTTCGACGGCGGCGTGTGCGTCAAAGTAGTCCAAAGTGGTGCCCGGCAAGGGGCGGCGGAATTGGATGTTCATCATGGGCTGGAATGGCGGGGCATTTTGGCGCCCGGCTGTTACCTCCCCTCTCCCCTCGCGGGAGAGGGGTTGGGGGAGAGGGGGCGGTTGCAAGGGAAGGTCGTGCTTGTTCATCCCCCTCTCCCCGGCCCTCTCCCGCGAGGGGAGAGGGAGGAAGAAAGAGGGCAGAGGGCGTGGCGTTAAGCGCGGTGTTCGATGGGCACAAACACCAGGTCTTCCGGCCCCGTGTAGTTCGCACTCGGCCGGATGATCTTGTTGTCCTGCCGCTGCTCGATGATGTGCGCCGCCCAGCCGCTGGTGCGGGCAATCACGAACAGCGGCGTGAACATGGCCGTGGGCACACCCATCATGTGGTAGCTCACGGCGCTGAACCAGTCGAGGTTGGGGAACATGTTTTTCACCTCCCACATCACGGTCTCCAGCCGCTCGGCGATGTCGAACATCTTGGTGCTGCCCGCCTCTTGCGACAGGCTGCGCGCCACGCCCTTGATGACGACATTGCGCGGGTCGCTCACGGTGTAGACCGGGTGGCCGAAGCCGATGACGACCTCCTTGGCCTCCACGCGGCGGCGAATGTCGGCCTCAGCCTCGTCGGGGCTGTCGTAGCGCTTCTGGATCTCAAAAGCCACCTCGTTCGCACCGCCATGCTTAGGGCCCCGCAATGCGCCTATGGCGGCGGTGATGGCCGAAACCATGTCGCTGCCCGTGCCGGCCACCACGCGGGCGGTGAAGGTGCTGGCGTTGAACTCGTGCTCGGCATACAGGTTGAGCGAGGTGTGCATGGCACGCTCCCAAGCCGCGCTGGGTTTGGAGCCGTGCAGCAGGTGCAAGAAGTGCGCGCCGATGGAGTCGTCATCGGTCTCTACCTCGATGCGGCGGCCCGAGCTGGCCCAGTGATACCAGTACAGCAGCATGGAGCCCAGTGATGCCATCAACCGGTCGGCGATGTCACGCGCGCCGGGCAGGTTGTGGTCGTCCTTTTCAGGCAGTGCGCAGCCCAGTGCGGAGACCCCTGTGCGCATCACGTCCATGGGATGGCTGGCGGCGGGCAGTTGCTCCAGCGCCTGCTTCACACTCATGGGCAGGCCGCGCAGGGCCTTGAGCTTGGCCTTGTAGGCACGCAGTTCGGCGCGCGTGGGCAGCTTGCTGTGCACCAGCAGGTGGGCGATCTCTTCAAACTCGCAGACCTCTGCAATGTCGAGGATGTCGTAGCCCCGGTAGTGCAGGTCGTTGCCCGTGCGGCCCACGGTGCACAGGGCGGTGTTGCCCGCCGTCACGCCGGACAGGGCCACGGATTTCTTGGGCTTGAAGCCCGGTGTGTTTGCGGTGGCGGCAATGGTGAGGGTTGTGGTGGGGGTTGTCATGATTCGCAATTTACGCACAATGGCACCTCTCTGTAAGGCCTGAATTGGCGAATGCTCGCGAATGAAAAATCGTTGATTTGCAAATTATGCGAATGAATGACGCAGCTTCACGGTGAAAGAATCAATGAAAAAAACCTTCATGGGTGTGCGCCTGCGCCGCCTGCGCGAAGAGCGCGGCATGACCCAGATTGCACTGGCGCGGGCGCTGGACCTATCGGCCAGCTACCTCAACCAGCTGGAGCAAAACCAGCGCCCGCTCACCGTGCCCGTGCTGCTCAAGATCAACGCCGTGTTCGGTGTGGATGTGCAGCGCTTTTCAGACGACGACGAGGCGCGCCTCATCACCGGTCTGCGCGAGGTGCTGGCCGACCTGCCTGCCGGTGTGGGCGGGGAGGGCGCGGGCGACGCTGTCTCGCTGGCCGAGATCCGCGAGCTGGCTGCGGGCATGCCTGCCGTGGCGCGCACACTGCTGGCGCTGCACCAGCGGCATCGACAGGCGCTGGAGCGCTTGGCCGCCCTGGGCAATGACCGGGGCGGGGAGGGCGCCGTGGCCCAGCACCCACCCATGGCCTATGAAGAAGTGCGTGACTTCTTCTTTGCGCGCCAGAACCACATTGCCGAGCTGGACGACGCCGCCGAGCGATGTGCCGCCGAATGGGGCTTGCTGCCCGGCCGTGCCGACGAAGCACTGGCCCAACGCCTGCTCGCGGCCCACAGGGTGCGCGTGGTGGACGTGGCCGATCTACCACGGCAGGCGCAGCGCGTGTTCCAGGCCGATACGGGGGTGCTGCAACTGGCAGCAGGGCTCGAGCGCGGGCAGCGCGCGTTTCAGATGGCGACGCAACTCGCTTTTCTGGAGCAGGGCGCCGAGCTGCAGCGCCTGGCCGGTGGCGCAGGGCTGTCGAGTGACCAGGCCCGAGCCCTGGCGCGCATTGGTTTGGCCAACTACTTTGCGGGGGCGCTGGTGCTACCCTACGCGGCCTTTTTGCGGGCAGCCGAAGCGGCGCATTACGACATCGACCGGCTGGGCCACCAGTTTGGTGTGGGGTTCGAGACGGTGTGCCACCGCCTGTCCACGCTGCAACGGCCCGGCGCGCGCGGCGTGCCGTTCTTCTTTATCCGGGTGGACCGGGCGGGCAACATCAGCAAGCGGCAGTCGGCCACACACTTTCACTTCAGCAAGATCGGTGGCACCTGCCCGCTCTGGAACGTGTACGAGGCCTTTGCCCAACCCGGCCGCACCTTGCCGCAGGTGGCCCGCATGCCCGATGGCCGCGCCTACCTGTGGGTGGCGCGCACCGTGTCACACAGTGGGAGCGGGTGGGGCGTGCCGGGCAAGGAGTTCTCGGTGGCACTGGGCTGCGACATCCGCCATGCCCCGCAGCTGGTGTACTCGCGCGGGCTGGACCTTGCAAACCCAGACGCCGCAGTGCCCATTGGCATGGGCTGCAAGGTGTGTGAGCGCGACGGCTGCCCGCAGCGGGCGTTTCCGCCCATTGGGCGGGCACTGGATGTGAACGAGAACAGCAGCGGGTTTGCGCCGTACCCGGTGACAGAGGTTATTTCTCGCGGGTAGAGCGGGCGACCAGCCAGTCACTAAAAATGCTCATCATTTAATAGCTGGGAGCGCTTGATGATGTTGCGTTAGAGGCATTTTTTGGTAAAAATTTCCGCGCTCGCCATATGTTAGTGTCTCCCTGCCGATATTCCCGCTATCCTGCGCAGTCTCTGGCGGCCGGGGTGTCCGGCCGACAACGCGAAGGCCTTCAGTCTGTCCCCCCTGACCTCTCCCCCAATAGTCGAGCTGCTGCAAACAGGTCGTTACAGGCACTGGGTGTCCGGCGTGGGCGTGGCTGTTCTGGGGTTGCTGCTCAGCTGGGGGTTTGTTCAGCAGCAGGCCGAATCGGTGGCGCAGATCCAGCAGGCGCGGTTTGTTCAAGAGGCGCGCGCCTTCTCTGAGACGTTGTCCCAACGCATTGCGGGTCACACCGAAGTGGTCAATGGCCTGCGGGGGCTGTTCACCGCCAACCCGCGCCTGTCGCGCCTGGACTTTGAGCGCGCCGCCAGCGAGATCGAGGTGGGCCAGCGCTACCCGGGGGTGCGTAACCTGTCGTTCACCCGCTGGGTGCCCGCCGCCGACAAGGCCGCGTTTGAGGCCCGTGTGCGGGCCGACACCTCGCTGTCGCCGGAGGGCCTGCCGGACTTTGCCATCCACCCGCCGGGCGACAGGCCCGAGTACTTTGTGGCCGAGTACCTGTGGCCCATGAACGGCAACGAGGATTTGTTGGGCCTGGATATCAGCGTGCAGCCCACCAACCTGGCCGCCATGCACTACAGCCGCGACAGCGGCCAGACCGTGGTGTCCGCCCCTTTTGATCTGTTGCAAGAAGAGTCGCACCGCGCAGGCGTCGTGATCCGAGTACCCGTATTCGACCCCACGGCGGGTACGGCCGAGCAGCGGTTTGTGGGCGCCGTGGCGTCGACCATCCGTGTGTACGACCTGGTGCAGGGGCTGGCCAGCCAGGGTTTCCTCAACGGAATCACCGTGGCCATGTCCGACTACGGGCCCGTGCGGCTGGGCACAGGCGACACGACCGTGCGCCCGCTGCTGCAGCAGACATCCATCCCTATGGCGGGGGCCGAACCGTACGTGCGCGACCTGGTGGTGCATGACCGGCGCTGGCGGCTGACCTTCTATCCCACGCGCTCATTCCTGTCGCCGTCCGAGTCCCGTCTGCCCGTGCTGGCCGGGCTGGTGGGCGTGCTGATGTCGCTGCTGCTGGCCACCACCGTGGGCCTGCTGGTGCGCCAGCGGACGCTGGCACTGGCCCGCGCCCAGGTGTCTGATGACGCTCGACGCGAGAGCGAGGAGCGGTTCCGGGCCCTGTTCGACCAGGCCACCATGGGCGTTGCCCAACTGGAGGCCCGAAGCGGTGGCTTTGTGCGCGTGAACCAGCGCTTTGCGGACATCGTGGGCTACACGCCCAAAGAGATGTTGGCGCTCAACTTTCAGGCCATTACGCACCCCGACGATGTGGCGAATGACCTGGTGCAACTGGAGCGCCTCAAGCACAGAGAAACCCCCGAATTCCGCCTGGAAAAGCGCTACATCCACAAACTGGGGCATGCGGTGTGGGTGGACCTCACCGTGTCGCAGATGTTGTCGCCTGGTGACAAGGGCGACTACCTCATTGCGGTGGCGCAAGACATCACGTTACGCAAGCGCATGGAAGAGAACCTGCGCGCCAACGAGCAGCGCCTGCGCAGCATTCTGGAGCGCCTGCCCGTGGGCCTGTGCCTGGTGCAGAACGACGGCCGCATCGGTTTCAGGAACCAGCGGTACATCGACATCTGCGGCTACACGCAAGAGGACGTGCCCGACAGCGACACCTGGTGGGCCCGCGCCTACCCCGACCCGGTGGAGCGTGATACCACCCGGCAGATATGGCGTGCCTCGGACGAGCGTGCGGCTGGCAGCAACGGCATCATCCCGTCCGCCGAATACACCATTGTGTGCAACGACGGCCAGCGCAGGCCGGTGGAGGTGTCGGGCGTGTTCGTCGATGGCGGGCGTCTGATCACCATGCAGGACCTGAGCCAGCGCAAGGCGGCCGAGGAAGAAATCAACTCGCTGGCGTACTACGACCCGCTCACCCGGCTGCCCAACCGGCGCCTGCTGATGGACCGCCTGCAACACGCGCTGGCCACCAGTGCCCGCCACCACCGCAGCGGCGCCTTGCTGATGCTGGACCTGGACAACTTCAAGACCCTGAACGAAACCCGTGGCCACGACCGCGGCGACACCTTGCTGCAGCACGTGGCACACCGCCTGCGCAGTTGCGTGCATGAGGACGACACGGTGGCCCGCCAGGGCGGCGACGAGTTTGTGGTGGTGCTGGAAGACCTGGGCGACAGCCCCGAAGACGCGGTCGCCCGCAGCGAAGAGGTGGGCCAGCGCATTCTGGCCGTGCTGCGCGAACCCTACGAGCTGGACGGGGGCGAACACCACAGCTCCATCAGCATGGGTATCACCATCTTCAGCGACATGCGCGAGACGGTGGATGAACTGCTCAAACGCGCCGACCTGGCCCTGTACCAGGCCAAGGACGCCGGGCGCGACACCCTGCGTTTTTACGACCCGCAAATGCAGGCCGCCGTCACGGCCCGCGCCGCGCTGGAGCTGGACATGCGCGTGGGCCTGGCCCAGGGCCAGTTCGAGCTGTACTACCAGCCGCAGATCGACCACGGCCGCATCACCGGCGCCGAGGCGCTGCTGCGCTGGCGACATCCGCGCGACGGGTTCATCTCGCCCGCGCACTTCATCCCCCTGGCCGAAGCCACCGGCCTCATCCTGCCGCTGGTGCTGCAGGCCGCGTGCAAACGGCTGGCGTTCTGGGCGCGCCAGCCCGACCTGGCCGCGCTGAGCCTGGCCGTCAACGTGAGCCCGCGCCAGTTTCACCAGACCGGTTTTGTGCCCCAGGTGCTGGCGTCGCTCGCAGGGGCGGGGGCTGATGGGCGCCAGCTCAAGCTGGAGATGACCGAAAGCCTGCTGCTGCAGGACGTGGAAGACACCATCGGCAAGATGGGCCAGCTCAAGGCCTATGGCGTGGGCTTCTCGCTGGACGACTTCGGCACCGGGTACTCGTCTTTGTCGTACCTCAAGCGCCTGCCGCTCGACCAGCTCAAGATCGACCAGAGTTTTGTGCGCGACGTGCTCACCGACCCCAACGACGCCGCCATTGCTCGTACGGTGGTGGCCCTGGGCACCAGCCTGGGTCTGCGCGTGATTGCTGAAGGGGTGGAAACCGAGGCCCAGCGCGACTTTTTGGCGCGCAACAACTGCCACGCCTGGCAAGGCTACCTGCTGAGCCCGCCCGTTCCGGTGGCAGACTTCGAGGCGCTGGTGAGGAAAACCAATGGTGCGCTGGATGGCCCTCTGACTGATTCGGGTACAGGTCCGGGCGCATGATCCGCGCTTGCTGCGACTGACCGGCCAAGGGCACTGCGCTCCCTGAATGGTCCGAGCCTGAATGCTTCTTGCCCATGCTTTTCAAAAAACGCCCTCGTCCCTTTGCGCCGCCATCACCGTCGGCACCACCTTCACCCGATGGTTTTGACGCTCAGCGCGAGCGCGCGGCCCTGGCCGAAATGCTGCTCAAGCGTTCAGCCAAGCTGGTGCTGGGGCGTGGCGAGCTGGAGATCATTCGCGGCGTGTGCCAGGCCATTGCCGACATCACGCCCCACATCCGCCTGGCCTGGACGTGGTTTGGGCCGTCGGACACCCAGACCATTCGCCCCCAGGTTTTTGCAGGCCCGGCACTGGAATATGCTGAATCTTTGTGCGTAGAGCGCAACCTGGTCACCCAGGTCGGCCCCGCCTTTTCGATCCTGGATGGCAAACCCGCAGAGGCTTTCACGGTGTCGCAGTTTTCGCTGTTTGGCCCCTGGCGCCAGGCGGCACGGCAACACGACATTCGCCATGTGCTGGCCTTGCCCATCTCGTCAGCCGTCAATGGTTACAGCGGCATCTTTGTTCTGTATGCCGACCGCGAGGGCTACTTCGATGACGTGGGGATTGGCCTCTTTGCTGGGCTGAGTGAGCTGTTTGGATCACTGATGACGGTGGCGGCCGAGCGCGAGGAGCTTCAGCGCGCGGCCTACCATGATGCGCTGACGGGTCTGCTTAACCGCCACGCCCTTGATCTGATCGACCGCCGCGTGTACCGGTCGTCGTTGTTCGAGCCCGTGTCGTCCATCCTGATGCTTGACCTCGACCATTTCAAAAGCATCAACGACCGGTTTGGCCATGACACCGGCGATAAGGCCTTGCAGGCGGTCGCCCGCGTGCTGCAGCACACCCTGCGCCGTGGCGACGAGATCATTCGCTGGGGTGGCGAGGAGTTTTTGGTCTGCCTGCCCCAAACGCCGCTGGCCGACGCACTGACGGTGGCTGAAAAGCTGCGCAAAAGCGTGGAGGGCGTGACCGACCCTGAGCCGCTCACCGTGTCCATCGGGGCGTGCGAGATCGCGCCCCTTCAACACCTGGCCCAGGCCGTGACCCGTGCAGACCAGGCGCTGTTCCAGGCCAAATCCGGCGGGCGTAACCAGGTGTGTGTGGTGCGGTGAACGTGGCAATGACGCAGGGCGGTGTAAATATTCAAAATTGATAGCTGCTAGCGCTTGATGGATAAGCGTTAGAGCCTCTTTTTATTCAAATTATCTTGCAGCGTGGGCCGGTTTGCTGCGCCGCAACCGCGTTCAACCGTCGCAAGAGGGCGGCGCGGTATCATTCCGCCCTCGCCGCCACTGGTCCGTTTGGCCCCCGAAACGTCCGTCCAGTGCCCTGCATCCTCCTTTTGCCCACTCCTTTGGCCCCGCCCCTGACCCGTGCGTCTTACCTCGATCAAGCTTTCCGGTTTCAAGTCGTTCGCTGAACCCACCAACTTCATGCTGCCCGGGCAACTGGTCGGCGTGGTGGGCCCGAACGGCTGCGGCAAGTCCAACATCATGGACGCGGTGCGCTGGGTGCTGGGCGAGAGCAAGGCCAGCGAATTGCGCGGCGAATCGATGCAGGACGTGATCTTCAGTGGCACCACCACCCGCAAGCAGGCCAGCCGCGCCAGCGTCGAGCTGGTGTTCGACAACTCCGACCACCGTGCTGGCGGCCAGTGGGGCCAGTACGGCGAGGTGGCCGTGCGCCGCGTGCTCACGCGCGACGGCACCAGCAGCTATTACCTCAACAACCAGCCCGTGCGCCGCCGCGATGTGCAGGACGTGTTTTTGGGCACGGGCCTGGGGCCCCGCGCCTACGCCATCATCGGCCAGGGCACCATCAGCCGCATCATCGAAAGCCGCCCTGAGGAACTGCGCCTGTTCCTCGAAGAAGCAGCCGGTGTCTCCAAATACAAAGAGCGCCGCCGCGAGACCGAGAACCGCCTGTCGGACACGCGCGAGAACCTCACGCGGGTCGAAGACATCCTGCGCGAGCTGAATGCCAACCTCGAAAAGTTGGAAAAACAGGCCGAGGTGGCCGCCAAATACAACAGCCTGCAGGCCGACGCCACACTCAAGCAGCACCAGCAATGGTTCTTGAAACGCGCCGAGGCCGAAGAGCAGCAGAACAAGGTGCGCCTCGATGGCCTGCAGGCCGTCAACGACCTCGAAGCGCGCATGGCTGACCTGCGCGCGGTCGAGTCTGACCTCGAAACCATCCGCCAGGCCCACTACGCCGCAGGCGACCAGGTCAACCAGGCCCAGGGCAAGCTCTACGAAGCCACGGCCGAAGTCGGCAAGCTCGAAGCCGAAATCCGTTACGTCATCGAAGGGCGTCAGCGCGTAGAGCAGCGCCTGGTCACGCTGGCCGAGCAGATCGCCCAGTGGCAGGCGCGCAAGGAAGAGGCCGACATTGAGCTCGAAAACCTGGCCGGTGCCGGGGTAGACGCCGAAGAACGCGCCGAAATGCTGGCCGCCCAGGTGGAAGAGCAGGCCATGCAACTGCCCGACCTGGAAGAAGCCTTGCGCCAGGCACAAAACCGCACGGCCGAGCAGCGCGGCAGCGTGGTGCAGGTGCAGCAGCAAATTGGCGTGCTGGCCGCCGAGCAGCGCAGCATCGACGAACAAAGCCGCCAACTCGACGCCCGCTTCGAGCGCTTGCGCACCGACCGCAATGCGCTGGCCGCGCCCGACGAAACGCGGTTGGACAACCTGCGCGAACTATTGGCCGAAGCGCAAGAGATCGCCGAGACCACCGCAGCGCGCCTGCACGAGTTGCAGGAATCCGTGCCCCAACTGGACGACGACCGCCGCACCCGCCAGCAGGCCGTCAACACCGAAAGCGCGCGCCAGGCCGATCTGTCGGCGCGCATGGAGGCTTTGAAGGCGCTGCAGGAGAAGGTCAAGACCGACGGCAAGTTGCGCCCCTGGCTCGCCAAACATGGCCTCGACGGCCTGCAAGGCCTGTGGAGCCGCATCCATATCGAACCCGGCTGGGAAAACGCGCTCGAAGCCGCCCTGCGCGAGCGCCTGGCGGCGCTGGAAGTAGGGCGCCTGGACATGGTGCGCGGCTTTCTCGGATCGGGCGGCAACGATGCGCCGCCCGCGCGTCTGGCCTTCTACAGCGCCCCCGCCGCCGGCCTGCCCGAAACCTCATCACCCCATGCCCGCCTGTCCGACCTGCTGCGCCTGAACGATTCTGGTTTGCGCGCTGTGATGGTGGACTGGCTGCAAGGCTGCTACACCGCGCCCACGCTGGACGACGCCCTGAGCCGCCGCAGCACGCTACAACCCGGCGAAGTCGTGTTTGTGCCCACAGGCCATGCCGTCAGCGCCCACAGCGTAAGCTTTTACGCGCAGGACTCCGAGCAGTCCGGCATGCTGGCCCGGGCGCAGGAGATCGAGCACCTTGAAAAAGAGCTGCGCGCGCAGGCGCTGATCGCCGAAGAATCGCGCACCGCGCTGGTCCGCGCCGAAAGCGCTTATGCCGACGCTTCGCAGCGCCTGGTGGCCGCACGCCGCGAAGCCACCGAAACCCAAAGCCGTGCCCACGAGCTGCAGGTCGAAACCCTGCGCCTGACCCAATTGGCCGAGCAAACCCGCGCGCGCAGCCAGCAGATCGACGGCGACCTGGCCGAGGTAGAGGCCCAGCTGGCAGACCTGCAGGAGCGCCGCGTGGCCGCCGAAGCGCGCTTTGAAGAGCTGGACATGCAACTGGCCGACAGCCAGGAGCGCGAGGCGCAACTGGGCGACAAGGTCATCGAGGCCGAGCGCAAGCTCACGGCCTGCCGCGAACAGCAACGCACGCTGGAGCGCCAGGCGCAAGAGGCCACCTTCTCGCAACGCAGCCTGGAGGCGCGCCGCGCCGAACTCAACCGCTCCATCGAAACTGCCACCCAGCAGGCCAAGGCCCTGGCCGACGAGGAGCAGCGTGCGCGCGACGAACTCGCCCGCTTGTCCGACGCCGCCGCGCAAGGCGGCCTTCAAGCCGCGCTGGAAGTGAAGATGGAGCGCGAAAAAGCCCTGGGCGCCCAGCGCAGCGAATACGACGACCTCACCACCAAGCTGCGCGCCAGCGACGAGCGCCGGATGCAGCTTGAACGCGCGCTGGACCCGCTGCGTGCGCGCATCACCGAATTCCAGCTCAAGGAACAGGCCGCGCGCTTGGGCCTGGAGCAATACACCACGCTGCTGGCCGATAACCAGGCTGATCTGGAAGCCGTGGCCCAGTCCATCACCGACGGCAATGTGCGCGTCGGTGGCCTGCAAAGCGAAATTGACCGCCTGCACCGCGAGATCGCGGCCCTGGGCGCGGTCAACCTGGCCGCGCTGGATGAACTCAAGCTCGCCAGCGAGCGCAAGATCTTCCTCGACGCGCAAACCGCCGACCTGACCGAAGCGATGAACACGCTGGAAGACGCGATCCGCAAGATCGATGGCGAAACACGCCAGCTGCTCTCAGGCACTTTCGATACGGTCAACGGCCACTTCGGGCGCATGTTCCCCGAGCTGTTTGGCGGCGGCCAGGCCAAGCTCATCATCACCGGCGATGAAATCCTGGACTCGGGCGTTCAGGTGATGGCCCAGCCACCCGGCAAGAAGAACCAGACCATCCACCTGCTGTCGGGGGGGGAGAAGGCGCTGACGGCAATTGCGCTGGTGTTTGCCATCTTCCAGCTCAACCCCGCACCGTTCTGCCTGCTGGACGAGGTGGACGCGCCGCTGGACGACGCCAACACCGAGCGCTATGCCAAGCTGGTGTCCAGCATGAGCAAGAGCACGCAGTTCCTGTTCATCAGCCACAACAAGATCGCCATGGAAATGGCCGAACAACTGATCGGCGTGACGATGCAGGAGCAGGGCGTGTCGCGCATTGTTGCCGTCGATATGGAATCGGCCCTCTCTATGGCAGACGCCTGAACCAAATCATCCAACCATGAGCACATTGCAACTGAGTCTGGCCATCATCGGCGGCCTGGTGCTGGCCTTCATCGTGGCCTACAACACCTGGACCTCGCGCCGCAACGCGCCCAAGCGCGCCTTGCCGCCGGACCCGGACCACGCGGCAGAACCCGCTTTGCGCCAGGAACCAGGGTTTGATACGGCGTCCACAGCCGTACCCGCGGGCGACTACCAGGGGCTGGACCGTGGCCCCGACCCTCTGGAGCACACGGTGGATGTGGACGACGCATTGCAGATGCCGGTGCCTCCGTTTTCCATGGAGCGCCGCCCCGGCCTGGATTCATTGATCGACGTGATCGCGCCCCTGCAGCCCGAGCATGTGGTGTCAGGCGACGCCGCCCTGGCTGCGCTGCCCCCCACACGCCGCGCAGGCAGCAAGCCGTTTGCCATTGAGGGCCTCAACGAGGCAACCCTGCAGTGGGAGACCCCCGCGCCTGGCCAGCGCTACCAGAGCTTTCAGGCCGGTGTGCAGCTGGCCAACCGCATGGGCGCGCTCAACGAGATCGAGTTCTCTGAATTTGTCGTCAAGGCCCAGGCTTTTGCCGACACGATCAACGCCGCGCCCGACTTCCCGGACATGTTGCAAGAGGTGGCCCGCGCCCGCGAGCTGGACCAGTTTGCCAGCGACCACGACGCCCAGCTCATGTTCATGCTGCGCGCCCGCCAGGCCGCGTGGAGCCCGGGGTACATCCAGCAAAACGCTGCCCGCCTGGGTTTTGTGCCCGGCGCCATGCCCGGCCGCCTGGTGCTGCCCGCCAGCACACAAGGCCTGCCGCCGCTGCTCACGCTGGGTTACGACACCCAGGCCGCCCTGGCCGAAGACCCGGACCAGTCCGCCATCCGCGACATCACCCTGAGCCTGGACGTGGCCCAGGTCCACCGCACCGAGCAACCCTTTGCGCGCCTGCGCGAAGTGGCCAGCGTGCTGTGCGAGGCCATGGACGGCGTGCTGTGTGACCAAAATGGCACCCCGCTGCCCGCTATGGCCATGGACCCGATTGCCACCGATCTGGAGCTGCTGTACGACCAGCTGGACGGCCGCGATCTGTCGGCCGGGTCGGTGCTGGCGCGGCGCTTGTTCAGTTGAGCGCTCACGATTGCAAGGCGGTGGTGGCTTGAACTGGCGTGCTTTTTTCCTCCCCCCGCTGGTTGAGCACGACCAGGGGTTGTATCGGCCTGGGCTGCAGGCGCTCGAGTTGTTCAAGTCCTCGGTGCTTGTGGCTGCCGGTATCGGGGTGGTTGCTTATGGTCAGATGTACGCAATGGGCGTGGTCTATCTGGGGTTGGCGGCGTTGTTGGGCTGGCGCCTGTGGGCTGAGCGGCGCACGTTCGGCCCGCTCGGACGCCCGCTGGTTCGCATCCATGACGGCACGGCGTTTTTCTCGCTGTCGTCGCGGCTGGTGCCACGGCACCAAGAGGTTGCGCTGCGCGAAGTCAAGGCGCTGACCCTGCATGGCGATTTCATCCACCGCAAGTTTGTGTTTGAGCGGCGCCATGGCGATGCCATCCGCTTCACCACGTCGTATGGTCGGCACGACGAGCGGGTTGTAGCGTTTGTGCGGCAACACCTGCCGCCTCGCATCCGCCTTGAGATCAAAGACGCACCCGCGGTGGCCGGTCAGATTCCCGGCGACGAGCACTGAAGCCGCTGGGCAGACTCCAGAAAGACCGCAACGGCCATGACCGAGAATTTAGATCTTTTTTCGCCCCTGGCGCAGTCTGGTAAAGCGCTGGCAGCTAGCAAAATTGAAGCACTGAGCAGTCAGCTCAATCACTGGGCGCACCAGTACTACGTGCTGGACGAACCCACTGTGCCCGATGCGGAATACGACAAGGTGTTCCGCGAACTGCAGGCACTGGAGGCCGCGCATCCTGACCTAGTCACGCCTGATTCGCCCACTCAGCGCGTGATTGGTGCGGTGATGGAGGGTTTGGCATCGGTGCGCCATGCCGTGCCCATGCTCAGCATCCACACCGAGACGGACACCGAGGCCACAGGTGCGCAGGCTTTTGATGCGCGTGTTCGCCGCGAGCTGGGTTTGTCAGACGCCGACCCCGCCATCGAATACGTGGCCGAGCCCAAATTTGACGGCCTGGCCATGAGCCTGCGCTACGAAAACGGCCGGCTGGTGCAGGCCGCCACGCGCGGTGATGGCGAGGTGGGCGAGGACGTGACGCACAACATCCGCACCATCCGCCAGATTCCGCTGACGTTGCCATTCCATGCCCCCACGCTCGGCACTGACGTGTCATCGCTGCCCCCCGAGGGGGGGCGTTTCGCCTTGGGGCGGCCCGGCGGCGAAACCGTCCCCCCATTGCTGGAGGTGCGTGGCGAGGTCTACATGCGCCGCGCCGATTTCGATGCGCTCAACGAGCGCCAGCGAGAGCTGGGCGGCAAGACCTTTGTGAACCCGCGCAATGCCGCCGCAGGGGCCGTGCGCCAGCTCGACTCGAACATCACCGCCCAGCGCCCCTTGAGCTTTTTTGCCTATGGCCTGGGCGCCATCACGCCGCCTGCCGAAGGCGGGCCGGTGTTTCGCACTCACTACGAGATGCTGCTGACCCTCAAATCTTGGGGTTTTCCGGTCGCAGCGCAGGTGCAGATTGCGACAGGTGCTACGGAATTGGTAGCTTTTCACCAGCAGGTGGGCGCCAGCCGCGATGCGCTGCCGTATGACATTGATGGTGTGGTCTACAAGGTCAACGCGCTTCATCTGCAGCGCGACCTGGGTTTCAAGACCCGCGAGCCGCGCTGGGCCGTGGCGCACAAGTACCCGGCGCAGGAGATGGCGACCAAGATCGAGGGCATCGACGTGCAGGTGGGCCGCACGGGCAAGATCACACCCGTGGCGCGCTTGGCACCCGTGTTTGTGGGGGGCGTCACCGTGACCAACGCCACGCTGCACAACCTGTTCGAGATCCGCAAGAAGGGCGTGCGCGTGGGTGACACCGTCATCGTGCGCCGTGCGGGCGATGTGATCCCTGAAGTCGTGGGCGTTATCCCGGGCAAACGGGTGGGTTACGTGCCCAACTTTCAAATGCCCAAGGCCTGCCCGGTCTGCGGCAGCGCTGTGGTGCGCGAAAAAGGCGAGGCCAACCACCGGTGCACGGGTGGCCTGTTCTGCGCCGCGCAGCGCAAAGAGGCGATCCTTCACTTTGCGGCCCGCCGCGCCATGGACATTGAGGGCCTGGGTGACAAGCTGGTGGACCAGCTGGTGGACGCCAATGTGATCCGCACGCTGCCCGATCTGTATCGCCTGGGCCTCACCTCCCTCATCGCGCTGGAGCGCATGGCCGAAAAATCGGCGCAGAACGTGCTGGCCGCACTGGAGAAATCCAAGCAGACCACCTTGCCACGTTTTCTGTTTGGCCTCGGGCTGCGCCATGTGGGTGAGGCCACGGCCAAAGACCTGGCCAAACACTTTGGCACGCTGGACGCCATCATGGACGCCAGCGTGGAGCAGTTGCTGGAGGTGAATGACGTGGGCCCTGTGGTCGCACAAAGCCTGCACACCTTCTTTCAGCAGCCGCACAACCGCGAGGTGGTCGAGCAGCTGCGCGCCTGTGGCGTGACTTGGCCCGAAGGCCCGGTAGCCGAACGTGCCCCGCAGATACTGGCGGGCAAGACCGTGGTGCTGACCGGCACCTTGCCCACCCTGAGCCGTGACGCGGCCAAGGACATGCTCGAAGCCGCTGGCGCCAAGGTGGCCGGTTCGGTCAGCAAAAAAACCAGCTACGTGGTGGCGGGCGAAGAGGCTGGCAGCAAGCTGGCCAAGGCCCAGGAGCTGGGCGTGCCGGTGCTGGACGAGGCGGGCATGCTGGCGTTGCTGGCAGGGCAGGCTGCCTGACCGGGCGCCGTCCTAAACCTATCTGACCCTCTTGATGCGCACCTTTTTCCTCTCTGCATGGGCCCGCTTGACGGCCCTGTTCCACCGCGTTTCGGGCTGGTTTGCCTGGATGCCGCGGCCAGTGCGGCTGGGACTTGTCTGGACAATGGTGGCCGTGCCCACTGCGGTGCTGCTGTACGCGTTGGCACTTGTGCCCTTGACCCCTAGCGTCGGCGACATCCGCAAGGCCAAAAGCGAGCTGCCCGCGCAGCTCATGTCGGTGGATGGAAAGCTGCTGGCCGAATACCGCTGGGCCAACCGCGAGTGGGTGGAGCTGAGCCAGGTGTCGCCCAGCGTGCTGGACGCCCTGATTGCCACCGAAGACCACCGTTTTTACGACCACTGGGGCATGGACTGGCGGCGCACGGCGTCGTCGGTGGTGCACACGTTGCGGGGGGCGCCGCAGGGCGGCTCCACCATCACCCAGCAGCTGGCGCGCAACCTATTCCCGGAAGAGATTGGCCGATCGCGCACCATCTCGCGCAAGCTCAAAGAGGCGGTCACGGCGCTCAAGATCGAGGCGTCGTACTCCAAGGACGAGATCCTGGAGACCTACCTGAACACGGTGCCGTTCTTGTACAACGCCTACGGCATCGAGATGGCCGCGCGCACCTATTTCGACAAGTCGGCCGACAAGCTCAACGTGCTGGAGAGTGCCACGCTGATTGGCATGCTCAAGGGCACGGCCTACTACAACCCGGTGCTCAACCCCGAACGTGCCCAGGCGCGGCGCAACACGGTGCTGTCGCAAATGGTCAAGCGCGGCAAGCTCGAACCCAAAGAGTTTGATGCACTGAAAGTGCGCCCCTTGGGCGTCAACTTTGAGCGCCAGACCGAGGTGATGGGCCCCGCGCCGCATTTTGCGATGCAGTTGCGCAAACAGCTGATCGACTGGGCCGACAGCCGTGGCTACAACCTGTACTCCGATGGCCTGGTCATTCGCACCACCATCGTTTCGCGCCTGCAGGCCATTGCCAACCGGGCCGTGGACCGGCACGGGCTGCAACTGCAGGGCGTGGCTGACAAGGCGTGGTCGCAGCGCAATGGCTGGGGACCCGACAACACGCTGGTGCAAACGCTGGTGCGCGAGAGCCCCGAGTTCCGCGCAGCGGTGGAAAAGGGCGAAGACCCCGATGCGGCACTGAAGGCCCTGCTCGCCAACGAGTCGTGGCTACAAAAGCTGCGCGCCGAAAAAACGCGGGTGCAGGCAGGCTTTCTGGCGCAAGACCCCGTGACCGGCCATGTGCTGGCCTGGGTGGGCAGCCGCGACTTTGCGCAAGACCCGTTTGATCATGTGCAGGCGGCGCGCCGCCAGCCGGGGTCTACCTTCAAGCCCTTTGTGTACGGGGCCGCGTTTGCGCAGGGTGCGTTGCCCACCGACACCTTGATGGATTCGGCGGTGGAGATACCCCTGGGTGGCGGTCGTGTGTGGCGCCCCACCGATGGCGGCCCGCCCAGCGATGAGCCCATGACGCTGGCAGACGGCCTGGCGCTGTCCAAAAACACCATCACCGCGCAGGTCATGCAGCAGGTGGGGCCGGCCCGTGTGGCGGAAGTAGCGCGTGCCTTAGGCGTGCGCCAGTCCAAGCTTGAAGAGGTGCCGTCTCTGGCGCTGGGCACCAGTCCGGTCACGCTCAAGGAGATGATTTCGGCGTACAGCAGCATCGCCACCCTGGGCCGCTACATTGAACCCGTGCTCATCCTGAGCATTGAAGACCGCCACGGCAAGGTGCTGGAGACCTTTGCCCAGCCCACGCCCGAGGCCGTGTTTGACGCTCGCGCAGCGCAGACCTTGCGCAACACCATGCGCGGCGCGGTCGACAAAGGCACCGCCACCGCCATCCGCACCCGCTACGGTGTGCAGGCCGATGTGGCGGGCAAAACCGGCACCACGCAGGACAACACCGACGGCTGGTTCATCTTGATGCACACCCGTGTGGTGGTGGGTGCCTGGGCGGGTTTCAACGATGGCCGCATCACGCTGCGCAGCGACTACTGGGGGCAGGGCGCGCGCAGCGCGTTGCCCATGGTGGGCGAGTTCATGCAGCAGGCGATCCGCACCAAGGTCATCGATGGCAACGACCGGTTTGTGGATGAATTCGCACCGGCTGTACCACCGCCGCCGCCCGATGCGCCGCTGGAAAACATGCGCGACTGGATTCGTGGATTGTTTGGCGGTGGTGGCACCCCCCGGCCGCCGGGCCCTAGTGGCCTGCCGCCGGTCACCACAGACCCCGGATACCCGTCCGGCCAACCGGTGCCTGCAGAGGAACGAGTGGGCGGATGAGAAGCTTGTAAGGGTTGCAACGTTGTAAGGGTTGCGAGGGGGCGAGGACCACGCCCAGCCCAGCCCAGCCCAGCCCAGCCCAGCCCAGCCCAGCCCAGCCCAGCCCAGCCCAGCCCAGCCCAGTTTCAGTTGCGAGCGCGGGGGTGAAGGACTTGGGCAGACCGCAGCGGCACCCGGGTCACATCATTCAATGTCCACAAAGTGCATACCGAATGTTCCCGCCTTGCAGTCGGCAAAGTAGTGCTCCAGCGTTTCCTTGACAGTGCGGAACGCAATCTCGTCCCACGGTATTTCGTCTTCGGCAAACAGCCGCGCTTCAATGGTTTCGTAGCCGGGGTTGAACTGGTCGCTGAGCAGCGTGGCCCGGTAGAACAGGTGCACCTGGCCCACGCGGCGCACATTGAGCAGGCTGAACAGCGGGCCCATTTCAATCTGCGCACCGGCCTCTTCATCGGTTTCGCGCGCGGCACCCTGGGCGGTGGTTTCGTCCAGCTCCATGAACCCGGCAGGCAAGGTCCACTTGCCCCAGCGTGGCTCGATGTTGCGCTTGCACAGCAGGATGCGCCCGTCCGGCATGGCGGGCACCGTGCCCACCACATTGAGCGGGTTCTCGTAGTGCACGGTGTTGCAGGCGGGGCAGACGGCGCGATGCTTGGTATCGCCATCGTCGGGCAGGCGGTAGGCCACGGCGGCGCCGCAGGCGCGGCAGTGTTTGATGGGGCTGCGGTAGGTCATTGCCGGGAATTTTGAGTCAAATACGGCCCTAGCGCTTATGGGTTAAGCGCTAGTAGCTATCAAAATGTGGTCAATAGGGTTGCGCTGTACGCCTGTTTTAAACGACGCTCAGTCGCAGCGTTCCCAGGCCATCCACGCCACCTTCCAGCACGTCGCCCTGCACCACGGCGCCCACACCTTCGGGAGTGCCGGTGTAGATCAGGTCGCCGGGCTGCAGCTCCCAGGCGGCCGAGAGGTGTTCGATGGTTTCGGCAATGTTCCAGATGAGCTGCGTCACGGTGCTGCGCTGGCGGTCGGCGCCATTGACCTGCAGCCAGATGCCCGCGTTGGCCACCTCGCCTGCCTGCGCGGCGGGCGTGATAGGGCCGATGGGCGCGCTGGCGTCAAAACCCTTGCCAATGCACCAGGGGCGGCCCTGGCGCTTCATGTCGGCCTGCAGGTCGCGGCGGGTCATGTCCAGGCCCACGGCGTAGCCGTAGATGTGCGCGAGCGCATCGGCGGCCTGGATGTTTTTGCCGCCCTTGCCGATGGCCACGACCAATTCGATCTCATGGTGGAAGTTGGCCGTGAGCGTCGGGTAGGGCAGTTGGCCGGTTTCGCCTTCGTTGACCACCACGATGGCGTCTGCGGGCTTCATGAAGAAGAAGGGCGGTTCGCGGCCGGTGAAGCCCATCTCCTTGGCGTGTTCTTCATAGTTGCGGCCCACACAGTAAATGCGGTGCACCGGAAAGAGTTCACTGCAGCCCGTCACGGGCACGCAGGCCACAGGCGCGGGAGAAAACACATAGCTCATGTCAGCCTCTCGAATGTCGACGTTCAGATGGAAAACACAGGGGCCGGGCGGTGCGGTTGCCAGGGCGGTGCGCCGTGGCAAGGCTGCGGCAGGCATAGGCGCGGCCTCGGTGTGGCAGTGTGCCATGGCTGGAGACAGCCCGCAGACCGGCCGCTGATCGCCCGCAGACGGCGCACTGCGTGGCGCTACACTCGCGCCCATGGCACAGAGCTTCGATTTCCAAAACACGCCAGGCCACCTGGTTCGCCGCGCCCACCAGCGCACCGTGGCGCTTTTCATGGAAGAAACCACCGGGTTTGACGTGACGCCGGTGCAGTTCGCCATCCTGCACGAGCTGCTGGCCAATCCCGGCGAAGACCAGGTCACCCTGGCGTCCCGCGTAGCCTTTGATGCGGCCACATCGGGCTCGGTGATCGGACGGCTGGAAAAGCGCGGCTGGATCCGCCGCGAGCCCGATACCCGCGACCGCCGCCGAAAACTGCTGTGGATCACCCCCGAAGGCGAAGTGGCCGCCCTGCAAATGCGCGATGCCGCCCAGCGCGTGCAAGAGCGCCTGACCGCCCCACTGACCGAGCAAGAAAGTGCAGACCTGATGGTGCTGCTATCGAAGGTGGTCTACAACCACCAGGACCCTGCGGGCACATCAGGCGCTTGAGTACAGGCGCTTGAGATTCGGGCGCCAGAGGCATGGCACGCGAAGGTAGCCAACGCACTGCCGCCGCGCTACCTCTCACAGCCCTGCGGCTGCACCCACACCACCGACTCATCGACGGACCTATTTGCACATGCAGCTCTACAACTACTTTCGCTCTTCGGCCTCGTTTCGTGTGCGCATTGCGCTGGCGATCAAGGGGCTGGACTATGACTACATTCCCGTCCACCTCGTCAAAGGCGAGCACAAGAACCCCGAATACGCGCAGCGCATCGGCGATGCCCTGGTGCCCACCTTGGTGACCGACGGGGGCACGGCGTTGTCGCAGTCGATGGCCATCATCGAATACCTGGACGAGACCCATCCCACCCCCGCACTGCTGCCCGCTACGCCGCTGGCCCGCGCGCGGGTGCGGGCCCTGGCACAGACGGTGGCGTGCGACATTCACCCCATAAACAACCTGCGCGTGCTCAAGTACCTGGCGCGCGACCTGAAGGTGGACGAAGAAGCCAAGAACGCCTGGTATCACCACTGGGTGCGCAGCGGGTTGGAGGTGTTTGAGCGCCAGCTCATGCTGCTGGCCCAAGAGCGCGCTGCGCAGTGCCTCACGGCATCCGTGCTGTGCTGGGGAGATACGCCCACGCTGGCCGACTGCTGCCTGGTGCCGCAGATCTTCAACGCCCAGCGGTTCAAGGTCAACCTGGACGGCCTGCCGCTCACCATGGGGGTGTTTGACGCCTGCATGGCGCTGCCCGCATTCTCCGGCGCGCAGCCCTCTGCCTGCCCGGACAGCGAAGCCTGATGGCGTTGACCAGCCCGGCACTGCCGGCCGATTGGCTGGTTCCCGACTGGCCCGCGCCTGCCGGTGTGCGCGCGCTGTGTACCACGCGCGCGGGCGGCGTCAGCAGGCCGCCGTATGTCAGCCTGAACCTGGGCACCCACGTGGGCGATGACCCGGCGGCTGTGCATGCCAACCGCGCCACGCTGCAATCGGCGCTGCAAACCCACACGCCCGGTGCGCGCGCGACGTTTTTGAGCCAGGTGCATGGCGATGGGGTGGTCCACCTGGACCTGGCCACGCCCGACGGCACCGAGGCCGACGCCTGTGTCACCGCCACACGGGGAGCCGCGTGCACCATCATGGTGGCCGACTGCCTGCCGGTGCTGTTGACCCACCGCTCTGGCGCCGTGGTTGGTGCGGCGCACGCGGGCTGGCGCGGGCTGGCGGGCGTCGGCGGGCGGGGTGTTTTAGAGTCTGTTTTTGAGTGTTTTAGCGCTTTAGCGCTTGATGGTAAAGCGCTGGCAGCTATCAATAGTGAAGCAATCAATCTGCAGCCTGGCCTGAGCCCGTCGCATGACTTTGCACGGGACACACTCGCCTGGCTGGGCCCCTGCATTGGCCCGCAGGCGTTTGAAGTCGGCCCAGAAGTGCGGGCGGCGTTCTGCGATGTAGACCCCGCCGCCCTGCATTGTTTTGTGCCTCAACAGCATGCTCCCGGCAAATACCTGTGCGATTTGGCGGCTCTGGCCCGCCTGCGTCTGCGCGCGCTGGGTATCACCCAGGTGTTCGGCAACGACAGCAGCGCACCTTGGTGCACTGTCGGCAATGCCTCACGGTTCTTTTCGCACCGGCGTGACAGTGCTGCCCTCGGCGGCAGCGGCCGCTTCGCAGCTTGCATCTGGCTCGGCTGAAGCGGGCTCGGGTGCCTGCTGCACCTGCTGCTGCACGATGGCCGCCTGTTCGGCGTCGTAGGCCGCTTGCTCCGCCGCTTCGCGCGCCTTGATCTTTCGTTTGCGCGACGGCGTGCCCAGGATGTACACCAGAATGCTCATGGGCAGCAGTCCATACAGGGAAAAGGTGATCAGCGCGCCCAGCACCGTGCCTTGGGGGCTTGTCGCTTCGGCCACGGCCATCATGAGCGTGACGTAGGTCCAGGCAATTACGATCAGGTACATTGATTTGTATTCAGGTAAAGGGTTGATACGGGTTTGCCTTCAAACGTAAACGATAGTTGGTTCGCCTTGCCGTGCGATAGCACTGTCTTCGGCTTCCCGCCTAGTTATCCGATTGAATGCAAATCCGTAGGAATCGTTGCCTTGAGGAGGAGGGTGGGCAACAATGAACCCAAGCCAAGTGCCCTGCCGTTGCGAGCGACCAACCATTGAGGAGACAGCATGAATTCTGAATCACCCTGGGCCGAAAGCGCCCAGCAGTTCCAGCAGATTTTCGGGCAAAGCTGGGCGCAAGCGCTGCAGTCGTTCCAGAAACTGGACCTGGGCACGCAGGTACCCGCCGCGCCCCCGCTGCAACTGTCGCAAACCAAACTGCAGGCACTGCAGCAGCAATATCTGAACGAAGCCAAAGAACTCTGGGCCCAGGGCCTGCAGGGCAAGCCCGAGGTCAAGGACAAGCGTTTTGCAGGCGAAGGCTGGGCCAGCAACCCGGTCGCAGCGTTCTCTGCCGCCGCCTATCTGCTCAACGCCCGCACGCTGATGGGCTTGGCTGACGCGGTGGAAGCGGACGAAAAAACCAAGGCCCGCATCCGATTTGGCGTAGAGCAGTGGATGGCGGCCATGGCGCCCAGCAATTTCCTGGCTTTCAATGCCGAAGCGCAGAAAAAAGCCATCGAGACCAAAGGTGAGAGCATCGCCAAGGGCATGCAGAATCTGCTGCACGACATCACGCAGGGCCACGTGTCGATGACCGACGAAAGCCTGTTCGAGGTGGGCCGCAACGTAGCTACTACCGAAGGCGCGGTGGTGTTTGAGAACGAACTCTTCCAGCTGCTTGAATACAAGCCGCTGACTGCCAAGGTGTACGAGCGCCCGTTTCTGCTGGTGCCCCCGTGCATCAACAAGTTCTACATCCTCGACCTGCAGCCCGAAAACTCGCTGATCCGCTATGCGGTAGAGCAGGGCCACCGCACCTTTGTGGTGAGCTGGCGCAACCCCGACGACAGCATGGCCCACAAGACGTGGGATGACTACGTGGAAGACGGCGCGATGGCCGCCATCGACGTGGTGCAGAACATCACCGGCGCTGACCAGATCAATGCACTGGGCTTCTGTGTGGGCGGCACCATCCTGAGCAACGCGCTGGCTGTGCTGGCGGCGCGCGGCGACGAACCGGTGGCCAGCGCTACCTTTCTGACCACGCTGATCGACTTCTCGGACACCGGCATTCTGGACGTTTTCATCGACGAGGCGTTCGTCAACTTCCGCGAAATGCAGATGGGCAAGGGCGGGATGATGAAAGGGCAGGACCTGGCTTCGACCTTCAGCTTCCTGCGGCCCAACGATCTGGTGTGGAACTACGTGGTGGGCAACTACCTCAAGGGCGAAACACCGCCGCCGTTCGACCTGCTGTACTGGAATAGCGACAGCACCAATCTGCCAGGTCCTTTCTATGCCTGGTACCTGCGCAACTTCTACCTTGAAAACAAGCTGGTTCAACCGGGCGCGCTCACCGTGTGTGGCGAGAAGATGGATCTGTCGAACCTGACCATGCCGGTCTACATCTATGGGTCGCGCGAAGACCATATCGTGCCCATCAACGCCGCGTATGCGTCCACCCAGGTTCTACCGGGCAAAAAGCGCTTTGTGATGGGTGCCTCCGGACACATTGCAGGTGTCATCAACCCGCCCGCCAAGGGCAAGCGCAGCCACTGGATCCGCGCAGACGGCAGGCTGCCTGCCACGCTCGATCAGTGGCTGGACGGGGCGACCGAGCACCCCGGCAGCTGGTGGACCGACTGGTCAGGCTGGCTCAAAGGCCATGCTGGCAAACAGATCGCGGCGCCCAAGAACTACGGCAAGGGCACCAAGTTCAAGGCCCTCGAGCCAGCGCCGGGCAGCTACGTTAAGCAAAAGTCCTGACCTGAAGGCCTGCGAGAATCAGTGGGCGAAAGCCCTGCCTTTTCATCCACACCAAATACAACGGGCCCAGCAGTGGGCCTGGACCGATCCACTCAGAAAGAAGGACATTCCATGGAAGACATCGTCATCGTTTCGGCCACCCGCACCGCAGTGGGCAAGTTTGGCGGCGCACTGGCCAAGACGCCTGCCACCGAGCTGGGCGCCATCGTGATACGCGAGGCCATTGCCCGTGCAGGTCTGTCGTCTGACCAGATTGGCGAAGTGATCATGGGCCAGGTACTGACCGCGGGTGTGGGCCAGAACGCGGCGCGCCAGGCCTCGATGAAGGCCGGTGTGGCCAAGGAAACCCCGGCGCTCACCATCAACGCCGTGTGCGGCTCCGGCCTCAAGGCCGTGATGCTGGCTGCGCAGGCGGTTGCCTGGGGCGACAGCGAGATCGTTGTGGCCGGTGGACAAGAGAGCATGAGCATGGCGCCCCACGTGCTGCCGGGCTCGCGCGACGGCCAGCGCATGGGCGACTGGAAGCTGATCGACACCATGATCGTGGACGGCCTGTGGGACGTGTACAACCAGTACCACATGGGTATCACGGCCGAGAACGTGGCCAAGGCGTATGGAATCACCCGCGACATGCAGGACGCATTGGCATTGGGCAGCCAGCAAAAAGCCGCCGTGGCGCAAGACGCGGGCAAGTTTGTGGACGAAATCGTGGGTGTGAGCCTGCCGCAAAAGAAGGGTGACCCCATCCTGTTCAATGCCGACGAATACCTGAACCGCAAGACCAATGCCGAAGCACTGGCTGGCCTGCGCCCTGCCTTTGACAAGGCGGGCAGTGTGACGGCTGGCAACGCATCGGGACTGAACGACGGTGCCGCCGCCGTGGTGGTGATGAGTGCCAAGAAGGCCGCAGCACTGGGCCTCAAGCCCCTGGCGCGCATCGCTGCCTTTGGCACCAGTGGTCTGGACCCCGCCACCATGGGCATGGGCCCGGTCCCCGCATCACGCAAGGCCCTGCAGCGCGCAGGCTGGAACGCCGCCGACGTGGACCTGTTCGAACTCAATGAAGCCTTTGCCGCCCAAGCCTGCGCCGTCAACAAGGAACTGGCCATTGACCCCTCCAAGGTCAATGTCAACGGTGGCGCCATCGCCATTGGCCACCCCATCGGTGCGTCCGGCTGCCGTATTCTGGTGACGCTGCTGCACGAAATGCAGCGCCGTGACGCCAAGAAGGGCCTGGCCGCTTTGTGCATTGGGGGCGGCATGGGCGTGTCGCTTGCGCTGGAGCGTTGAACAGCCGTTTCTGCTGCAATCAAGAAAAGGCTGTGTTACAACGCAGCCTTTTTTTCATCTCGATTCGAGATTCAATATGACATTCGCACGACTTGAAAGGCGAAGGCTGCGAACAGTGCTGCCCGCTCTCCTTTTTGTAATCATGCGTTACCATGGAATGGCATGACCACGACAATTTTTGCCCAACCCTTTGAGCCCGTGGGGTGCCGATCCTGTCGCGACAAAACGCAGTTGCCTTTTGAGTTCACGATGGCGTTTCAGCCGATCATGGACCTGGAACTAGACCGCCCATTCGCCTATGAAGCCCTGGTGCGCGGTGTCGATGGCCAATCAGCTGGCACGGTGCTGTCATGGGTTGACGACACCAACCGCTATCGCTTTGACCAGGCCTGCCGCGTCAAGGCCATCGAACTGGCTTCGCGCCTGGGTCTGGCCGCATTGCCCGACTGTCGTCTGAGCATCAACTTCCTGCCCAACGCCGTTTACCGCCCAGAGACCTGCATCCGCGCCACCATGGAAGCAGCCATGGAGTTCAACTTCCCGCACAACCGCATCATGTTCGAGGTGACGGAAGGCGAGCAGGTGACCAACGGGGCGCACCTGAAGTCGATCTTCAACGAGTACCGCCGCCAGGGGTTGATAACCGCTATCGATGACTTTGGTGCCGGGTATGCGGGCCTGAACATGCTGGTGCAGTTCCAGCCGCATGTGCTCAAGATCGACATGGAGCTGATCCGCAACATTGATCAGGATCCTGTTCGTCAGGCCATCGTGTGCGGCATTGCCCTGGTGTGCCAACGCCTGTCCATCGACATCGTCGCGGAGGGCATCGAAACCACCGCAGAGTCGGTGTACCTGCGGTCAGTGGGCATCCGGTATCAGCAGGGCTATTTATTTGCCAGGCCGGGATGGGAAACACTTCCACTGTCACCGCACACTGTTTAGGGCCTGAACGCTTGGCCTGCACACGCCAGGCACTGCGTTGTTGCGCGAATATTGACGCGCGTCAAGTGCTGCGGATTGTTTGTTGTAACCCGCTGTATGCACCGAAACATGGCAGCCAGCCTTGCGCAATCCCTGCGGCCGCTATGTGACGCATATGGATATGTCGAAAAGGAAACGGCTTTAGTGTTTACCTTCACGGCAGCGGGTGATTTCTTGGGTAGAGTGGACGGTGAGCACATCACTAACAAGGAGAAATCACATGAGCCAAAAAGTTGCGTACGTCACCGGCGGCATGGGCGGTATCGGCACCGCCATCTGCCAGCGCCTGCACAAGGACGGCTTCAAAGTCATCGCCGGTTGCGGCCCTACCCGTGACCACGCCAAGTGGCTTGCCGAGCAAAAGGCGCTGGGCTACAGCTTTTACGCATCGGTCGGCAATGTAGGCGACTGGGATTCCACCGTTGAAGCGTTCAGCAAGACCAAGGCCGAGCATGGCACCATCGACGTGCTGGTCAACAACGCCGGCATCACGCGCGACCGCATGTTTCTCAAGATGTCGCGCGAAGACTGGGACGCTGTCATTGAGACCAACCTCAACAGCATGTTCAACGTCACCAAACAGGTGGTGGCCGATATGGTGGAAAAGGGCTGGGGCCGTATCGTGAACATCAGCTCGGTGAACGGCGAAAAGGGCCAGGCTGGCCAAACCAACTATTCCGCCGCCAAGGCGGGCATGCACGGTTTCTCGATGGCCCTGGCACAAGAACTGGCCACCAAGGGCGTGACCGTCAACACCGTGAGCCCTGGCTACATCGGCACTGACATGGTCAAGGCCATTCGGCCGGACGTGCTGGAAAAGATTGTGGCCACCGTGCCGGTCAAGCGACTGGGCGAGCCGAGCGAAATCGCCTCGATCATTGCCTGGCTGGCATCGGAAGAAGGCGGCTACGCAACCGGCGCTGACTTCTCCGTCAACGGCGGCCTGCACATGGGCTGAGCCCGCAGCCAGACAACAAAAAACCCCGCGATGCGGGGTTTTTTGTTGAGAGGGGCAAGAGAGAGCAGGGATGGGAAAGCGAAGGGGCTGCCGGTGGACGGCTGCCGCGCCTTCAGCAACTGCGGTTGGGTGCGCGCTTGCGGTCGCGTTCGTCTTCGGGCCAGGCGGACAATTTTGCGGTGGTATTCATACTGGAAAAACTCCTGTGATGTACCAACAACGCTGTCGACGCGCAGTGCGTTGACAGCATTCTGCAAAAAAATGCAACCGCTTGATCCTGGTTTCAAACGCGCAAAACACTATCAAAATTATAGCTGTCAGCGCTTATGGGTAAAGCGCAAAAGCCAAAAAAGCCTCAAAAAATGCCGCCTTCTATATCTTTGGCTTGTCTTCAGCTCAAAGCCGCCGCCGAAATTTCCTCCAGCTCTGCAGAAATTTCCAGCCATCGTTCTTCGAGCCGGGCCGTCTCATCGTTGCCCGCCTTGAGCCGCTTTCCGCACTCAGCAATCTCTGAGGCAGGTAAGGGCTGGGTGAGTTTCTGCTCCAGCTCGGCGCGGCTGGCCGACAGCGCGGCCAGGCGTTTGTCGATCTGCTCCAGCTCTTTCTTCAGCGGGCGTGTCTTCTCGGCATGCTGCTGACGCGACTGGGCCGCCAGCTTGCGTTGCTCACGCTGGTCTCCCTGGGCAACGTCAGGCAAGGCTGCGGCAGCGGGTATTGCAGCCATTGCGACCTGCAAAGGCGCTGCTGCTGCCGCTGTTTTACCCGCCACCAGTTCCGCTTGTTCTGCCTGTTTGGCCTCTTCACGCAGTCGTTTGGACTCCTCCAGCAGGTAGCGCTGGTAGTCGTCCAGATCCCCATCGAAAGGGCCCACAACGCCACGGCCCACCATCCAGAAGTCTTCGCAGACCGAGCGCAGGAGCGAACGGTCGTGGCTGACCAGCATGACGGTGCCGTCGAAATCGTTGATGGCCATGGCCAGCGCTTCGCGGGTGGCCAAGTCCAGGTGGTTGGTAGGCTCGTCCAGCAGCAGCAGATTGGGGCGCTGCCAAACGATCATCGCCAGCACCAGGCGGGCTTTTTCGCCGCCGCTCATGGTGCCCACGGCCTGCTTGACCATGTCACCGGTGAAGTTGAACGTGCCCAGGTAGCTGCGCAGGTCTTGCTCGCGGCTGGGCTGCTTGATGTCCGGGCCGAGTTCCTTGGCCAGGCGGATCATGTGCTCCAGCGGGTTCTCAGCCGGGCGCAACACGTCGAGTTCCTGCTGGGCAAAGTAGCCGATGTTCAGGCCCTTGCCCTCGGTCACGCTGCCGCTCAACGCCTTCATGGTGCGCGCAATGGTTTTGACCAGGGTCGATTTGCCCTGGCCGTTGGCGCCCAGAATGCCGATGCGCTGGCCGGCCAGTACCGAGCGATTGACGCCCGAGAGAATGGTGGTGGCGTTGCCGTCCTCATCCACATAGCCAAACGACGCATCGCTGATGGCGAGCATTGGGTTGGGCAGATTGGCAGGTTCCTTGAACTCGAAAGTGAAATCGGCTTCGGCCAAAACGGGTCCGATCTTCTCCATGCGTTCGAGCTGCTTGACGCGGCTTTGCGCCTGCTTGGCCTTGCTGGCCTTGGCCTTGAAGCGGTCGATGAACTTTTGCAAGTGGGCCATCTTCTCTTGCTGCTTGGAGAAGCTGGCCTGTTGCAGTTCGAGCTGCTGGGCGCGCAGTTCTTCGAACTTGCTGTAGTTGCCGCCGTAGCGGTTCAGCTCACCTTGCTGGATTTGCAAAGTAACGTTGGTGATGGCGTCCAAAAACTCGCGGTCATGGCTGATCACGATCATGGTGCCCGCATACCGCTTGAGCCAGGCTTCAAGCCAGACCAGGGCGTCCAAATCCAAGTGATTGGTGGGCTCGTCCAGCAGCAGCAGATCGCTGGGGCACATCAGCGCGCGTGCCAGCTGCAGGCGCATGCGCCAGCCGCCCGAGAAGCTGTTGACCGGTTGATCCAGCTCGCTAACCCGAAAGCCCAGGCCCAGGATCAGCGCCTGCGCGCGCGCCACGGCGTCGTGGGCGCCAGCATCATGCAAGTCGGAGTAAGCATGGGCGATGGCCATGCCGTCGTCACTGGCCTCGGCTTCGATCAGTTGGCGCTGCACTTCGGCCAGCCGCGTGTCGCCTTCCAGTACGAATTCAGTCGCGGGCTGGTCGGTTTCGGGCATGTTCTGCGCGACCTCGGCCATGCGCCAGCTGGTGGGAATGTAAAAATCTCCGCCGTCTTCGTGCAGCTTGCCGCTGAGCAATGCGAACAGGCTGGATTTGCCCGCGCCATTGCGGCCCACAAGGCCGACGTTCTCGCCGGGGTTGATGGTGGCGGAAACGCTGTCGAGCACGACTTTGGCGCCGCGTCGCAGGGTGACGTTTTTAAGGGTGATCATCCGGGGCTCAGAAAAAAGCGCACCCGCGCGCGGCGGGTGGCTGTCAAAAACAAAAGCGCTCGTTCGGTGGCAAACGGCGCAAAAAAATCAGTGGTGCAGGGCTCTATTGTGCCGTGAGACGGGTTTGGGCGGTCAAAGCCTGCCGAGTCACCAGCAAAACCTGGTCTTCACCCGCACTGGTTTCCAGCCAATAGGCGGGCAATTGCGGGAACGCGGCCTCGAAGAAGTCGCGTTCGTTTCCGATCTCCAGAATGATCACCGCGTTCTCGCTCATGCAGGTGGGCGCTGCTGCAAACAGCTGGCGCACAAAGTCCATGCCATCGTCGCCACCCGCCAAGGCCAGCTCTGGTTCCGCACGGTACTCGGCGGGCAAGGCAGCCATGCTGGCTGCGTTCACGTAGGGTGGATTGCACAGGATCAGATCCCAAGGGCCGGGCAGGGCAGTCAGGCCGTCAGACAGTTGCAACTGGATGCGGTCTTGCAGCCCATGTTTGTCCACATTGATGCGGGCCACGGCCAGGGCATCGGCTGAGATGTCGGCACCGGTGACTTCGACCTCGGGCCAGGCCATGGCGGCCAGCACGGCCAGGCTGCCGTTGCCGGTGCACAGGTCCAGGACCTTGCGGGTCTGGTCGCTCAAAAAGTCGTCGATGCTGCCGTCGGCCAGCAGTTCGGCAATCAGGCTGCGGGGCACGATGGCGCGCTCGTCCACATAAAACGGTACGCCCTGAAGCCACGCTTCTTGGGTAAGGTACGCAGCAGGTTTGCGGGTGCGAATGCGTTCTTCAAAAAGTGTAGCTACCAGCGCAAGCTGGTCCTGCGCTACGGGCTGATTTCTTATCGAATTGGGGACTTCAGACAGGTCGCTGTCCAGCGGCAGGCCCAGGCGCCACAGCACCAGCCATGCGGATTCATCCTGCGCATTGGTCGTGCCATGGCCAAAGGACACGCCAGTCGATGCCAGCCACAGCGCACCGGACTCCACCAGCGCTCCCACGGTATTTCCGGAAAGCGCTCCGGTTGGGGTCAGTGCGCTCATGGCGTTGTGGACGGGTTGGTCGCGTTGGCCGCGTTTGCCAAAGCCTGCGCGTGCAGGTTTTCGAGGGTACGGCGGTAGATGTTCTTGAGGGGCTCGATATCAGCCACCACCACGTGTTCGTCGATCTTGTGGATGCTGGCGTTGGGCGGGCCCAGCTCGATGACCTGCGGGCACACCTGGGCTATGAAGCGGCCGTCGCTGGTGCCGCCGGTGGTGGACAGCTCGGTGGTGAGCCCAGTCTCGGCCGTGATGGCATGCTGCACTGCGCTGACCAGCTCGCCGGGGGTGGTCAGAAACGGCTGTCCGCCAAGGGTCCAGCGCAGGTCGTATTCAAGTTCGTGGCGGTCCAGCACGGCGTGCACGCGTTGCTGCAAACCTTCGGCTGTGGACTCGGTGGAAAAGCGGAAGTTGAAATCGACCACCACGTTGCCAGGGATCACGTTCGTGGCGCCTGTGCCTCCGTGCATGTTGCTGATCTGCCAGCTGGTGGGCGGAAAGAACGCATTGCCCTGGTCCCACACGGTGGCGGCCAGTTCGGTCAATGCGGGCAAGGCCTGGTGGATGGGGTTGCGCGCCAGCTGGGGGTAGGCAATGTGCCCCTGGATGCCCCGCACAGTGAGCTTGCCGCTGAGCGTGCCACGCCGTCCGTTCTTGATCATGTCACCCGTGCGCTCCACCGACGTGGGCTCGCCCACAATGCAGTAGTCGATCTTTTCTCCGCGCGCTTTCAGTTGCTCGATGACCACCTTGGTGCCGTCGACCGAAGGGCCTTCTTCGTCGCTGGTTAACAAAAACGCAATGGTGATCTGCGGGTCGGGAGTGGCAGCGAGGAACTCTTCAACGGCCACGACAAACGCCGCAATCGAGGTCTTCATGTCGCTGGCACCGCGGCCGTACAGCTTGCCGTCTTTGTGGGTGGGCACAAAGGGGTCGCTGCTCCACTGGGCCAAAGGGCCGGTCGGCACCACATCGGTGTGGCCAGCAAACACTACTGTTTTGATAGCTTCTTGCGCTTTACCAGTAAGCGCTGGAGGCCTTTTAGCCCATAAATTACTGACACGGAAATCGTCTGGGCCACTGTCCAGCCGCTCGCAAACAAAACCCAGCGGGGTCAACCGGTCTGCCAGCAGGTCAAGGCAACCCCCATCCTCTGGCGTGATGGAAGGCAGGGAAATGAGCTGTTCGGCAAGGTGCAGGGTACGGGACATGGGGGATAAGGAACTCAGGGAAGGCGTTCAGGCAACTGGTTGTTCAATGCGTGGTCCAGGACACTGGCGCACACGAGGCCCGCGCCACAGGCAACTCTGGGGGTGTTTCACTTCATATTGCGGGCCTGACATCCAGCACGATCTCGGTGAACGAAGGTGCGTCGTCGGGTGTATCGCGCGCTTCTTTCTGGGCCTTGGCGGCGTTGGCGGCCAAGGAGAAGTCGTTCTGCAGCCGCCACATCAGGTTGGTCGGCGAGTCGGCGTAGGCCATGCCTTCCTTGCGGTCGATCCTGGCGTCCATGATCAAGCGGGCAAGGGCTTCTTCAAAGGTCAGCGAGCCTTCGGCCATGGATTTTTCCATGGCTTCCTTCACGCCTGAGAAGTCGCCTTTTTCAATCAGCTCAGACACCAGCTTGGTGTTGAGCATCACCTCGACCGCTGGCACGCGGCCGCCGTCTACCGTGCGCACCAGGCGCTGCGACACGATGGCCTTGAGCGCCGAGGCCAGGTCGCCCAGCATGGTGGGGCGCACCTCAACAGGGTAGAACGACAATATGCGGTTGAGCGCGTGGTAGCTGTTGTTGCCGTGCAGCGTGGCCAGGCACAGGTGGCCCGACTGCGCATAGGCAATGGCGGCCGACATGGTTTCGCGGTCGCGGATTTCGCCGATCAGGATCACGTCGGGCGCCTGGCGCAACGCGTTTTTCAGCGCAGTTTGCAGCGACTGGGTGTCGCTGCCGATTTCACGCTGGTTCACGATCGATTTTTTGTTCTTGAACTGGTACTCGACCGGGTCCTCGATGGTGAGGATGTGACCGGTCAACGCTTCGTTGCGCGTGTCGATCATCGACGCCAGCGAGGTACTTTTGCCCGAGCCCGTGGCGCCCACCATCAGGATGAGGCCGCGCTTTTCCATGATCAGTTCACGCATTACGGGTGGCAGGCCCAGCGAGTCGAACTCCGGAATGTGCTGGGAGATGAAGCGGATCACCACCGCGTAGCTGCCGCGCTGGCGCATGGCGCTGACGCGAAAGCGCCCCACGCCCGCCAGCGGCACGCCCATATTGAGCTCGCCCGTTTCCTCCAGCTCTTCGATGCGGTCAGGGGGCACCACTTCGGACAGCAGGTTGCGCGGCGCGTCGGGCGGCAGGATCTGGTTGTTGATCGGCACGCATTCGCCGTTGATCTTGATCAGTGCCGGGGCATTGGCCGACAGGTAAACGTCTGATGCTTTCTTTTCGCTCATCAGGCGAAGAATCCGCTCCATCGTGCTCATGGTGTTTCCCTCTTGTTGTCGGTCTGTGTCTTGGCGCTGATCAAGCCAGTGGCGGAACTTGCGATCAACTGCAATGCGCTGCAGTCAATAGTGTCTGATCCGTCAGTCGCGCAGCAGGTCGTTGATGCTGGTCTTGGAGCGGGTTTGTGCATCCACCTGCTTGACGATGATGGCTGCGTACATGCTGTAGGGCGCGCCGTTGGCGGCCGTTTTGGGCAGGTTGCCGCTGACCACCACCGAGCCCGAGGGCACGCGGCCATAGCTGATCTCGCCCGTGGCGCGGTTGAAGATAGGGGTGCTCTGACCCAGGTACACGCCCATGCCCAGTACCGAGTTTTCTTCGACCACCACGCCTTCGACCACTTCGGAGCGGGCCCCGATGAAGCAGTTGTCTTCAATGATGGTGGGGCCAGCTTGCAGAGGCTCCAGCACGCCGCCAATGCCCACGCCACCGGACAGGTGCACGTTGGCGCCGATCTGTGCGCACGAGCCCACCGTGGCCCAGGTGTCGACCATGGTGCCTTCGCCCACATAGGCGCCGATATTCACGTATGAAGGCATCAGGATCGCGCCCTTGGCGATGAAGCTGCCGCGGCGGGCCACGGCGGGTGGTACCACGCGCACGCCGGTGGCTTTCATTTCTTCTTCCGTCAGGTGGGCAAACTTGGTCTGCACCTTGTCATAAAAGCCCAAGTCACCGGCCTTGACCACTTCGTTGTCCTTGAGGCGGAACGACAGCAGCACGGCCTTCTTGATCCACTGATGCACGGTCCACTGGCCCACGCCTTCGCGGGTGGCCACGCGCAGCGTGCCGTTGTTCAGCTCGGCGATCACGTGCTCGACAGCGTCCTGGATTTCTTTGGGGGCGGAAGCGGGGGACAGGCTGGCGCGGTTTTCCCAGGCGTTGTCGATGGTGGTTTGCAGTTGTTGGGTCATGTTGTCGTCAGTCAATCAATCAGTCTGTGAATCGGAAATCAGGAATCAGGCCGTGCGGGATTGGATGAATTGCACGATGCGCAGGGCGGCTTCCACGCACTCGTCCGTTTCGGCCACCAGGGCCATGCGCACGCGCTGGGCGCCGGGGTTGCCGCCCTGGGCCTCTCGGGCCAGATAGCTGCCAGGGAGCACCGTGACATTGTATTGAGCCAGAAGGGCGCGCGCGAACCCGGCGTCGTCCATGCCAAGCGCCTCGGGCACCTTGGCCCACAAATAGAAACCGGCGTCTGGAAGCGCCACGTCCATCACGCCCGCCAGCAGCGGCGTGACCTGGGCGAATTTTTTGCGGTAGCGTGCGCGGTTTTCCACCACATGCTGCTCGTCACCCCAGGCGGCAATACTGGCGGCCTGCACGATGGGGCTCATGGCGCTGCCGTGGTAGGTGCGGTACAGCAGGAAGGCCTTGATCAAAGTCGCATCGCCCGCCACAAAGCCGCTGCGCAAGCCGGGCACGTTGCTGCGCTTGGAGAGGCTGGTGAAAGAGATCAGGTTCTTGAAATCGCTACGGCCCAGTTTCGATGCGGCCTGCAAACCACCCAGTGGGGGCTCGTCGCGGAAGTAGATCTCGCTGTAGCACTCGTCCGAAGCGATCACAAAACCGTAGCGGTCACTCAGCTCGAACAACTTCCTCCACTCAGCAAGGGGCATCACCGCGCCGGTGGGGTTGCCCGGCGAGCACACAAACAGCAGCTGGGTGCGCTCCCACACCGTGTCGGGCACGGTGTCCCAGCTCACAGCAAAGTTGCGTGCCGGGTTGCTGGGTGCGTAGTAGGGAGCGGCGCCCGCAAGCAGGGCCGCGCCCTCGTAGATTTGATAAAAGGGGTTGGGGCACACCACCAGCGGCTGGCCCTGTGATGGGTCAATGATCGTCTGGGCGAACGAGAACAACGCCTCGCGCGACCCGTTGACTGGCAACACCTGGGTGCCGGGGTCCAGCGTGAGTTCATAGCGTTTCTGGAGCCACTGCGTGAACGCTTCGCGCAGCCGCAGCTCACCCGCCGTGGCTGGGTAAGTTGCCAGGCCGCCCAGGTTGTTGATCAATGCGTCTTTGATGAACTGGGGCGTAGGATGACGCGGCTCACCCATGCCCAGGCTGATGGGGCTGTACGCAGCGGGGGGCGTCACCCCCGCAAAGAGCTGTCGCAGCCGCTCAAAGGGATAGGGCTGGAGGTGGGAAAGCAGGGGGTTCATGGGGCGACATTATGGGCGAACGAGCTAGTGAAGATGGGACGACAGAATGGTCTGCACCGCTGAGTGCGTATCTGGCGCTTGCACTTATCGCAAACCCTTGCTGAACCTGATTGTCAATTCGACGTAAGAGCGTGCACCTAGCATCGCCGACACTCGTAAGAACTATAAGGAGACAAGATGTCACGACTTTTTGCGCTGCGCCCAGGCTTTTGGTGGATGCGCCGATGGCATCTGCCGGGCAAATTGCTCACACTGGGGCTATTGATTGCGGTGGCCATGGCGCTGGCGGCCATGGCCGCTCCCTGGTGGGCGGTGGCATTGAGTGCCATGGTGGTGTTGTATGCGCTGGTGGCTTTGTATGGCAGCCTGTCTGCAGACCTTGCGGATCTGGCCCGTGCGATGGACCTCACTACCGGGGGCGACTTGCGCGCCAGGGCAGGCGTGTATGGCAGCGACGAGGTGGGCGGGTTGGCGCAGTCGCTGGACCGCATGGTGCTCACACTGTCATCCATGGTGGCTGATATCCGGAGCAATGCCGCCCTGGTCGCCCATGCCGGGCAAAGCCTGGCAGAAGGCAACCGGTCGCTCGCCGATCGCACCGAGCAGCAGGCGGCCAATCTGGAAGAAACCGCCGCCAGTGTCGAGCAGCTCTCATCCGCCGTGCAGAACAACGCGCAAACCGCGCAGGGTGCCGATGCACGCGCCGCCGCGGTGCGCAAAGCGGCCGATGCGGGGTCGGAGGCCATGGCGAGGGCGGTGCAGTCGGTGGAGGCGATCCAGCAGGGCGCGCGGCGCATGACCGAAATCATAGGCGTCATCGACGGCATTGCGTTCCAGACCAACATCCTCGCGCTGAACGCCGCTGTGGAGGCTGCCCGCGCCGGCGAGCAGGGCCGCGGCTTTGCGGTGGTGGCGGGCGAGGTGCGCACGCTGGCGAAACGGTCGGGGGATGCTGCGCGCGAGATTCGCGAGCTGATCGGTGCGTCGGTGAGCCAGGTGGAAACCAGCGCGGGCCTGATCCGGTCGGCGGGTGAAGGCATTGCCGACATGGCGGGCGGCATTCGCAGCGTGGCAGCCAGCATGACCGAAATCTCAGGGTCGAGTGCCGAGCAAAGCACCGGCCTGCGCGAAATGAGTGCTGCCGTGCAGCAGCTTGACCAGATCACCCAGCATAACGCGCAGATGGTAGGCCAGGCCGTGCAGCAGGCCGAAGCGCTGGAAGTGCGTGCATCGACCCTGTCGCGCGCGGTGTCGGCATTCCGACTGCAACAGGGCACTGCGGAAGAGGCCGTGGCGCTGGTGAACAAGGCGGTGACGCTGCACAAGACCACCTCGCGCGACCAGTTTCTGCGTAGCATCACAGACAAGAGCCAGCCCTATCACGACCGGGACATGTATGTGTTTGTGCTGGATGCGGCAGGTACCTACCTGGCGTTTGGGGGCAACCAGGCCAAGGTCGGAACCCGCGTGCAGGACATTCCGGGCATTGCGGGCGACCGGTTGGTGAACGACATCGTCACCCAGGCAGAACATGCCCCTGGCTGGGTGGAGTACGACATCACCAACCCCGCAACCGGAGCCGTACAGACCAAGATGTCGTACGTGAGTCGTGTGGGAGACTGGTACGCGGGGTGTGGGGTATACAAGGCGCTGGCAGCCAAGTGACCGCGGCATTGGGCCCCGACCTGCGACCCTGCGCACCTGTTAGATGCGATCAGGGAAAGGGCTAGCCCGGCCCCGCCCGCAGTTGCCGTGCCCGCTCCAGGGCCGCCGCAATGGCGGCCTTGCGCGCAGCAGTGGCACTGTCCGCAGACAGGTCCACTGTTGCAGCCGGACTGGCATCGGTCGTTACATCGTGAGCATCATCCAGCGGTACGCGCGCTTTGTGCAATTGGTAGCGCTCGCGGGCCTGCGAGGCCAACGGTGCTGACCACGCCGCCCAGCCAGTGGCGGCGCCGCTCACGTTGTCGAGTTGAATACAGTCCACCGGACACGCCGGAATACACAGCTCGCAACCAGTGCAATACGGCTCGATGACGGTGTGCATCATCTTGTTGGCCCCCACGATGGCGTCAGTGGGGCAGGCCTTGATGCACAGAGTGCAGCCAATGCACCAGGCCTCGTCGATAAAGGCCACCGCACGCGGGCCTTCTATCCCGTGTTCCATGCTCAAGGGCAATACCGGCTTGCCGGTGATAGTCGAAAGCCGCGCAACGCCTTCTGCGCCGCCAGGCGGGCACTGGTTGATGGGCGCGGCGTCTTCAGCGATGGCCTGCGCATAAGCCGCGCAGTCTGGGTAGCCGCAGCGCGTGCACTGCGTCTGGGGCAGCGCAGCGTCGATCCGCGCCGCAAGGTCAGCCAGGGCGATGGGCGGGTGGGTGGCGGGCTGGCCGGTCAACCCTTGCGCGCCGCGCTGCGGCGGGGACTCGATGCGGGTGCAGCCGTCACAGCGGCCTTGGCGGTGCCGATGTCAGACGCCGTGGGTGCGGCAGCGGCCCCTGTGGGCTCGCCGCCCGCAGGCTTCACCCACCGCGTCGCGACTGCGGACGTCGGGGCGCTGGCAGCGACTGCCTCTGATGCTGCCTTCGGCGCGGGCTTGGTTGTTGGCTTGGCGATGGGCTTGCTGCTTGCCGCCGCTTTGACTGGTTTGGGTGCTGTTGCTTTGGTCGCTGGGGCGGTCGTGGCCGGTGCCGTTTTGGCGGCAGTGCGGGCAGGCGCCTTTGCGGTGGTTGTGGTATTGGCGGCAGATTTTGCAGCGGCCTTGGCCGCAGGCTTGCTGGCCACCACCGCCTTGCGGGCTGGCGGGCTGTCGTCGGGGATCTCCGTCACGGCCGCAGCGGCATTCTTTTGGGGCACTTCGTGCTCCAGGATGAACGCGCGCACCTGCGGGTAGACCAGTTCACGCCAGCGGCGGCCGCTGAAGATGCCGTAGTGGCCGGCACCCTTCGCCTCCAGGTGACGTTGCTCCTTGCGCACGATGCCCGTGCACAGGTCATGGGCGGCTTCGGTCTGGCCTGATCCGGAGATATCGTCCAGCTCGCCTTCCACGGTGAACAGGGCGGTGGTGGTGATGTCTTGCGGGCGCACGCGTTCGACCTTGCCTTCGGGCGAGCGCACGTCCCAGGTGCCGTGCACCAGCTTGTAGTCCTGGAACACGGTCTGGATGGTTTCCAGGTAGTAATCCGCGTCCATGTCCAGCACGGCGTTGTATTCGTCGTAGAACTTGCGGTGGGCTTCCACGCTGGTGTCGTCGCCCTTGATCAGGTCTTTGAAATAGTCGTAGTGGCTGGTGGCATGGCGGTCGGGGTTCATGGCCACAAAGCCGGTGTACTGCAAAAAGCCAGGGTAAACGCGTCGGCCTGCGCCCGGAAAGTTTTCTGGGACCCGGTAGATCACATTGTTTTCAAACCACTCGTAGCTGCGGTTTGTTGCCAGGTTGTTCACCGATGTGGGCGACTTGCGCGCGTCGATGGGGCCGCCCATCATGGTCATGGTCAGTGGCGTGGTTTCGCCACGGCTGGCCATCAGCGACACAGCGGCCAGCACAGGCACGGTGGGCTGGCAGACGCTGATCACATGGCAGTTGCCATAAATGCCTTGCAGGTGGCGAATGAATTCCTGCACGTAGTTGACGTAGTCGTCGAGGTGGAACTCACCCTCAGACAGCGGCACCAGGCGGGCGTTTTTCCAGTCGGTGATGTAGACCTTGTGGTCCTTGAGCATGGTGCGCACCGTGTCGCGCAGCAGCGTGGCGTAGTGGCCGGACAGCGGTGCCACGATCAACACCACGGGCTGGGACTTAAGCTTGGCCAGCGTATTCGTATCGTCCGAAAAGCGCTTGAAGCGGCGCAGTTCGCAAAACGGTTTGTCCACCTCGATGTGCTCATGCACAGCCACACCGACACCGTCCACATCTACCGTGTGGATGCCAAAAATCGGCTTCTCATAGTCCTTGCCCAAGCGATACAGCAGGTCGTACCCGGCCGACATGCGCTGTGCCATCGGGCTCTGGCTGAGCGGGGACATGGGGTTGCTGAATAGTTTGGCAGCCGCCTGTGCGAAGTCCGTGAAGGGCTCCATCAGGGAGCGCTGGGTTTCGTAGAGGTGATAGAGCATGGGGCGGAACTCCGTTATGTTGCAGTGCAATATAGCAGCACTTGGTTACGAGTGCATGGAGGAAAACCACCAATGATGAGTCGCCTTGGCGACAAGGCGGGCGGTTCTGCTCTATCGCATCGTTTGGGCTTGGTACGCCTGTTGCTCTTTGCAAAAATGATAGCTATCAGCGCTTTATAGATAAGCGATAGAGCCTATTTTTAGTCAAATTATTGGGCTTTGGGCTCGGCATGCTCCACCAGCCACGCTTCGAACGATTCGCGCGCCGAATTGCGCAGCGCCGGGCGAAAAGCCGCCTTGTTGCTCAGGTACAGGCAGTGCCGTATCACGGTGTAGGGGTTGAACGTGCCTTGCGGGTTATGTTCTTCAAAGTGCTGTTTGTAGCGTTTGACCACGCCCACCGTTTCGCGCATCAGGGTGTTGAAGCGCGCGCGGGTCATGCCCGGCGACCAGACCTGGATGTCATCCACAAACCCATCCACCTTGGAGGGCTCGAACTCGAAGTCCTTGAAGAAGTGGGTGGCGATCTTGAGAAAGGTGAACGCATTGAGTTCGCTGCCAGGGGATGCGGCTTTGCTGTGCGACTCCAAAGAGTTCAGTGCCGCGTCGGGCGCGGGCTCGGCGGTTTCGTCCGGCGCCTCCAGCAATTCGGCGGCCGTGGCGTCGCGGATCTGGCGAAACTCCCGGTCGGCCAGTTCGAACAGGGCAGACAGCACATTGATGCGCCGCTTCAGTTGCCCCGGGATGGATTTTTTGTACTTGATCTTGTGGTCCAGCACGCTCCACGAGTCCTGGATGATGGTGCGCACCTGCAGCTCAAAAGGCAGTTGTGCATAGGCAGCATGCTCCGGCAGATCGCGGTCGGTGGCGCTGAGCTTGAGGTCCAGGTGCAGGCCCTTGTAGCCGAACGACGCCTCGGTGCTCTCCACCGCTGTTACCTTGTCGGTGACATCGATCACCGCAAAATGCGAACGCACAATCTGGGCGATTTTCTCCAGCTCGTCTTCATACAGGCACACCACACGCACGCCCACCAGATCGGTGATGTAGCTCTGAATGTCGTAGGGCGTGTTGCTCTCTTCCAGCGCGGGCCGGTACTTGCGCACAAACTTGCGAATGCACTCGTCCGCATCCTTCACGCGCCCGTCGATTTTGGCGATGTCTACCCCACCGGCTTGCGTAACGACTGCGCTGACCATGCGGGCGAGAGCTTCGCATGCGACTTTCAGGGCGGTGCACTGCTGTGCATAAAAAGCGCGAAAAAGGGATTCCTCCCGGTCGAAATCAAGCGATGGCATGCCGTTCAAGGTCCATGGAAGAGGGGTGGTGGTGGGCGCGCAGATCGCGCCAATATGATGCCCGGCAAGCATATCCAAACGCACAGGCACACGCAGCTGCAAGTTTGCGCGCAAATGCAGCTTGGCTGTGCGGGACAGATGCTCATAATGGTGCAGTGGTTCGGCTTTCGGAGCCCGCACGCCGCTATCAACCCAAAGTCTGCTCCTGATTCGACCCAGCATGCAATGACCCCCTCACCGCCGTCCGGCACCGAACCCTCGCCAGGCGACGCCGTCGCGGGCGTGGCGCCTAGCGACACCAACGCGTTTACTGCTGTCAGCCACCGCTGGGTGCCCGTCGTATTGCCACCGCTGGTGGCGCTGCTCACGCTAGGGCTGACCTATTTGTATTGGCACAGTGAAGAGCGCGGGGCGCTGGCCAAGCGGGAGCAGAACTTTCAGGTGGCGGCCGACCATATTGCCTACAACCTCAAAGACCGCATGGCGACGTACGAGGTGGTGTTGCGCGGTGTCAAAGGCTACGCCGAGGGTTCCGAGCGCATCGACCGTGAAGAGTTTCAGGCCTATGTGGGCGCTTTGCAGTTGCAGGAGACCCGGCCCGGACTTCGAGGCGTATCGCTCATCCTGCGGCTGACATCGGCAGAGCTGGGCGCGCACATTGCCGACATGCGCCAGCGCGGTTTTCCCAGCTACTCCGTATGGCCAGAAGGCGAGCGCAGCTTTTATGCGCCCATCACCCACATCGAGCCCTTGCAGGGCGACAACCTCAAGGCACTGGGCTTCGACGCGCTCACCATCCCTGCAGCACAGGCCGCCATGGACCGCGCGCGCGATTCTGGCGAACTGACGCTGTCCGCGCCCTTGGCACTTCGCCAGGACACTCCCCGCAACAGCCCTCCCGAACAATCCCCGGGCGCCGCTCCAGGCCTGGTCATGTACTTGCCGATCTACAAGGCGGACGCCAACGCCATCGACGAAATCAGCCGCCAGGCCTCGCTGGTCGGCTGGGTGTCGGCGCCTTTCAGGCTGGCGGATGTGATTGAGGGCATGGCGCGGGAGTTTGACTCGGACATCGGCCTGCAGATTTTCGACGGCAGTGACGCGGGTGCGGGTGTTCGTCTCTACGGCAGCGCCGAAACATCTCTGACCGAAGGCGCCACGGCCCGGGATGCGCAAGGCACCCGTGTGCTGAGGGTGGGTGGGCGCGACTGGTTGCTGCAGATGTCGCCTTTGCCAGCGTTTGAGCAGCGCTACCAGGACGACGGTCACTTCCTGGTAGCGGTGGCGGGGGGGGCTTTGAGCTTGCTGCTGGCCTGGTTCACCTGGCTGCTGGCCACCGGTCGCGAGCGCGCAGTGGCGCTGGCGCGCGACATGACGGCCGAGCTGCGCGCCACCCGCGACGACCTGGAGAGCACCCTCAACGCCATCCCTGATCTGTTGTTTGAGCTCGGCCTGGATGGCCGCATCCACCACTACCGGTCGGCGCGGTCTGCCTTGCTGGCGTTGCCTCCCGAGATGTTTCTGGGACAACTCATCACCGATGTATTGCCCCCAGAGGCCGTTGCGGGCTGCCGCGCGGCGCTGGACGCGGCCCACCGCACGGGCTACTCAGCGGGCCACCAGTACCGGCTGGACCTGGATGGCGCTCCGCACTGGTTCGAACTGTCCATTGCGCGCAAACACAGTGCCGAGCCGGACGAGGAGCCCCGGTTCATTGCGCTGTCGCGTGACATCACCGAGCGCAAGCAGGCCGAGGCGCGCACGCACCAGCTGGCCTATTTCGACGCACTGACCGGTCTGCCCAACCGCCGCATGCTGCTCGATCGCATGGAGCACGCGTTGCTTACCGCGCAACGAACGGCGCAGGTAGGCGCGGTGCTGTACATCGACCTGGACGACTTCAAACAGATCAACGATGCGCGCGGCCACACGGCAGGCGACGCGCTGCTGATCCAGGTCGCCCAGCGACTCACCCTGCGGTTGAGGTCAGGAGACACCGTGGCGCGCCTGGGAGGCGATGAGTTTGTGGTGCTGGTGCACAACCTGGCCGCCGACGTGGAAACGGCAGGCCGCGCGGCGCTGCTGGTGGCCGAGGACCTGCGCAGCGTGCTGGAGGCGCCGTACGCCATCGACACCCATCTGTACAGCAGCACCGGCAGCATCGGCATCACCCTGTTCCCCAAACGCGGTGAATGTGTGGAAAACCTGCTGCGCGAGGCCGACACCGCCATGTACCGCGCCAAAGATTTGGGCCGCAACCGCATCCGCTTTTACGAAGCCGCCATGCAGGCCGACGTGCAAGAGCGCCTGGCGCTGGAGCAGGACCTGAAAAAAGCCCATGCCGAAGGCCAGCTGGCCGCCTTTGTACAAAACCAGGTGGACGCAGCGGGCAACGTGGTCGGCGGAGAGCTGCTGATGCGCTGGACGCACCCCACACGCGGCAACGTGCCACCCAGCCGCTTCATCCCCATCGCCGAAGCCTCAGGCCTGATCCTGCGTATGGGCGACTGGATGATCCAGCAGGCCTGCGAGACCCTGGCGCGCCTGCAAGACGCCGGGCACGAGCTGTCGCTGTCGGTCAATGTGAGCCAGCGCCAGTTTCGCCAGGACGATTTTGTCGAGCGCGTGCGCCACGTGCTGGCTCACACCGGCGCCCACCCGGCCAACCTGATCCTGGAGGTGACGGAAAGCCTGCTCATCGAAGACCTGGACGACACCATCGCCCGTATGACCGAAATCGTGGGCCTGGGCGTGCGGTTCTCCATCGACGACTTTGGCACCGGCTATTCGAGCCTGGCCTACCTCAAGCGGCTGCCGCTGTATGAGCTCAAGATCGACAAGAGCTTTGTGAACGACACGCCGGACGACCCCAGCGATACCGCGATCGTGCAGTCCATCATCTCGGTGGCCCGCCACCTGAATTTGCGTGTGGTGGCAGAGGGTGTGGAAACCCGTGCGCAGGCGGACTTTTTGGTGCACAGCCAGTGCGACTGCCTGCAGGGGTACCTGTTTGGGCGGCCGGAGCCACTTGCGGTGTGGTTGGGGCGGCTGGCTAAATAGTGGTTGCCGGCTGCGTGGGCGACTCAGTCTGCAATTGCGGCGCGGCGTTGGCATACGACTGCACCGCCAACGCATGCACCTCTCGCGCGGGGCGGTCCTTGAGCAGGTGGTTGCTCCACACCTGGCGCCAGATGCGGGCGCCGGGCAGGCTGTGGCGCAGGCCCAGCATGTGACGGGCGATGTGGGGCCAGGGCGTGCCGTACAGGGCGGCTTCGCGTTCCATGTACTCGACCATCGCCAGCTCCACCTCTTCGCGGGTCAGGGGGCAGGGCACACCACCTTGCTCGCCGTAGTAAAGCGGGTCCCAGCGTGCCATCCACCAGGGGTTGTGGTAAGCCTCGCGGCCAATCATCACGCCGTCGAGGTGTTCCAGCTGCTCCTGCACCACCGCATCGGTGGTGATGCCGCCATTGATGGCGATGGTTAACTGCGGAAACTCGGTTTTCAGCTGGTGCACCACCTCGTAGCGCAGGGGCGGGACATCGCGGTTTTCCTTGGGGGAGAGGCCTTGCAGCCAGGCGTTGCGCGCATGCACGATGAACACGGTGCACCCGGCGTCGGCCACGGTGCCGATGAAATCGCGCACAAAGCCGTAGTCCTCCACCTTGTCGATGCCGATGCGGTGCTTGACCGTGACGGGCACGCTCACCACGTCCTTCATGGCCTTCACGCAGTCGGCCACCAGCTGGGGCGACTTCATCAGGCTGGCGCCAAACGCGCCGCGCTGCACCCGGTCGCTGGGGCAGCCGCAGTTGAGGTTGATTTCGTCGTAGCCCCATTCCTCACCTAGCTTGGCGGCCTGGGCCAGCTTGTCGGGCTCATTGCCGCCCAGTTGCAGGGCCACGGGGTGTTCTTCGGCATTGAAGCGCAGGTGCCGCTCTGTACCGCCGTGGATGATGGCGCCCGCGTTCACCATCTCGGTGTACAGAAGGGTTTGGCGGGTCAGCAGCCGGTGAAAGTAACGGCAGTGGCGGTCGGTCCAGTCCATCATCGGGGCGACGGACATGCGCCAGGGGCTCAGGGTGGGTTCCACGGGCAAACTAGAAAAGCGGGGAGGGTGGGGGTTGCAGTGGGACTGCCTGTGAGGCAAGGACGCCTGCTGGCTGCAACCGGAAAGCCGAGATTATCCCACCGACCCCGCGGCCAGTGCCAGCCTGTGGTTTTGAGTAAAAATGGGCTCTATCGCTTACCTGGCAAGCGCTAATAGCTATCAAAAACAAAGCATCTGAATGGCTTGCAACGAAGCGCTGTGCGGTCTGGTGCTTCGGACTGCTAACCCGCGGGCTGCGCAACGTCGCGCAGCCCATACCGGCGCACCACTTGGGCGCGCTGGCGCGGGTCGATGTTGATGTGGTTGGCATCGCGCCCGGCCATGGCCAGCAGGCGCGGGTCCATCACGTGGCGCCACAGGGGCGGCACGTAGGCCAGGGTGAACATGCCGAAGTAGCCAATGGGCAGCTGCGGCACATCGTCGAAATGACGCAGCGACTGGTAGCGCCGCAGCGGGTGTGCGTGGTGGTCCGAGTGCCGCTGCAGGTGAAACAGCGCCCAGTTGGAAAACAGGTGATTGCTGTTCCACGAGTGGTGCGGTTGGCAGGGCTCGTAGCGGCCCTGGGCGTTTTGCTTGCGCAGAAGGCCATAGTGCTCGACATAGTTGGCCGACGTGAGCTGAAAGTTGGCCCAGAACGAGGCCACCAGCAAAAACGGCAGAACGACCGGGCCTAGCCACAGGGCCAGCGCTGCCCACAGCAGCACAGTGATCAGTGCGGGTTGCAGGACTTCGTTGTACAAGGACAGCAGGGGCTGGTTTTGCCTTGCGAGCCGGTCTTTTTCCAGCGCCCAGGCGCGGCGCAGCGCGCCAGGCATTTCGCGCAGCACAAAGCGGTAGATCGACTCGCCCATGCGCGACGACGCTGGGTCAGCCGGGGTGGCCACATCGCGGTGGTGGCCCCGGTTGTGCTCGATGAAAAAGTGCCCGTAGGCCGTGGGCGCCAGCACCAGCTTGGCCAGCCAGCGTTCCAGCTTGGAGTTTTTGTGGCCCAGCTCATGCCCCAGATTGATGCAAAAGCCGCCCACGGTGCCCGTGGTCAGCACCATGGCCAGCACGCCATGCCAGGGCAGCGCTTGTGTGGCCACAAACCAGGTGCTGAAGATAAAAGCCGCCCACAGCACCGGCACCAGCAGGTAGGTGATGCGGCGGTAGTAGCGGTCGCGCTCCAGTGCCGGCACGGCGGATTCGGGCGGGTTGCTTTGGTCCACGCCCAGCAGCCAGTCCAGCAACGGCGCTACCAGGTAGAAAAACGCTACGGGCGTCCACAGCGCCAGCGGCTCGCCCGTCCAGAGCATGAGCGCGGGGCCTACGCCCACGGTGCACGGTACTACCAGCGACAACAGCCATGCGTATCGCTTGCGGTCGTGGTAGCTGGTCTCGTCGTAGCGGGTGGATTGCAGCATGGCAAAAGCGTGGTGAGGCTTCGGACAATGTGGAGCCATGCAGCCATTCTGGGCAGTTGCGCTTGAAACACCAGGTTTTTTTTACCAAAGCGCATCGTGGAAAAGATTGTTGACAATGCGGCCGCAGGCGAGTTTTCGGGTCCATGTTGCCCTGTCTCGAGCCCGGGGATAGAGCCCATCGGCGATACTCCGGGCGCTTGCGATCGACGGCTACATGCAGCCGCTGCCTAGTTTTCCGCTTCTCCCCCATGCACCACACCATTTTTGACACGCCGGTTGTCAACACGTTTCTGCGCGCTTTGTCCCGATTTACCTTGCGCATCACCGGTTGGAAGATTGAAGGCTCCTTGCCCGCTCACGCCGCCAAAAGCGTGCTGATTGCCGCGCCGCACACCAGCAATTGGGATCTGCCATACACCTTGATGCTGGCGTTCTCCTTGCATTTGCGGGTGTATTGGATGGGCAAACAAAGCCTGTTCAGGGCTCCGTTTGGTGGAGTGATGCGCTGGCTGGGCGGCATTCCGGTGAACCGGGGCCAGTCCAGCAACCTGGTAGCTACGTCGGCCCAGGCGATGCGTGATGCCGACGGGCCCATGCAACTGATCGTTCCGCCCGAAGGCACACGCGGCAAGACGCGGCACTGGAAAACGGGTTTCTACTTCATCGCCCAGCAGGCACAGGTGCCCATCGTGCTGGCGTTTGTGGACTATGGCCGCAAGGTGGGTGGCCTGGGCCCGGTGTTTGAACCCACCGGCGACCTGGACGGTGACATGGCGCGCATCAAAGCGTTTTATGCGCCGATCCAGGGCAAGAACCCCACGCAGTTCGACGCCTGAGATCGCTCGTCGAAAATTGAATGAAATTGGCCTCTGGCGCTTATCCATAAAGCGCTTGTAGCTCCTATATTCATAGCAAGCGGAGATTGACTTCGGGAGCGCTGGTTGTGGCTGGCGCGGCCCAGGCCAGTGATGCCGAGCAAGGGCCGCTCCGCAGCGAGGGCATCGTCCCCCTTCCCGATTCGTTCAGCAAATCGAGAGAAGCGGGAAGCGGCATAGCCGCTCAGGGGCATGTCACCCAATACTGCGGCGGTCGATCTTGCGGCTGAGCACGATGCTGGTTTGCGTCTGGTGCACGCCGTCCAGTTGCCCCACCTTATCGAGCAGGGCATCAAGCTGCTCATGGCTCGTGCAGCGCAAGAACACCAAATAGTCAAACGGCCCGCTAACGGCGGATACCTCTTCGACCTCGGCCATGGCCTCCAGTGCGCGCAACACGGTGGGCGCTGTTTTGGGCAACACGCTGATGCTGCACCAGGCGCGCACCGTCGTGGCATCCAGCCGGGTGCCCAGCCGCACCCCATAACCGGCAACCACGCCCGCGCGCTCCAGCCGCGCAATGCGCGCCACCACGGTGGTGCGGGCCAGCCCCAGCTTGCGCGCCAGCGTGGCCGTGCCTTCGCGGGCGTTGGCCTGGAGCAGGCTCAGCAGTTGGCGGTCGGTGTCGTCCAGTGAAGGTAAAGGGGCTTGATGGGCTGAAAAAGTCATGACGACCATCATATTCGCCGTTATGACAAAACAAACAGCATTTTTCGACGTTATGGGTGCTACACATTGACAGCATCTTTGCCTAGCATCAAGGCATCTTTATCCCGCTCTTGGCCCTGCGCCACGAGCACCCACCGGAGTGCCGCCATGACCACCGTTTCCACCCCCACCAACCTTGCCACCCACCGCGCCGTCACCATCCTGGGCGCGGGTCACATTGGTTTTGCGATGGCGTTGCTGCTGCAACAGGCCGGCGACTACGACATCCTGGTGGTGGACCGCGATCCGGCGCGCCTGGCCGAGGTGGCAGCCCTTGGCGTGTCCACCCAATTGGCCACGGACGACGCCACCCTGCAGGCCGCCATCGACGGCCGTTTTGCCGTGCTCAATGCGCTGCCGTTTCACCGCGCCGTGCCGGTTGCGACGCTTTGCGCCGCAGCCGCAGTGCATTACTTTGACCTGACCGAGGATGTGGCCAGCACCCAGGCCATTCGCGCGCTTGCCGCCAACGCGCGCAGCGTGCTGATGCCCCAATGTGGCCTGGCACCGGGGTTCATCGGCATCGTGGGCAACGACCTGGCCCGGCGTTTTGACACCCTGCACACCTTGCGCATGCGAGTGGGCGCGCTGCCGCGCTACCCGCAGGGCGCCCTGCGCTACAACCTGACCTGGAGCACCGAGGGCCTCATCAACGAATACTGCAACCCCTGCGAGGCGATTGTGGACGGCGTGCGCACCACGGTGCCTGCGCTGGAGGGGCTGGAGACGCTTGCGCTCGACGGCGTGGAGTACGAGGCCTTCAATACGTCCGGCGGGTTGGGTACCTTGACGGAAACGCTGGCAGGCAAGGCGCGGCAGGTGGACTATCAGTCCATCCGCTACCCCGGCCACAACGCGATCCTCAAGCTGCTGCTCAATGACCTGCGCTTGCGCGAGCGGCGTGATCTGCTCAAGGACATTCTGGAAACTGCAATCCCTACCACCTACCAGGATGTGATCGTGGTGTTCGCCACCGCATCGGGGCTCAAGGGCGGCCGGCTGGTGCAGGACTCGTACTCCGCCCGCATCGTGGGCACCCAGGTGGCGGGTCATACCCTGAGCGCTATCCAGCTCACCACGGCGGCGGGCATCTGCACGGCGCTGGATCTGGTGGCGCAGGGCCGGTTGCCGCAGGAGGGATTCGTGGGCCAGGAGTCCGTGGCTCTTGCGGACTTCCTGGCGAATCGGTTCGGGGTGGCTTACGTGGGGGAGGGCGAGTTGGTGCTTTGAGAAAGCCTGGGCTCACCGCCCCGGCTTCTGGTACATCCCCTCAATCGCCTCGGCAAAGTGCGCCATCAGGTTGTTGCGCTTGAGCTTGAGCGTGGGCGTCATGAAGGTGTTTTCAATCGTCCAGGGCGTGAGCGTCAGGTGCACGGCACGCGGCACGGCGTAGCGGGCAAAGCTGGCAGTGTTCTTCTCGATGCGGGCCAGCACGGCGCGGTGCACGCTGGGGTGGTTCAGGCTGTCGGCGTCCTGAGGACTCAGACCCAGGTCGGCCGCCAGTCGCTGCCATTCGTCACGTTTGAGCACGGCCACGCAGGCGATGAACGGACGGTTTTCGCCCACCACAAAGGCCTGCTCCAGCAGCGGGTCGGCCAACAAGGCCAGCTCCAGGTCGGCTGGGGGCACCTTTTCACCGGTGGATGTGACGATGATTTCCTTGATCCGGCCTTTGATATAGATGCGGCCGTTCACGATCTCGGCCTGGTCGCCCGTGCCCAGCCAGCCGTCGGCGCTGAGTATCTTGGCCGTGTCTTCGGGGCGCTTCCAGTAGCCCTTCATCACGATGGGGCCGCGCACCTGCAGCTCACGGTTCTCGCCAATGCGCACTTCCACGCCGGGCAGGGCCTTGCCCACGGAGGCGGGGTCGTTGTCATCCAGTGCATTCACCGACACCACGGGCGCGGTTTCGGTCATGCCGTAGCCCTGAATCAGCGGCAAGCCCAGGCCCAAGAAACACTTGGCGATGGTGGGCGACAGCGGGGCACCGCCGCTGACCGCCACGCGCACGCGGCCACCAAACTGGGCCAGCAGCGGCTGGGCCACCAGGGCATTCAGCACCGGCCAGGGCAGGGTGGCCATCCAGCCTGCGGCGCGGCCATCTTCGGCTGCTGGGGCGGGCAGCCCTTGTGCGGCGCAAAAACGTGCCCAGCCCTTGTGCTGGGCAGCTTCGTACAACTGCATCTTCCAGGGCGTGGGCGACAGCTTTTCCAGCAACTTGGCGTGGATGCGTTCGTAAATGCGCGGCACCGACACCAGCACCGTGGGTCGCACGGTCTTCAGATCTTCGGCCAGCTGGGGCACGGAACGCGCGTACGCCACGCAGCTCCCCGCCGCAATCGGCAGGTAGTAACCGCCCGTGCGTTCAAAGGTGTGCGACAGCGGCAGGAACGACAGGAACACGTCGTCCACCGTGGGCGCAATGCGGTCGAGCACTGCTTTCACGTCGCTGATCACGTTGTGATGGGTGAGCATCACGCCCTTGGGTTTGCCGGTGGTTCCGGATGTGTAGACGATGGCGGCCAGGTCGTCTGCCTCTGGTGCTTTTAGCACAGGGGCGCTGCCCGCATGCGCCGCTCCGGCCAGCCACTGCACCAGCGATCCGGCTGCGGGGCCATCGCCAGAAGCCGGTGTTGCGGCGAGCGAGGCGGCGTCGTCCGTGATGACCACCGCGCGCAGGGAGGGAAACGGTGTGCCCACGGCCTGGATCTTTTCCCACTGCTCCACGTGGCTCACAAAGAGCATGGACGCTTCGCAGTCGGCCAGGATATAGGCAATGCTGCCGGGGTTGTCGATGGCATGCAGCGGCACGGGAACGCAGCCGGTGGCCAGCGTGGACTGGTCGGCGCACATGGCGTTGAGGCCGTTGGGCAGCAGGATGGCCACGCGCGCCGCAAGGGGCAGCTGCATGGCAGCCAGAGCCTGCGCCCAGGTAGCGACACGCTGCGCCGTTTCGGCCCAGGTCAGGCTCGTCCAAGCCTGGGAGGTGGTGTCGAAGGCTCGATAAGCCTCGGCGTGGGGGGTGCGTGCAGCGCGGTAGGCAAGAAGCTGGGGTAGCGTGTGGACGCTGGCGATATCGGGGGGGGAGGGGATCATGCAGGCTCAGCGGGAAGTCGTCAGGCGCGGGATGCGCCGTGGCCTTGGTGTAAACCCGGGGAATGATAGCGAGCGATCCCCCGCGATCCCGCGCGCCTACCTACTGTTGTGTTGCAAATGGTGCATTCCGATTATCGGAATGATGGGGCGCGGGGAAGCAGCGGGAGAACAAGCTGAGCGGGTGTATGCGCTGCAAAAAACCATCCCCGACTATTGACGCAGCCGTTCGCTCCATCAGGTGGCTGCTTCCAGCCCCTGCGCAAAGTGCGCTTGCATAGCCTTCACAGTAGCCTTGGCATCACGCTCCACCATGGCCGTCAGGATGGCGCGGTGCTCTTTCAACGAGTCTTCAACGCGCCCTTGCTTGAGCAGTGAGTTGTGGCGGTTGAGCTTCATCACCTTGCGCAGGTCGGCCACCATCTGGCTGCGCCAGCGGTTGTCGGCCAGCTCCAGAAGCAGCATGTGGAAACGCTCATTGACCGCAAAAAAGCGCTCGCGCTCGCCCGCAGCGGCTTCCAGCTCGGCATGCAGGTCCTGCAGCTCTTTCAGTTGTTCTGGTGTGGCTGTGGTGGCGACCACGCCTGCAGCGTCGCTCTCTAGCAGGCTGAGCAGGTGGTAGACGTCGCGCAGGTCTTTTTCGCTCATTTCGGTCACATAGGCGCCACGGCGCACCTTCATCGTGACCAGGCCTTCGGCGGCGAGCACCTTGAGGGCCTCACGCAACGGCGTGCGGCTGATGCCGAATTCCTCAGCGATCTTGAGCTCGTCGATCCAGCTACCGGGCTCCAGCTCGCGGCGGAAGATGCGCTGGCGCAATTGCTCGGCCACTTCTTCATAGAGAGCGCGGGGAGTGAGGGTGACAGCGGACATGGGACGGATTGTAAGCCGGGCAGAATATTTTGAATGAATAATTATGAATGATGTAAACTCGCCGCCACATTGGGACCCTGCCAACGCGCCGTTTTACGCCCTACCGCCATCTTCGGAGAAGCCTCTGCCATGAGTGACACCCCCCACAACAACGCCCCTGAGTTCGCCGCCGCTTCGCTGGAGGCCTGGGCCAAGGCCGCTGCAAAGTCGGCCCCTGGTGGCGATGTGACCGCCCTGAACTGGGTCACGCCCGATGGCATCACGGTCAAGCCGCTGTACACCGCCGAAGACACGGCCAACCTGCCATACGCCAACACCTTGCCCGGTTTTGAGCCCTACCTGCGCGGCCCCCAGGCCACGATGTATGCGGTGCGGCCCTGGACCATCCGCCAATATGCAGGCTTTTCGACCGCTGAAGAGTCCAACGCCTTCTACCGCAAGGCCCTCGCTGCGGGCGGGCAGGGCGTGTCGGTTGCATTTGACCTGGCCACCCACCGTGGCTACGACAGCGACCATCCGCGCGTGACGGGCGACGTGGGCAAGGCGGGTGTGGCGATTGATTCGGTCGAGGACATGAAGATCCTGTTCGACCAGATACCGCTCGACAAGGTGTCTGTCTCCATGACCATGAACGGCGCGGTGCTTCCCGTGCTGGCAGGCTATGTGGTGGCGGCAGAAGAGCAGGGCGTCTCGCAAGACAAGCTTAGCGGAACCATTCAGAACGACATTCTGAAAGAGTTCATGGTGCGCAACACCTACATCTACCCGCCCAAGCCGAGTATGCGCATCATTGGCGACATCATTGGCTACACGGCACGCAACATGCCGAAGTTCAACTCGATCTCGATATCGGGTTACCACATGCAGGAGGCCGGGGCCAACCAAGCGCTGGAGCTCGCCTTCACCCTGGCCGACGGCAAGGAATACGTGAAGACCGCCATCGCATCCGGCTTGGACGTGGACGAATTTGCCGGACGCTTGAGCTTCTTCTGGGCGATTGGCATGAACTTCTATCTGGAAGTCGCCAAGATGCGCGCCGCGCGCCTGCTGTGGTGCCGCATCATGAAGGAGACTGGCGCCAAGAACCCCAAGAGCCTGATGCTGCGCACCCACTGCCAGACCTCGGGCTGGTCGCTCACCGAGCAGGACCCCTACAACAACATCGTGCGCACCACCATCGAGGCCATGGCCGCCGTGTTTGGTGGCACGCAAAGCCTGCACACCAATGCGCTCGATGAAGCCATCGCGCTGCCCACCGAGTTCAGCTCGCGCATCGCGCGCAACACGCAGCTCATCATTCAGGAAGAAACGCACATCACCAACGTGGTGGACCCCTGGGCCGGCAGCTACATGATGGAAAAGCTCACCCAGGACATGATGGATGCCGCCTGGAAGATCATTGAAGAGGTCGAGGCCATGGGCGGCATGACCCAGGCCGTGGACAGCGGCTGGGCCAAGCTCAAGATCGAAGCCGCTGCTGCGGAGAAGCAGGCGCGCATCGACAGCGGCAAGGACGTGATCGTGGGCGTCAACAAGTACAAGTTGGCCAAGGAAGATCCGGTCGATATCCTGCAGATCGACAACGTGAAAGTGCGCGACGGCCAGATCGAACGACTGAAGAATATCAGGGCAAAACGTGACCCAGCGCTTGTCCAGCAAGCGCTGGATGCTCTTACTTCTGCAGCAGAAAGCGGCGAGGGCAACCTGCTGGATCTGTCTATCAAGGCCATGCGCCTGCGCGCCACGGTGGGCGAGGTCAGCGATGCGCTGGAGAAGGTTTACGGGCGCCACCGCGCCGATACGCAAAAGGTGACCGGCGTGTACGCAGCAGCCTATGACTCGGCCGAAGGCTGGGACAAGCTCAAGACCGAAATCAATGATTTCGCCGAAGCCCAGGGCCGCCGCCCCCGCGTGATGATCGCCAAGCTGGGCCAGGACGGCCACGACCGGGGCGCCAAGGTGGTGGCCACGGCCTTTGCCGACCTAGGCTTTGACGTGGACATGGGCCCGCTGTTTCAGACGCCCGAGGAATGTGCCCGCCAGGCGATTGAAAACGACGTGCATGCTGTGGGCGTGAGCACGCTGGCTGCGGGCCACCGTACCCTGGTGCCTGCCATCATCCAGTCGCTCAAGGACCAGGGGGCGGACGACATCATCGTGTTTGTGGGCGGGGTGATTCCGGCGCAGGACTATGACTTTTTGTACGAGTCTGGTGTGAAGGGGATCTACGGGCCCGGCACACCGATCCCGGCCAGCGCGAAGGATGTGCTGGAGCAGATTCGCAAGGCGGTGGAGGCATGAGCCTGAGCGCGCGCGCTCCAGCTGTCCGCCCAAACGAGACCGACTGACCGATCCGATGTTCAGTTTCCAAGACGTCCAGGACGCAGACTTTGAAGCCATGGCCGACCTGCGTGCGCAAGCGCTGCAAGAGAGCCTGGAGCGCCTCGGCCGGTTCGATCCCGTACGCGTGCGGGAGCGCTTGCGCAGCGCGTTTGTGCCCGCCTGTATGTGGCACGTCGTTCGGGGCGAAGAGCGCATTGGCTATCTCACACTCATACCGCATGCGACGTTGCGGGAAGCTCGGCTGCACCACCTCTACATCCGTCCGGGTCACCAGGGCTACGGCGCGGGTGCCTGGGCGCTCAACTGGGCAAAAGACCAGGCAAGGGCTCAAGCGCGAGACATCACCCTGTGCGCTTTGCGCGGCAGTGACGCCAACCGCTTTTACCTGCGGCACGGCTTTCAACTGTTGGAAGAGCAGGAGTTCGACCTGGAATACCGGTGGAGCCCTGCATTCAACCAAACCGCCGCAGAGGTGCCACGATGAACCTCTACCACGATGTGCTCCGAGAGCCCGGCCCCATCCAGCGCCGCGCCATGTCCAAGGCCATCACCCTGCTCGAATCCACACGCGCAGACCACCGCGCCCAGGCCGACGAGCTGCTCACCCAGCTGCTCCCCCATACCGGCAAGTCTTTCCGCTTGGGCATCAGCGGCGTGCCCGGCGTGGGCAAGTCCACCTTCATCGAAGCACTGGGCCTGTACCTCATCGCCCAAGGCAACCGCGTGGCTGTGCTCACCATCGACCCTTCCAGTACCGTCTCGGGCGGGTCCATCCTGGGCGACAAGACGCGCATGGAGCACCTTTCCGTGCACGAAAAAGCCTATATCCGCCCCAGCCCATCAAGCGGCACGCTGGGTGGCGTGGCAGAAAAAACCCGCGAGGCCATGCTGGTCTGCGAGGCAGCAGGCTACGACGTGGTCATTGTCGAAACCGTGGGCGTGGGCCAGAGCGAGATTGCGGTGGCGGGCATGACGGACATGTTTGTGCTTATGCAGCTGCCCAACGCGGGCGACGACCTGCAGGCCATCAAGAAGGGCGTGATGGAAATTGCCGACCTGGTGGTGATCAACAAGGCCGACATCGACAAGAACGCTGCCACCCGGGCCGAGGCGCAGATCACCTCCAGCCTGCGCCTTCTGGGCATGCATGGCAACCCTGATCACGCCACCTACGGGGCACTGTGGCAGCCACGCGTGCTGCAGATCAGCGCGCTGTTGGGGCAGGGCGTGGATGCGTTCTGGACGACCGTGACGCTGTTCCGCGAAATGCAGACCACCAACGGCCGCCTCGGCACGCGGCGCGAGAAGCAGGCGCTGTCCTGGATGTGGGAGCGCATCGACGCGGGCCTGAAGCTCGCGTTTCGCCAGCATCCGCAGGTCAAAACACTGCTTCCCCAGTTGCAGGCCGATGTGGCCGCAGGGCGAGTTGCGGCATCCACTGCAGCACGAAATCTGCTGCTAGTGCAGGCCAGTCAAGCGCAAGCAGCTATCAAATAAATAGTAATAACAAAGCAACAGAACTCACCAAAGGACGACCATGCAAGACATCCTGGAACAACTGGAGAAAAAGCGTGCGCAGGCACGCCTGGGCGGCGGGCAAAAGCGCATTGATGCGCAGCACGCCAAGGGCAAGCTCACCGCGCGCGAGCGCATCGAGCTGCTGCTGGACGACGGAACGTTTGAAGAATGGGACATGTTCGTCGAGCACCGCTGCACCGACTTTGGCATGGAGGACAACAAGATCCCCGGCGACGGTGTGGTGACGGGCTACGGCATGATCAACGGCCGCCTCGTCTTCGTGTTCAGCCAGGACTTCACCGTGTTTGGCGGCGCGCTCAGCGAAACCCATGCCGAGAAGATCTGCAAGGTGATGGACCAGGCCATGAAGGTCGGCGCACCGGTCATCGGTCTCAACGACTCGGGCGGCGCGCGCATCCAGGAAGGTGTGGCGTCCCTGGGCGGCTATGCCGATGTGTTCCAGAAGAACGTGCTGGCCAGCGGCGTGATTCCGCAGATCAGCATGATCATGGGCCCGAGCGCCGGTGGCGCCGTGTACTCGCCCGCCATGACGGACTTCATCTTCATGGTGAAAGACAGCTCGTACATGTTTGTGACCGGCCCCGAAGTCGTGAAGACCGTGACGCACGAAGAAGTCACGGCCGAGGAACTGGGCGGTGCCGTGACGCACACCGCCAAGAGCGGCGTGGCCGACATGGCGTTTGAGAACGATGTGGAGGCGCTGATGATGCTGCGCCGCCTGTACAACTACCTGCCGCTCAACAACCGCGAAAAGGCCCCCGTCCGCAAGAGCAACGACCCCGCCGACCGCATGGACCTGAGCCTGGACACCCTGGTGCCCGCTAACGCCAACCAGCCCTACGACATGAAGGAGTTGATCGTCAAAACCGTGGACGATGGCGACTTTTTTGAGCTGCAGCCCGAGTACGCCAAGAACATCGTCATCGGCTTCGCCCGCATGGAGGGCCAGACCGTGGGCATCGTCGCCAACCAGCCGCTGGTGCTGGCGGGCTGCCTGGACATCAAGAGTTCCATCAAGGCCGCGCGTTTTGTGCGCTTCTGCGACGCGTTCAACATCCCTGTCGTCACGTTTGTGGACGTGCCCGGCTTCATGCCCGGCACCAGCCAGGAGTACGGCGGCATCATCAAGCACGGCGCCAAACTGCTGTACGCCTATGCCGAGTGCACCGTGCCCAAGATCACCGTCATCACCCGCAAGGCCTACGGCGGCGCGTACGACGTGATGAGCTCCAAGCACCTGCGCGGCGACGTGAACCTGGCCTGGCCCAACGCCGAAATCGCGGTGATGGGCGCCAAGGGCGCGGTGGAGATCATCTTCCGCGAAGACAAGAACGACCCCGTGAAGCTGGCCGCGCGTGAGGCCGAATACAAGCAGCGCTTTGCCAACCCGTTTGTGGCCAGCGCGCGCGGCTTTATCGACGACGTGATCCTGCCGCATGAGACGAGGAAGCGCATCTGCCGGTCGCTCGTCATGTTGCGGGACAAAAAGATCGAAAACCCATGGCGCAAGCACGGGAACATTCCGCTTTGAGCGGCACTGCCACAGCCCTTGGTGCGTCGTTGCCAGACCTTGCCGTAGCGCTGCTACTGCCTGCGGTCCGGCGCCTAGCCCCAACCGCTTCGCTGGGCTGTGCCAGCACCTAACCCAACACGTTTCGGGTAAGAGCCCTTGGAAAGAGACAAAACATGTTCACCAAAATCCTGATCGCCAACCGAGGCGAAATCGCGTGCCGAGTGATTGCAACGGCTAGAAAAATGGGAATCGCCACCGTCGCCGTTTACTCCGACGCCGACAAGGAAGCCCGCCACGTCAAGCTGGCCGACGAGGCGGTGTACATCGGCGCCGCGCCCAGCCGCGAGTCGTACCTGCTGGCCGATAGGATCATTGCGGCCTGCAAGCAAACCGGCGCACAGGCCGTGCACCCCGGCTACGGTTTCCTCTCTGAAAACGAAGCCTTCGCCAAGCGCTGCGAGGACGAGGGCATTGCCTTCATCGGCCCCAAGGCGTTTTCCATTGCCGCCATGGGAGACAAGATCGCGTCCAAGAAGCTGGCCAACGAGGCCAAGGTCAACACGATTCCTGGCTACAACGATGCCATCGCGGGCCCCGAGCAGGCGGTGGAGATTGCCAAGGGCATTGGCTACCCCGTGATGATCAAGGCCTCGGCCGGGGGCGGTGGCAAGGGCTTGCGCGTGGCGTTCAACGACAAGGAAGCGTTCGAGGGCTTTGCCAGCTGCCAGAACGAGGCCCGCAACAGCTTTGGCGATGACCGCATCTTTATCGAGAAGTTTGTGCAGGAGCCGCGCCACATCGAGATTCAGGTGCTGGGCGACAGCCATGGCAATGTGATCTACCTGAACGAGCGCGAGTGCTCCATCCAGCGCCGCCACCAGAAGGTGATCGAAGAGGCGCCAAGCCCCTTCATCAGCGACGCCACGCGCAAGGCGATGGGCGAGCAGGCGGTGCAGCTGGCCAAGGCCGTGAAGTACCAGTCTGCTGGCACGGTGGAGTTTGTGGTCGGCAAAGACCAGGACTTCTACTTTCTGGAGATGAACACCCGCCTGCAGGTGGAGCACCCGGTGACGGAATGCATCACCGGCCTGGACCTGGTGGAGCTGATGATCCGCGTGGCGGCAGGCGAGAAGCTGCCGCTGACGCAGGCCGATGTAAAGCGCGACGGCTGGGCCATTGAGTGCCGCATCAACGCCGAAGACCCGTTCCGCAACTTCCTGCCGTCCACAGGCCGCCTGGTGCGCTTTCAGCCGCCGGAGGAATCCATGTTCCAGTCCGACACCAGCAAGAAGCTGGGCGTGCGGGTGGACACGGGCGTGTACGAAGGCGGCGAGATCCCCATGTACTACGACTCGATGATCGCCAAGCTCATCGTGCACGGCACGGACCGCAACGACGCGATTGCCAAGATGCGCGCGGCGCTGAACGGCTTTGTGATTCGCGGCATCAGCAGCAACATCCCGTTCCAAGCCGCGCTGCTGGCGCACCCCAAATTCGTGACAGGCGACTTCAACACCGGCTTCATCGCCGAGAACTACGGCAAGGGCTTCCACGCCGAAGACGTGCCGCACAGCGACCCGCTGTTCCTGGTGGCGCTGGCAGCCTTCATGCACCGCCGCTACCGCGCCCGCGCCTCGGGTATCAGCGGCCAACTGGCCGGGCATGAGGTGAAGGTGGGCGAGCAGTTTGTGGTGGTCACACTGGGCGCCGAAGGGCAGAACCAGCACCACGAGGTGACGGTGTCCGACTTTGAAGATAAATCGGGCTCTAGCGCAGTATTGGTGGGTGGTACCAGCTATCAGATCAGTAGCAACGCCACGCTGGGCCAGATTCGCGTGCAGGGCGCCTGCAACGGCCAGGGCTTTACCGCCCAGGTAGAGCGCGGCGTGGGCAAGAACCCGCTGGCGCTGCGCATTGCGCACAACGGCACGCAGATCGACGCACTGGTGCTGTCGCCGCTGGGCGCACGGCTGCACAAGCTGATGCCTTTCAAGGCGCCGCCAGATCTGTCCAAGTTCCTGCTCTCTCCCATGCCCGGCCTGCTGGTGGATGTGGCGGTGCAGCCAGGGCAGAAGGTGCAGGCCGGTGAAAAGCTGGCGGTCATTGAGGCCATGAAGATGGAGAACATCCTCTTTGCCGCGCAGGATGGCGTGGTGGGCAAGATCACCGCAGGCAAAGGCGAATCGCTCAGCGTGGACCAGGTGATTCTGGAGTTCGTTTGAGCGAGACGGTGGTGCCAACCGTTACTGCCGCAGTCACCGGAAGCCGCCACACCTCTTCGCGCAAGCCGCGCGATGGATTGTGGGCGCGTGTCGGATGCTTGCTGGCAGGGGGCGTGCTGTTGGCAGACGCCCTGTGGTTGATGGCCCAGGGCTTTTTCATGGTTGGTGTGACCGTACCGGGCGCTTTGGGCTTGGCGCTGTGCTTGCTGGCCGTGTCGTGGCACCGCGTGCGGACCTGGCTGAACGGCAAAAGCTGGGGCAGGTGGTTTTGGCGGGCAGGGTGGTTGCTGCTTGCGGCATGGGTTGTAAGCGTGGCTGCGTTCTGGGCCTGGCTGGCTCAGCAAGTCCGCAGCTTTGAAGCCTCTGCAATCACCGCGCCGGTGCAAGCGATTGTGGTTCTTGGCAGCGGCACGCCCAACGGGCAACCATCACCTGCGCTGCGCGCCCGGCTGGACAAGGCGCGCGAGTTGGCCGCGCTCCATCCGCAGGCCTGGGTGGTGGTGTCGGGCGGCGTGGACTTTGGCGAGACGCTGAGCGAAGGCCAGGTGATGGGCAACTACCTGCGCGAGCAGGGCATGGCCCCCGGTCGCATCCTGCAAGAGGAGCGAAGCACGAGCACCGAGCTGAACCTGCAGTACAGCCTGCCTCTGCTGAATGAGCAGGGGCTTGGTCTGACCACCGCCGTGGCTGTGGTGACCAGCGACTTTCATACCGTGCGCGCTCAGCGCATCGCGCGCAAGATCGGATTTGCCCACGCCATTCCGGTGGCGGCACCCACGCCGCTTTACATCCGCTACAACGCTTGGCTGCGCGAGTATTTCGCCATGGTCAGCAGCTGGGCGCTGCGAGAGGTGTGAGCGGGCAAACACACAAAATACAAGCCAAATTGACCTCTAGCGCTTATCCATAAAGCGCTGATAGCTATCAAAACAGGAGTAAAAAGACATGACTGCCAGCACCCGCCCGTTCAAAGTCCTGGGCATCCAGCAGGTCGCCATTGGCGGCACCGACAAGCAGCGCATGAAAACCTTGTGGGTGGACATGCTGGGCCTGACGCAGACCGGCACGTTCCAGAGCGAGCGTGAAAACGTGGATGAAGACATCCTGGCCATGGGCAAGGGCGCGTTCAAGGTGGAGGTGGACATCATGCAGCCGCTGGACATCGACAAAAAACCAGCGGTGCACACCACGCCGCTTAATCACATTGGCCTGTGGATTGACGACCTGCCGAAGGCAGTCGAGTGGCTGACGGCCCAGGGCGTGCGTTTTGCACCGGGCGGCATCCGCAAAGGGGCGGCTGGGTATGACATCACCTTTTTGCACCCCAAGAGCAATGAAGAATTTCCGATTGCAGGGGAGGGTGTGTTGATTGAGCTGGTGCAAGCGCCCGCTGAGGTGATCGCTGAGCTGGGCTGAAAAAAAGCGGCTCCATGAAGCGTTGAGCGGCGAGTAGACAGGGCGTGCAGCCACATAGCGCGCGTGGTCCGCGAAATCGCTGCTTTCAATCATTGCGCCTTGTTACTGCAGTAGCAGGGGCAGGCAAGGCGACGGGGCAATTCGCGCCCCGTTTGGGCTTTACATTCGCGGGTTCTTCAATCCGCCGTATGGAACTGCCCATGAAATTCTCAGTGCTTCCCCTCAGCGCCGTCTGTGTTCTGGCGGGCCTGTCTTGCCAAACCCTGGCCCAGGGCCAGGACGCGAAAGTTCAGAACAAGGTCTACAACATCTCATCGCAGGACGCCGAAATGGAGGCAGCCATCAGCAAAGCGCGCGCCACGCTGGATGACTTTTTGAAGACCCAGGCGAAGCCGCCCAAAGGCGCGGACGAGTTCAAGCTCAAGGTGATGTTCACGGGCGGTGGCAACACCGAGCACATCTGGGTCACGCCTTTTCAGGCCACCAAAACGGGGTTCAAGGGCACGCTGGCGGGCGAGCCGCGTTACGTAAAGCACCTTGCCAACGGGCAGGACGTGACATTCACCCGCGCAGACATCACAGACTGGGGCTACGCCCTGAATGGCAAGCAAAAGGGCAGCTACACCGTGTGCGTGATGTTCAACCACATGCCGGCGGCGGACGCCAACCGGTATCGGCGCGACTATGGTTTTGAGTGCTGAGACGGTGTGTGCGGAGCTCCTATGAAATTCAGTTGCACTGGCTGCTTCGTTTCTGCCGACGGCCACCGGGTTGATCTCACCGTCAACCATGTGTCCGAAGCCCAAGCGGCCTGGGAAGGCCAGAACTGGCGCGATGAGGTGGCGCGGGCCGAAAACGTTACGGGCCAATTCCCTTGCGTCGGCTTCGCGCGCACGGACGACCCGTCCACCTATCTCAACATATCGGGCGAAGAGGATGGCCGATTTCAGTTGATGCTGGAGGTAGTCGTCAAACCCGGCGTACTTGGCATCTTCGGGCGCGAAGCCGTCGATCTTGATGTCGACGGGGCGAGCGCGGACCAAGTGCGCGTTTTCGTTCAACAGTTTTTCAGTTTGGAAAAACACGCGCTGTATGCATGGGCCAAGTCGATGCCACAGGGGTAGGCAATGAGCGCTGAGCGCCCATCCGTGGGGCCGAGCGTTGCGAATGCGCGAGTTGACACGCATCAGCTGCCAACTCCGGCGCGAACCTCGCTCATCTTCAAGCGCCCAGCTGGGAAGTTGCATGCGAGTTCGATCCCAATGCCTGCCGTTGCCGCGTGTAGAAAAATACCACCACGCGCCTGCAGCTAAAAGTCGGCAAATGCCCTGCAAAATCATTCATCATTGCCTCAACGTGCAGTGGGTTTGATGCGCGTTGCAGCGGCGTTTTTCTTGGCACTTTTTGTGACCCTACAGCGCACTTTTGCACCTGCTTTCGCTTGAAAATCCGTGCACCGCTGCAGCGCAGCAAGACAGAACGGAAGAACTGCCATGTCCACATCCATCTCCACAATGTCCACGATGACGCCACCGCCCGCAGCCCAACCTGTGCAATTGCACCGCCGCGCACCCGCAGTCCAGCCGACTGCTTCTGACGCTGACGCTTGGACGATCGAAGCCATCCAGGCGCTGCTCGACAAGCCTTTGATGGACCTGCTGTTTGAAGCCCAGACCGTGCACCGCCAGCACTGGCCAGCAGGTGATATCGAATTGGCCACGCTGCTGTCGGTCAAGACCGGCGGGTGTCCCGAAAACTGTGGCTACTGCCCGCAGGCGGCCGAGTTTGACACCGGTGTGAAGGCCGACAAGCTCATGGAAGTCGAAGAAGTAGTGCGCGCGGCGCAGGCCGCCAAGGACGCAGGCGCCACCCGTTTTTGCATGGGTGCCGCCTGGCGCGCGCCCAAGGACCGCGACATTGAGAAGGTCAGCGCGCTGATTGGTGCGGTGAAAGACCTGGGCATGCAAACCTGCGCCACCCTGGGCATGCTCGAATCGCATCAGGCCCAGGCCCTCAAGGACGCGGGACTGGACTACTACAACCACAACCTGGACACTGCCCCCGAGTACTACACCGATGTGGTGAGCACCCGTGCCTACCAGGACCGTCTGGACACCCTGCAGCATGTGCGCAGCGCAGGCATTAGCGTGTGCTGCGGCGGCATTGTGGGCATGGGCGAGGCGCCGGTACACCGCGCGGGCCTGATTGCCCAGCTGGCCAACCTGCAGCCATACCCCGAATCCGTGCCCATCAACAGCCTCGTGCGCGTGCCCGGCACGCCGCTGGCCGACAGTGAGCCCATTGACCCGTTTGATTTTGTGCGCATGATCGCAGTGGCCCGCATCACCATGCCCAAGGCGCGCGTGCGCTTGTCGGCAGGGCGCCAGCAACTGGGTGACGCGGTGCAGGCGCTGTGCTTCATGGCTGGCGCCAACTCGATTTTTTATGGCGACAAGCTGCTGGTCACAGGCAACCCCGATGTGGACGCTGATGTGCAGCTGCTGGCCAAGCTGGGGTTGAACGGCCACCGCACAGCGGGCACGGCCGTGGAGCCTGCCCGCTGCGCCTGATCGGCGGCGGTGTGGTGCAGGGACGGCCCGAGATCCCAGCGGGGCGGCGAGGGCGCCGGTGCCGAAGGCTTTTCGCCCTCGGCTCTTGGTACTCCGCGTGCATCATCCGACGGCTCAAGTGCAGCTTGACAAGTTCGGAGTCGAGGGGTTTGAACGCGCAGTCAACCATCCAGACTCACGCATTGGTGGCGGACAGCGTTGTCCGTGACGGCGACAACCAATCAGCCTGTGGGGCAATTTGACTCAGTGACCTTGAGCCAAGGTGTCCCAGGCTTTCAGCGCCTCGGCTGTGTACATCAGTGCAGGCCCGCCGCCCATGTACACACACACGCCCAGCATCTCCTCCACCTCAGCGCGTGTTGCGCCCAGCTTCTGCAGCGCTTTGACATGAAAGCCAATGCAGCCAGAGCAGCGTTGGGTAACCCCGATTGCCAGGGCAATGAGCTCTTTGTGTTTGCTGCTCAGCGTGCCGTCCGCCATGGACGCCTGCGCCAGCTGAGCAAAGCCCCGCATGGTGTCGGGTTGTGCTTTGCGAAATGTGGTCAGGCTCTCGTTGATCCCTTGAATGAGCCCTGCGTGGTCGAACGTACTCATCGAAATTCCTTGCTGACAGATGTAGATGGGGGCAGCGCCAACGGATGAGGCAGTGCTTCAGGTGCTTATTTGTTCATGGGGCAGGTGTTGATGCCCAGCAGCGTGTAAGCGGGGCAAAAACGAAACAGACCGGTGGCCAAAGGCACCACGCCCAGCCAACCCCACCATCCCACGGTGCCTGTGGCTGCCAGCGCGATCAGAACCAGGCCTGCCACGATGCGCAATACCCGGTCGAGGGTTCCAACATTGATCTTCATAGTGATTCCTTTGGGTGACATTGCCCCCGGATCTGGAGGACTTTCTTGCACAAGAGGTAGCGCGCCGATCTGCTGCGCCACCCGGTTAGTCAAACGACGGCGTCAGAGGCGACACCACAGGAAGGCCAGCGGCCAACCAGGCATCGAAGCCCCCGGCAATGGACTGCACCTGCAGGTAGCCCATGTCCCGCATGGAACAGGCAGCCAGTGCGGCTCGTCCGCTGGTCTTGCAATAAACGACCACTTTCAAATCGCGGGACGTGAGCGCGGGCGTGCTGCTGAGCTTGAATTCCAGCACCCCTCGTGATGCGTGGATGGCGCCGGGGATATGGCCGGCCTGGTATTCGTCGGCTTCTCGCACGTCGATCAGCACATCGGCAACTCGAATCGCTTCTTCAGCGTGCTCCAGCGGAACTTCATGCACTCGGGACTTGGCTGCTGTGACCAGATCATGGGCAGTTTTCATGGGCTTTCCTTGGAGTGGAAGGGCGGGGCGGTCAGTTGATGTTGTTCCATCTGTTCCATCTGGCGATTGCGCCACGGCCAGGGTGTCACAGCGCGTTGACCGGGATCTTGAGATAGGTCACACCATTGGCCTCTGCTGGGGGCATGTCGCCCGCGCGAATGTTCACCTGCACCGACGGCAGGATCAGCACCGGCATTTCCAGCGTGGCGTCGCGCCGGGTGCGCAGCTCCACAAACGCTTCTTCAGAAACACCATCGTGCACATGGATGTTGTGCGCGCGCTGGTCTGCCACCGTGGACTGCCATGTGGCTTCGCGCCCAGACGGCGGATAGTCATGGCACATGAACAGGCGCGTCTGCGCTGGGAGGCTGAGCAGTTTGCGCACCGACTGGTAGAGCGTGTGCGCATTGCCGCCTGGGAAGTCGCAACGTGCAGTGCCTACGTCCGGCATGAACAAGGTGTCGCCCACAAACACTGCATCGTCCACCTGGTAGGCCATGCATGCAGGGGTGTGTCCTGGCACGGCGAGCGCCTTGGCCGTCAACTGGCCGATGTGAAACACCTCTTCGTCATGCAGCAATTGGTCAAACTGGCTGCCGTCCGGGCGGAATTCTGGCTCCAGGTGAAAGACGCCTTTGAACACGTCCTGCACCTTGGTAATCGCTGCACCAATGGCAATCTTGCCGCCGAGCTTCTTGCGCAGGTAGTGGGCGGCCGACAGGTGGTCTGCGTGCGCGTGGGTTTCCAGAATCCACTGCACGGTGAGGTTGCGGCTTTGCACGAACTCGATCAGCCGTTCGGCCGAACTGGTTTTGGTTCTGCCTGATTTCAGGTCGTAGTCGAGTACCGAATCCACCAACGCGCAATGGCCGCCGGGCTGGTCGAAGACCACATAGCTCACCGTCCAGGTGGCGTCATCAAAGAAGGCTTGTATCTGCGGCTTCATGGTTTGCTCCGTGTGTTTCGATTGCGATGTTTATAGTTTATTGACAAATAGATTGTTAGTCAATAGAATATCAACAACGAAATCAAATGGAGCGCACACCATGCTCGCAGACACCCCGATAGACCTCGAAAGCCTGCGCCGTTCGGCAGACAGTGCTTGCCGCTTGATGAAAGTGCTGTCCAACCCCGACCGCCTGCTGTTGCTGTGCCAGCTCAGCCAGGGCGAGAAGCGGGTAGGGGAGCTGGAGGAGCTGGTGGGAATCTCGCAGCCCACGCTTTCCCAGCAGCTCGGGGTGCTGCGCGAAGAGGGCCTCGTGAACACCCGGCGCGAAGGCAAGAACATTTACTACGAGATCGCCAGCCCCCAAGCGCTGGCAGTGATGAACGTGCTGTTTGAACAATTTTGCGACCCCGCCAAGGAGAACCCCACATGCTGATCGATTGGAATAATTTCACCCCCTGGGCTGCTTTGGCAGGGGGCGTTTTGCTGGGCCTGGCCTCTGCAGCGTTTGTTCTCTTCAACGGCCGCATCCTGGGTATCAGTGGCATCGCGGGCGGCTTGCTGCGCCCGCGCGCAGGCGATATCGGTTGGCGTGTGGCATTTGTACTGGGCATGCTGGCGGCCCCGGCGCTCTATTGGCTGGTGGCCGGCCCTACGCAACCACGCATTGATGCCAGTTGGGCCATGGTGGTGGTGGCAGGCCTTTTGGTAGGCGTCGGCACGCGGTATGGATCGGGTTGCACCAGTGGCCACGGGCTGTGTGGGCTCTCTCGTATGTCACCTCGTTCTTTGGTAGCCACCTTGGCCTTCATGGGCGCCGGTTTCGTCACCGTGTACCTCATTCGCCACGCACTGGCTTAAGCCGCAACAACGTCATCGGAGCATGAGATGAACATGAAAAGCAGAATTTCAGAATTTTTGGTGGGCCTGGTTTTTGGCCTGGGCCTCATCGTGTCAGGAATGACAGACCCCGGCAAGGTGCTCGGATTTCTGGACCTTGCCGGGTTGTGGGACCCCTCACTGGCCTTTGTGATGGGCGGTGCCATTGCGGTGGGCATCTTTGCGTTTGCCGTAGCGCGCAAGCGCACCACCAGCTTTTTGGGTGGTGCCATGCATTTGCCCACGTCCCGCGACATTGATCGCCGTCTGGTGATTGGCAGCCTTGTTTTTGGTGCGGGCTGGGGCATTGCAGGTTTTTGCCCCGGCCCCGCCATCGTGTCCGCAGCGGCAGGGCAGCCCAAGGCCATTGCCTTTGTGGTGGCAATGCTGGCTGGCATGTGGCTGTTTGAAATTGCCGAAAGCCGGTTGCGCAACGGCAGCACGCACAATGCGGGAGCACGCTGAAATGGGCCTGCAAGTCATCGCATTGACGCCTGAATTTGCTGTGTCGCCCCAGTTGTCGGCCGGTGATTTCGCTGCGGTAGCCGCCCAAGGGTTCACGACCGTGATCAACAACCGTCCGGACGGAGAGGGTGGGGGAGAGCAACCTACCAGCCCCGAGCTGCAGCGCGCTGCCCATTTGGCCGGGTTGAACTATGTCTATTTGCCCGTGGTCAGCGGGTCCATCACGGCGACGCAAGTGCAAGCCATGCGCGATGCGCTGGCGTCGGCGCCGGGGCCAACGCTTGCTTTTTGCAGATCAGGCGCGCGGTCTGCGCAGCTATACGGCCTAACGCAATCACAAGCCTGAGCGCGCTTGCAGTCCCACCGAGAAACATCATCATGAACATCGTCCCCGGCTGGATGCGTAGTTACCAAAAGGCCTGGCTCTCGGGTGATGTCGTCGCCGGGGTGATCGTGACGGTCATGTTGATTCCCCAGAGCCTGGCGTATGCACTGCTCGCCGGGTTGCCGCCTGAAGTGGGGTTGTACGCCAGCATTCTTCCCATCGTTGCCTATGCGTTGCTGGGCTCAAGCATGACCCTGGCGGTAGGCCCGGTGGCTGTGGCCTCGCTCATGACGGCCAGTGCGCTGCAACCGCTTGCTGCTGCGGGGTCAGCGGACTACGTGGCGCTGGCCATGCTGCTCTCCCTTTTGTCGGGTGGCATGCTCTTGCTGTTTGGGGCGCTCAGGCTGGGCTTTCTGGCCCACTTTCTCAGTCACCCGGTGATCAGCGGGTTCATCTCTGGTTCAGCCATCCTGATTGCGGTGGGGCAGGTCAAGCACCTGCTGGGCGTGAAAGCAGGGGGCACCGACGTGCTGGACACCGTTGCTCAGCTGGTGCGCGCAGTGCCGCACACCAACGGAGTCACCTTGGGCATTGGTGCGGGCAGTGTGGTCTTTTTGGTGCTTGCCCGCAAATATCTGGCGGCGTGGCTGGTGCGCGCCGGAGCAAGCGCCAAGCTGGCTGACATCGCCGCAAAGCTGTCTCCGATGCTTGCCGTCGTTGTTTCGACTGCCCTGGTGGCTACTTTGCGATGGGATCAGACCGCAGGTGTCAGCATCGTGGGTGCAGTGCCGCAGGGCCTTCCGACCTTGGCGGTGCCTGATGTGTCCTTGTCCGCCATTGGGCAGCTCTGGCTGCCTGCGCTGCTCATTTCTTTGGTGGGCTTTGTGGAGAGTGTCTCGGTAGCGCAGTCACTTGCGCTCAAGCGTCAGCAGCGCATCAGTCCCAACCGCGAACTACTCGGCCTGGGTGCCGCCAATGTGGCCAGTGCCGTATCCGGCGGGTTTCCCGTGACCGGTGGCTTTGCGCGGTCTGTGGTCAATTTCTCGGCAGGGGCCAACACTCCGCTGGCTGGCGTGATCTCGGCCGTGCTGATGGGCGCCGTGATTGCGGCGCTGACCGGCTTGTTCCACTATTTGCCCCACGCGGTGCTCGCAGCCACCATCATCGTTGCCGTGGTCTCGTTGATTGATCTGGAAACCCTGCGCGAAGCGTGGCACTACGACAGGGCTGACGCTTTGTCCTTGCTGGCCACCGCAGGCGGTGTCATCGCATTTGGCGTCGAGGCGGGCATTTTGATGGGCGTTGCATTGTCTTTGGGTACTCTGGTATGGCGTAGCAGCCATCCGCATATCGCCGTGGTGGGGCGCGTACCCGGCACGGAGCACTTTCGCAATGTCGCGCGTCACCCGGTCGCAACCGAACCTGGACTCGTTGCCGTGCGGGTTGACGAAAGTCTGTACTTTGCAAACTCGGACGTTTTGCAAGACACCGTCGAATCGCTGGTCGCCGCCCAGCCAGAAGCCCGGTATGTATTGCTGGTGTGCTCGGCCATCAACCAGATCGATACCACCGCGCTGGGTGTGCTGACCAACATGGAGCGCAGCCTGTCTCAGCGCGGCATAGCGCTTTTGCTGGCCGAAGTCAAAGGACCGGTGCTCGACCGGCTGCGCAGCACGCCGCTGGGTGAACGGCTGCAGGGAAGGGTGTTTTTGAGTACGCACCAAGCCTTCGCGTTCGTGCATCAAGGCACAGCGATACGCCCGGCTGACTCCAACGGGCTCTTGGGCTGACAAGGCGCGTCATCCGGTGACGGTGGCTGGTAGCTGTTTGTGGGCTGTATTCTTGGGCATCCCTCACGCGACTTCGTTTGAACTGTCCATGCGCATCAACCTGACCACACCCTTCGCCGAAAAAGACGCAGCCAAGGCGCTCGGTGCCTGCTGGGATTCCGCACGCAAGCTCTGGTACGTCGTGGACCCCCAGGACCTCGCACCTTTCATGCGCTGGATACCGGATCTGGATATGGCCCAGGAGGGCAATTCGTCTATTGGCGAAGCGACAAAGTCCAGACCCTTCAAGGCCGGAGCGAAGTCAGATGACAAGCCGAGCGTGGTTACTGGGCCTGCGGGTGACATTGCTCATTGCGGCTGTGATGCGTTGCCGTGGGCAGACTGCATCCACACGGCGGGCTGATCATTGGATTGGCAAAAAGCCGTGGCGAGCTCAAACAACTTGTATTTGTAATTTGACATAATATACATCGTATAAAGTTATTGGGACATGTATGCGGTGCCGCCAGACAGCCGCTACCATCCACGCCCATGACCATCTCCACCACTGCACCGTCCAAGTCTTCTTCCATCCACTTTGGCCACCAAGGTCGTGTCTGCATCGTCACCGGTGGCGCGCAAGGCATTGGCGAGGCCTGCGTGCGGCGTTTCGCGGCCGACGGCGCCAAACCGGTGATTGTTGATGTGGACGACGCACGCGGCCAAGCGCTGGCGCAAGAGCTGGGTGCACTGTATGTGCGCTGCGATGTGGGAGACAAGGCCCAAGTGGATGCGCTGGTGGCTCAGTCGCTGGCGGAACACGGCCGCATCGACGTGCTGGTGAGCAATGCGGGCATCTTTCGGGCGGCAGACTTTCTGGACGTAACCGAGGCCGACTTTGACGCCGTGCTGCGGGTCAACCTCAAGGGCTCGTTCCTGGTGGGCCAGGCGGTCGCCCGCGCCATGGTCGCCTCAGGTGGCGGCTCTATCGTCAATATGAGTTCGGTCAACGGCGTTCTGACCATTCCCAATATCTCTAGCTACAACGTGAGCAAAGGCGGCGTCAACCAGCTCACACGGGTGATGGCGCTGGCGCTGGCCGACAAAAATATCCGTGTGAATGCCGTGGCCCCCGGCACCATCGCTACCGAGCTGGCCTCCAAGGCCGTGCTGACCAGCGATGAGGCCAAGAACAAAATCATGAGCCGCACCCCCATGAAACGCCTGGGCGAGCCGTCGGAGATTGCCGATGTGGTGGCCTGGCTGGCCAGCGACGCTGCCAGCTACGTAACTGGCGAGATCGTGACCGTGGACGGCGGGCGCATGACGCTGAACTACACCGTTCCCGTTTGAGTGATTTAACTACAACTTCTGAAATGATAGCTACTGGCGCTTGATGGATAAGCGCTAGAGGACATTTTGACCATAATTTTTATGCCTGCCGCACGCGCCGCAGCAAGCCAACCGCATCAAACTGGGCGGCCAGCGGCAGCAGTGTCGGAGCAATCGGAGCCTCCAGCAGCCAGCGGATGCGGAGGGTCAGAGCATCCGTCATGCGGTGGCCGCCGCCATCCCGGGCTTGCGCGGCACCACGATGCGCACGGTAGAGACCTGCAGCACGTCGCCATGCTGGTTAAGGGTTTCGCTGCGCACGGTAACCATGCCGCGGTCGGGCTTGGACTTGGATGGCTGGATGTGCATTACTTCGCTCACCACGTGCAGCACATCGGTAGCGCGCGTGGGCCGGGGCCAGCTCAGCTCGCCCCCTGCCCCGACGATGCCGCCTGCAATGGGCAATCCGCTGGTCACCTGCAGGCGCATGGTGATGGCCGCTGTGTGCCAGCCACTGGCGGCCAGGCCGCCAAACAGGGTAGCGCGGGCTGCGGCGTCGTCCAGGTGGAAAGGCTGCGGATCGAACTGCGCCGCAAAGGTGGTGATCTGCGCCTCGTCCATGGCGTGTTCGCCACTTTTGAACTGGTCGCCCACGGCGAGGTCATCCAGATAGATCGGTGATTTGCGTTCCATGCAGGCGCCGTAGGTGTTGGTGTCCGTCATGTCATTGGCTTTCATGCAGGGCGATGGACGCTCAGGCTGCGGAGACTGCGCGTGCCCATGGTGAGCGCAAAGGGACCGGCGGCGGCCAGCGGCACCAGCCACAGGGCCAGCGGTGCGGCGGACTTGGGGGTGGTTTGCGGGGAGTCGTCATTCGTCATGGCCAAGCTCCTGCGCGGGTACCGCCGCCAGCAAATCGAGCGAGTCGTCCACCAGCGCGTGCAGCGCCATTACGCGCTCCACGCCCAGCGTTTCATTCAATGCCAGTTGCGCTGCCTTCCAGTGGCGCTGCGCCTCGGCGCGTTTGTCGCGGCCGGTGTCGGTGATGTGCGCCAAGCGGCTGCGGGCGTCGGCGCCCGCCTCCAGCGTCACCCAGCCCGCATCGACCAGAGGGCGCAGGTTGCGGGTCAGCGTAGATGCATCCATTTTCATGGCCGCTGCGAGGTCGCCGGGGCGGATGGGACCGAGTTTGAGCACATGCGATAGCAGCGAATACTGCGTGGTCTTGAGCCCACACTTCGCCATCTCCGTGTCGTAATGGTTGGCAACGCGGCGCATGAGTTGGCGCAGTTTGAAGTTGGTGCAGCCCTGCGGCAGCGCCATGGCCGCAGGCGGTTTGGCTGTGTCGAGAACGGATGGGTCGGCTTGCATGGATTTGATTGTATTTGCAATAATTGCATATGCAACACTCTTCTTTCGACCACAACCACAACGAGGACACGCCATGACCCAACACAACCACCTTGAACACTGGCTGGCCCAAGAGCGCGACGTCCTTGCCCGGCTGGATGCTGGCCCAGGCCCCGGCGTTGCCAGCCGCGAGCAGATCGCCCACCTGAGCGGCCTGGAACAGATGCAGGCCATGCTGCGCGGCGAGCTGCCCTACGCCGCCATCGCCAAGACGCTGGACTTTTTGATCGTTGAAGTGGGCGAAGGCACAGCCATCTTCCAGGGCACCCCCCGCGCTGAGCACCTCAACCCCATGGGCACCGTGCACGGCGGCTGGTTTGCCACCCTGCTCGACTCCGCCCTGGGCTGCGCAGTGCACACGCGCATGGAGCCCGGACGCGGCTACACCACGGCCGAGCTGGGCATCAACCTGGTCAAGGCCATCACACCCAAAGTGCAGCGGGTGCGGGCCGAAGGCCGCGTGATCCATAGCGGGCGCCAGCTGGCCACGGCCGAGGCCCGCCTGGTGGGGCCTGACGGCACACTGTTTGCCCACGCCACCACCACCTGCTTGGTTTTTGACTTGCCTGCACAATCGAAAGGATGAAATTCCTCCACACGATGCTGCGCGTTGGCAACCTTCAACGCTCGATTGACTTCTATACCAACGTCCTGGGCATGCAACTGCTGCGCCAGTCCGAGAACCCCGAGTACAAATACTCGCTGGCGTTTTTGGGCTTTGACGGCGGCAACCCCGCCCAGGCCGAGATCGAGCTGACCTACAACTGGGGCACCGAAAGCTACGACATGGGCACGGCCTACGGCCACATCGCCCTGGGTGTTCCGGATGCTTACGCGGCGTGCGAGAAGATCAAGGCCTCGGGCGGCAACGTGACCCGCGAAGCGGGCCCGGTCAAGGGCGGCACCACCGTGATCGCATTTGTGACCGACCCCGATGGCTACAAGATTGAGTTGATACAGCGCGCAGAGGGCGCGGGCGGCGCAGGTTTGCGCTGAACTTTACTATCAAATAGATAGCTATCAGCGCTTGATGGATAAGCGCTAGATGCCAATCTGACCAATAAAAAACCCGGCACTGCCGGGTTTTTTGGTTGTTGGCCTGCAGGAGGCTACCGCGCAGTCAGCGCCTGCCGTTATGCACCCAGCGCCACTTCCACGCGGCGCGCTTCGGCGTTGGTGCCGGTGGCCGTGGTGACTTCCGGCTTTTTCAGCTCGATCTTGTCTTCTGCCACGCCCAGGGCCTTGAGCGCATCGCGCACGGCAAAGGCACGCTGCTTGGCCAGTTCTTCGTTCAGGGCGGCGTCGCCTGTGGCGTCATGGAAACCCGACACCACAGCCGTCTTGCCCTCGGCCACACCCTTGACCACGTCGGCCAGGGCTTGGTTGGCGCCAGCGGCCAGGTCGGACTTGGCGGTGGCAAAGTAGAACTTCACTACGCCGTTTTCAACCCGCACGCTGGCAGCGTCAGCACCGGCCGGGTCAGCGACCACGGCGGCTGGCGCGTTGCTTGCAACAGCGGTTGTAGGTGCGGGGGCTGCGCCCTTGCCGCCCACTTGCTTGACTACTACCGTGCCCACCACGACAGAGATGATGAGCGCAATCAGCGCGAACAGAAAACCGAGGGCAAAACGTTGTTGGCTGTCGTCGTCAGAGCTGGACATATGGGAGACCCCTGTTGTGGTGTTGAAAAAGAAAAAATGGACTGCCGCCGCCGTGAAACCCGCACTGCAGAGGCCCCAGAGCGCCAAAGCAAAGCTTTCGATTGTAGAGTGACCGCATGACGAATCTCCCCGCGCCCCTGCGAGACCCGGCCCCCATGCTGGAGCGCGCACTTCACGAATGGGGTGGGCACCAGGATCTGTGGGTGTTTGGCTACGGCTCGCTCATCTGGCGGCCAGACTTTGACTACGCCGAACGCCGGGCCGCCAAGGTACACGGCTGGCACCGGGCGCTCAAGATGTGGAGCCGCATCAACCGCGGCACGCCCGAGTGCCCGGGCCTTGTGTTTGGCATGCTCTCAGGCGGCAGTTGCCGGGGCATGGTGTTCCGGGTGGACAAGGCACATGCCCGGCAGGTCATGATCAACCTGTGGCAGCGCGAGATGATCACAGCCGTGTACGACCCGCGCTGGCTCACCTGCCACACGCCGCAGGGCCCGGTCAGTGCGCTGGCATTCACTCTGTCGCGCAAAAGCCCCAACCACACGGGCGAACTGCCCGACCACGAGTACAGCCGCATTTTTGAGCAGGCCTGTGGGCGGTTTGGCACCACCATCGACTATGCCCAGGCTACCTACGACGAACTGCGTAAGCACGGCATCCATGACCGGGCCCTGGCCCGGTTGATTGCTCTGGCAAAAAAAGAGGCGTAGTTTTCTGGTTCCCCCGATACGATGGCGACCACCCGCGGTGGACAGCAGAAACATCCACATCGCGCGGTGTTCCTCTGTTTACGTTTTAGGAGTGTGGGTCATGAAAACTCGTTTCACCCTGTCGATTCTGTCGTCGCTGGTGGCTGCGGTTGCCCTGGCGGGCTGCGCGTCGCACCTTGCGGGCCTCCGCGCCACCGCCAAGCTGGAGCCCACCCGCGGCAACACCACCAGCGGCACCGTGACCTTTGCCCAGACCGGCGACGGCGTGCAAGTGTCTGGCGAAATCCGTGGCCTCAAGCCCAACGCCGAGCACGGCTTTCATGTCCATGAAAAAGGCGATTGCTCCAGCGGCGACGGCATGAGCACCGGCGGTCATTTCAACCCCGGCGGCAAACCCCACGGCGCCCATGGCGCTGGCGAGCACCACGCCGGGGACCTGCCCAGCCTGAAGGCCGACAAATACGGTGTGGCTGCATTCAGCTATGTGTCACGCACCATCAGTGTGGCGGGCCCCACCAACGACATCACCGGCAAGGGCCTGATCGTTCACCGTGACCCCGACGACTACAAGACCCAGCCCACGGGCAACGCAGGCCCGCGCCTCGCTTGCGCGGTGATCACGGCGGTCAAGTAATCAAGTCAACCCGCCTGCCCGGGCATCTTGGTTTGTTTGGGTGGCTTGGTTAGCCTGGGTAGCGTGGTTCACCCGGTTACCTGGTCCGTAGATTGCCGCCGCGCAGCCAGCAACACCGCTGCGCGCTCCAGGTCCTGCACGGTGTCTACGTCAGTCACCGTGCCCGCATCGTCCACGTCCACCAGCCGCATCCTGCCCTGCTGCGCCTGCTGGCGTACCACACTGGCGGCGCCTTGCTCGCCTGCCAGGGCTAGCAGCCCTTGCAGGCAGTCTGGGGCAAATCCCACGGGGTGGCCCCGCTCGCCCCGGTACACAGGCACTGCCACAGCGCAGTCGGGGTTTGCCAATGCTGCAGCGATCGTGCGCAGTGTTTCAGGCAGCACCAGCGGAAGGTCCCCCGGCAAGACGAGCCAGCCCGGAGCACCTGGCGTGGCGCGCACCGCTGCCGCAATCGAATCGCCCATGCCCGGGTGCCCCACATCCTCCAAATGCCACGGCAAACCGCTGGCGCGCACTGCGGCCAGGGTGTGCTCCAGCACCGTGGTTTCACCCAGGCGCGCGCGCAGCTTGTGTACCGCGCCGCCCGATGCGGCAAACCGCTCTCCCCGGCCGGAGGCCAGCACCAGCACAACAGGGGCCGAGAGGGAAATGGGCATGGGGTTTTGCCTTAAAGGCCCGCGCGGGGCCAGGAACTGCGAGACGCAGCGGGCGCGATTCTAGTTCCGGGTCAAAGCGATCAAGCCGGTCAGTGCGTTCAGAACGCGCTGCTCGCCACCGTGAAATCCGCGTGCTGCGTTGCCAGACCATGCAGCATGCCCACCAGTGGCCGCAGGTCATCACGCCGACTGTGCAGCGCATAGCCAAGCGACCCCAGGGGTACCGGGCTGGCCAACATTTGCAGCACGCCCCGCGCGCAAAGCGCCTGCGCCCAGCCCTCGGGCAGCAGGCCAATGCCACTACCGTGCGCCAGCAGGCCTACGATGGCGCCCCATTGGTTGCAGACCAGCCGCCGCGTGGGGCGGGCGTCCGCCTGCCGCAGCCAGTCGTCGATGAGATGGGTCACACCCGAGCCCTGGGGCAGCGTCACCAGCGGGTGCAGCAGCAATGCGTCTGCATCCATGCGGGTCACACTCTGCGCCACCGCAGGGCCCGCACACCAGGTAAACCGGGCGTGCGCCAGGGGCACCGAGGTCAGCACGCTGCGACTGGCCGTGCCCGCAATCACGGCCACATCCAGTTCGCCTTTATCCAGCCGCTCTGCCAGGGCAGCGCCCACATCGACATGCACTGACACATCAACGTGGGGGTGCGCACTGGCGATGGCGGCCACAAGGCGCGGCAACCAGGTCAGCGCAGTGAGTTCGCCCACGCCCAGGCGGCAGGGGCCCCGCAGGCCCGCAATGCTGCCCATGTCCTGCTGCACACGGTCGGCCTGCTGCAGCAGCGCACTGGCCATTGGCAGCAGCCGTGTGCCCGCCTCCGTCAGCGCTGCGCGGTGCCCGCTCCGGTCAAAAAGCACCTGCCCCAGCGACACCTCCAGCTCGGCAATGCGCTTGGACAGAGACGACACGGACAAGTGAACACGCCCGGCCGCCATGGCAAAGGTGCTGCAGGTGGCGGCCCAGTAGAAGGCTTCGAGCTGCTTGAGGGTCATGGCTTTTAATGTCAATTTAGCGAACAACTACTGATCAATAAATTCGCTTTCTTGATTCTGCCGCTTTTTGGACACTGCCTTCCAGCCTTCCGTCCTTCCATTGTTTGTTTTAGCCCGGACCCGCCCATGCCCACCCCCTCCCCCACGTTGGCCTCGCCCGCACCCAGTGCCTGGCAGGCGTTTGATGGCGCTCGCCGCAGCGGCCGCACCCGCGATCTGCTGTCGCTGGACGACTTTGAAGCCGCAGCGCGCCGCGTGCTGCCGCGCCCCATCTTTGGCTATGTAGCGGGAGCGGCCGAGGACAACCAAGCACTGGACGACAACCGCCGCGCCTTTGCCGAGCTGGCGCTCGTGCCCCGCGTGCTGCGCAACGTGGCCGAGCGCGACCAGGGCGTGACCCTCTTCGGCAAACGCTACGCCAGCCCCTTCGGCATCGCCCCCATGGGCATTGCGGCCCTGTCGGCCTACCGGGGCGACATCGTGCTGGCGCGTGCGGGGGCACAGGCGGGCATCCCCGCCGTGCAAAGCGGCAGTTCGCTCATCCGGCTTGAAGAGGTCATGCAGGCGGCCCCTGGAACCTGGTTTCAGGCCTACCTGCCCGGCACGCCAGAACGCATCGACGGCCTGCTGCAGCGCGTGGTAGCGGCTGGCGTAGAAACCCTGGTGGTGACGGTAGACATTCCCGTGGCAGGCAACCGCGAGAACAACATCCGCGCGGGCTTCTCCACCCCGCTACGGCCCGGCCTGCGCCTGGCGTGGGACGGCCTGGTGCGCCCCCGCTGGCTGGCGGGCACACTGCTGCGCACCCTGGCACGCCACGGCATGCCGCATTTTGAAAACTCGTTTGCCGAACGCGGCGCGCCCATCCTGTCATCACGCGTGCAGCGCGACTTTTCAGCCCGCGACCATTTCGACTGGAGCCACATCGCCCATATCCGCCGCCAATGGCGCGGGCCGCTGGTGGTCAAAGGCATTCTCAGTCCGCACGATGCCGCGCTGGCACGCCAGCATGGGGTGGACGGCATCATCGTCAGCAACCACGGCGGCCGCCAGCTCGATGGCGCCGTGGCACCTTTGCGCGTGCTGCCTGCGATTGCCGAGCAGGCGGGCAGCGGCATGACGGTGATGCTGGACGGCGGCATCCGCCGTGGCACCGATGTGATCAAGGCCCTGGCGCTGGGTGCGCAGGCAGTATTTGTGGGCCGCCCGTTCAACTACGCTGCGGCGGTGGATGGAGAGTCGGGCGTTGCCGCCGCCATCGGCCTGCTGCGGGCCGAGGTGGACCGGAACCTGGCGATGCTGGGCGCCACCTCCTGCCAAGACCTGGGGCCAGAGCATCTCATGGACCGGCGGGCACCCTGGAGGACTGCGGCGCACGCTTCTCGGCGGGTGCCTGATCAAGCTGGGGAGCAAAGTGCAATCAGCGCAGTTTGAAATGAAGTGATGGCAGCGCCGCCAACGCCCCCTGTCGATTACTTCAAAATTGATAGCTGTCAGCGCTTATCTGCAAAGCGCTAGCAGCACTTTTCACTCAATATGAATGGTCTGCAGCGCCATGGACGACCTCAGACTGATTTCGAACCTTCACTCGACCACCATTGGCAGGCAGTTTTTGAGCTGAACCGTTTTTTTTTGCCGTGCAATATGGAACTGGCATGTGCGGCCCTTCAGTTAAAGTCCCCGCCCCGCGGGTGATTTTTGCCCGCATCGTGCACATGTGGCCGTGTAAACCGCAACTCGCGGAAATAGAAAAAAATATGCTGTTAATCGATATAGCCGTCGAGCAAACGTTGGTGTCTAAAAAGGATGGCGTTCGTCAGACTTTCTTGCTGCATCCTTTTACTGATACACAGCGCGATTCACTGGGCAAATTCGAGCTCGTTCGCGACGTCAGCCAGCCCGGACTCAAAGACGTGAAACGCTCCACCTTCGTATCGTTCCACCAATTGGCGGAGCTGTATGCAAAAGGCCTGCTCGAAGAATTCGGGTTTTCCGTTCGCATGTGTCCGGGTAAAGGCACCTACCCTGCCAAGCTTCCAGCCAAAAAGATACTGCTCGCCAGCATCAAGCCAGGCTCTTCGTTCGATCTGGCAGTTCAAAAGGTGGATATTGCCAAACCTGCCACTCGCGAATTGAGAACAGCCTTGCTTCGCACCAACGTCAAAATTTAACAATCGCGACGCTGATTGATATGGGAGTAACCTTGAATCCACCCATTGCGCATGCTGAACTCATTGCCACGTTCAAGCGGGCAGAGGCCGATGCCGATCACAAGTTCGGGCTGATCAAAGCAGCTGCGAATAAAGGGCCCAAGGCCATCCAAGCCGCCACAGAAACAGCGACAAAAGCAGTAAAACGCAGGGACTCGCATCCCAAAAAGTTGGGCATTCTCGGGGTGGACCTCAAGGATTGAGCGCCGCAAAACATACGGCGTGACACCAGCCCTTGGCGACGGCCCATCACGGCAATCCACCGAACTTAAGCTAAAATATCACCCGTAACACATTGATTTAATTGGTTTTTTTGCAAATCTTCACTTGACGCCGAACACCCACATGGCAAGAAATATCAGGGTTAACCCTTGGATTCGATAGCGCAGCCCTTGCGCACCTGCTTGCCGATCTGAGCCAGCACATCCACAGCGATACCTTCACCCAAGC
>CAMTXG010000006.1:0-179816 GCA_947085645.1 uncultured Gammaproteobacteria bacterium
GGTCCATTTTTGGCTTCGCCGCTCTTCGAGAACACCGTCTTTTTGCCCCATAGCCGGGCTATGGGGCTGCAAATCCGGCAAAAACTGTCCTCGCTGGGGCCAATTTTCGCTTTCGACGCTCCAAGTCCGACAGGCTCCTAGTGTCCCGGCGTTGCAGGTGTTACACCTGACTCAAAGGGTCAAAACCGGGCAACCGCCTTTCTTGATGGGCGACAAGAGAGGCACACGACTTGCGTGCTCCAATTCGCCGCTTCCCCTTCAATAGCTCTCGCTGGCGTGCTCCCGTCAGCGTTCTTCACGCCTTTTGACTTGCGCCATGTCCAGTTCGCCCATTGCTCCTGCGCCCCCTGTAGCACCGGTTGCCCTACCTGCCGCCGCACCGGTGGCGACACCGCACACGCTTACGGAGGACGCTGTGGCCATCTTCACGGGAGTGCTGCTGATCTCGGTCGGGGTTGCGTTTTTTACCAGCGCCGGGCTACTAACGGGAGGCACGGCAGGGCTGGCGTTTTTGTTGCACTACGCCACGGGCATCGGATTTGGCAAGATTTTCTTCTTCGTCAATCTGCCCTTTTACTGGCTGGCTCTGCGCAAGTTGGGGCGAGCATTCACTGTGAAAACCTTCATTGCGGTGCTACTGCTGTCGCTACTTACAGAGCTGCAGTCGCAGTTTCTGCAGTTTGCCCAGTTGCAGCCGCTGTATGCCGCCATTGCGGGCGGCCTGATCACGGGCACAGGGTTTTTGGTACTGTTCAGACATCGCTGCAGCCTGGGGGGCGTAGGTATTGCTGCGCTGTATCTGCAGGACCGCTACGGTTGGCGTGCCGGAAAAATTCAGATGGCCGTGGACTGCTGCATCGTGTTGCTCGCGCTGTGGACGGTCGAGCCCTTGCGCGTCGCATGGTCCATTGCAGGGGCAGTTGCACTCAATCTGGTGCTGGCTATGAACCACCGGCCAGGGCGCTACATGGGGACATAGGCCGTTGAGTGCAGGCCTGGTTCAAGGCCCATCTATTGTGAAACGCGGGAAGACGTTAGCCCACGTAAACTCGCCACTCCAACAATCCCCCTGTGGAGTGGCCGTGGCCCCAGTCAATACCGTCCGTGATTTCAAGCAGTTCCAGAGCATTCTCGACACCAGCGGTGTCCGTGATGCGCTGGCCTATTTGGTAAACCTCACGGACTACCGCTTCATTGGCATCTGGCGCTTCCAGGACGGCAAGGCTGATGCCGCCGTGCACTTTGACAAGGAAAACACAAACGCCCTGCGCGCTCAGGAAGTAGCAGACACCGCCACCTACTGCTGCTATGTGCGAGACAGCAAAGGCGTGTTCAAGACCGCCAACGCCCTGCTCGACCCACGCACAGAGGGTCACCCCGCCCGGGAGGCCGTGCCCACCTACTGCGGCGTGCCCATCATGGACTCCAGCGGCATGCTGCTGGGCACCCTGTGCCACTACGACCTGGTACCGCGCGACCCGGAGCAAATCGACCTGGAGTTGATGTTCACCGTGGCCAGCGCACTGGCCCTGGGTGGGCACGTGCCGCCGTACCCCGCCGCGCACTGAGCCTGCACAGCGCCGCAGCCACCGAGTGCACGTTGCGCTTGGCCGCGTACTCGGCGCGACAGACAGGCTTCCCGTCGCAGCCAACCATGACGGCATACCGACCTTTTCAATCGAAAGATACAAAAAAGGCCCATGGCACGCGCGCCCACCCCACGGGAGGGCAAGCACGTTGACATCGTGGGGCTACACCCCGGTCATGCGCCCCGGATCGGCGCGGGTTTATCCTCCAATCGCCTTCACCTCGCTCGTGCGATTCAAGTCGCAGTGGAACTTTGTCGCATCCGCCCTATCATTCACCCATGCGTCGCGGCCTGTATTTCGTGTTGATGATGGTGCTGGTCCTTCGGGGTCTTGCTGGCACTGCCATGGCCGCCGGGGTTTTACCGCAGATCTCCGCCTATGGCCCAGCCGAGCAGCATTGGGGGCCGCAAGGACAGCATGCACAGCCCAACCACCACGACAACGGTGCGCTTACGAAGGCTGACGCTGCCAATTTGATGGGCACAGCCGCCCCAGAACATTCCAGCCACCACGGACTACAAGCAGCAACCGGCGCCTGTGGCGACCCTGCCACGGGCTGCGCGGCACACGACCACCACTCTGCCACCTGCTCAGCCTGCGAAATCTGTCATTCAGCCATGCTGGACGCGCTCGCCCGATTGACACTCTCCCCCGCCGCACCACGCAGCTTGCTCGCGCTGGCTGCAGCCCCGTTTGACAGTGCGCCCGCCGCGCTGGCCATCAAACCACCCATCGCCTGATCTCCGACGCCCGAAGTGCGTCTGCCATGGCCCAAATGTCGCTGAACGCAGCGAAGTTTGGGCGGCAGCGCAATGCATTGTTCGTTTTTGGAGATAGCCGTGCGCGCCCCTACATCCCTACTTCTTTTACCGTTGTCTCGGCTTTTGTGGCCAAGGCGGCTGGTTTGCCTTTTGCTGCTGACCCCGTTGCTGTTGCAGGCTCAAGGCCTCGCCGCTGCGGATGCGGCCAACCCAGAGGCGGCCACCGTACCCCTTGTTCACCACAGCCTCGCACCCCAGCCGCCGCTTGCCGCGGCATCACCATCCATCCAGTCCTGGAGCGATGGGCACAAGGCAGTGGCCGCCTTCCCGCGCGGCCATGCCGACATCCTGGCGTGGGAAGCCCGCCAGGGCGCACAGGCCGCTTCGCCCCCCACTGGGACGAGCCCACACGCTCCCGTCGACCATGGCAAGCACAAAATGAACCATGGCAGCCATGACAGCAAGCCGAACAAACACAGCCATCACCCCGACCAGGGAGGTAAACCATGAGCACGGTGCATCGCCTCTCCATGCTGGCTGCCGCTGCGCTGCTGGCGGGTTGCGCCAGTGTGTCGCCTGACGGACTTCGCAGCGATGTAGCCGCACTGACGGCAGACCGAACTGGCGGTACCGTGGCCGCCCTGCCTGCTACGGACCCGGCCGCCCGCGCCGCAGCACAGAAGTCCATGCAGGATTGGCTGGCCCAGCCGCTGACGCAAGACGCTGCCGTGCGGATTGCCCTGCTCAACAACCCTGGCCTTCAATCCCGCCTGGCCGCACTGGGCGTGGCCGACGCCGAGCGCGTGCAGGCCATCACCCTGCCCAACCCGCACCTTGCGCTGGGCCGCTTCACCAACAGCCACGAGCGCGAAATCGAGCGCACCCTGGCCTTTGGGTTGATGGATCTCATCACCCTGCCCTGGCGCACCGCGCGCCAGGCCGAGCGCATGCAAGTTGCCACGCTGCAAGCCGCGCAGGACGTGGTGACGCTTGCCGCCGACACCCGCCGCGCCTGGCTGCGCACCGTCGCCGCCGAGCAGGTGGCCGCCACGCATGACCGCATGGTCGAAGCCGCCGAGGCCGGGGCCGAGCTGGCCCGACGCATGGTGCAGGTGGGCAACTGGAGCCGCCTGCAGCAGGCCCGCGAGCAGGCCGTGCTGCAAGAGGCCACCCGCCAGCGCGCCCGCGCACGCCTGGCCGCAGCCACCGAACGCGAACAGCTCAACCGCCGCATGGGTGTGTGGGGGCTGCAGACGCAGTACCAGCTGGCCAACCAGTTGCCGCCCCTGCCCGCCACCGCCCTGCCTGCAGACGGAATTGAAGCCACCGCGCTGCGCGAGCGGCTGGACGTACAGGCGGCCCGCCGTCAGCTCGACACCCAGGCCACCCGCCAGGGCTGGAGCCGTGCGGGCGCCTTGTTTGGTGATATCGGACTGGCCTACAGCCGTAACACCGCGACCGATCGGGACGGCGACCACCGCGAAATCACGCGCGGCTGGGAGATCGAGCTGCCCCTGCCCCTGTTCGACTGGGGCGGCGCCGCACGCACCCGCGCCCAGGCCGAGGTGGAGCAAAGCGCCGCCCAGCTGCAGGACACCGCCGTGCGCGCCCGCAGCGAGGTGCGCGCCGCCTGGCTCACCTACCGCACCGCACTCGACCTGGCGCGCCAGCAGCAGGCCGAGGTCGTGCCACTGCGCCAGCTCATCAGCGACGAAACCACGCTGCGCTACAACGGCATGCTGGCCAGCGTGTGGGACATGCTGGCCGAGGCCCGCAACAGCACCCAGGCGGTAGCCAACGCCATCGACGCACAGCGCGACTTCTGGCTGGCCGAGACGGACCTGCAATTGGCGCTGACTGGCACATCACCCGGCGCGCTGCAGGGCCTCACCTCGGGCGCCGCAGCCTCCACCACCCCACAAGGCCACTGACATGAATCGCCGCAATTTCTTCTCCGGCGCGGCCACAGCCGTGGCCGCCGCCTCGGTCAGCCGCGTGGCCCTGGCCGCGCTGCCCGAGCCCGCCATGCAGACCAGCGCCGACACCGCGCCGCCGCTGCACCCGCCCACGGGCCGCCCCTACAACCCCGTGGTCACTTTGAATGGCTGGACCGCCCCCTGGCGCATGAACGCTGGCGTCAAGGAGTTCCACCTGGTGGCCGAGCCCGTGGTGCGCGAAGTGGCGCCCGGTTTCATGGTCAACATGTGGGGCTACAACGGCCAGAGCCCCGGCCCCACCATCGAGGTGGTCGAAGGCGACCGTGTGCGCATTTTTGTCACCAACCGCCTGCCCGAGCACACCACCATCCACTGGCACGGTCAGCGCCTGCCCAATGGCATGGACGGCGTGGGTGGCCTGAACCAGCCAGCGATTCCGGTGGGAAAAACCTTTGTGTACGAGTTCGAGGCACGGCGCCCCGGCACTTTCATGTATCACCCCCATGCCGATGAAATGGTGCAGATGGCCATGGGCATGATGGGCCTGTGGATCACCCACCCCAAGGGCAACCATCCACAGATTGCCAAGGTTCAGCGCGACTACGCCTTCTTGCTCAACGCCTTTGATGTGGAGCCCGGCAGCATGACCCCCAAGGTCAACACCATGTTGGACCACAACATCTGGTGCTGGAACAGCCGCGTGTTCCCCGCCATCAGCCCGCTGGTGGCGCGGCAGGGTGAGCGCGTGCGCATGCGCGTCGGCAACCTCACCATGACGAACCACCCGATTCACATCCACGGGCACGAGTTCGAGGTCACCGGCACCGATGGCGGTCCGGTACCGAAAACCGCGCGCTGGCCTGAGGTGACCACCGATGTGGCCGTGGGCCAGATGCGGCAGGTCGAGTTCATTGCCGACGAGCTGGGCGACTGGGCGCTGCACTGCCACAAGAGCCACCACACCATGGGCGCCATGGGGCACGACGTGCCCACCATGATCGGCGTGGACCACCGCGGTCTGGTGGGCAAGATCCAGAAGATCGTGCCCGACTACATGGTGATGGGCGAACGCGGCATGGCCGACATGGGCGCCATGGAAATGCCCCTGCCGGACAACACCTTCCCCATGATGAGCGGCACCGGCCAGTTTGGCCCACTGGAGATGGGTGGCATGTTCACCACGCTCAAGGTGCGCGCCAACCAGCCAGCGGGCGACTACCGTGACCCGGGTGACTTCAAGCAACCTGCGGGCACAGTGGCCTACGAATGGCAGGGCGCCCCCGCCAGCACCCCACGCCCGGCGCGCACCGACACCCCGGGCACCGCACCGGGCGCTGCCAACGCACGCAAACCCGCTGCCAGCGGCCACAAGCACTGAACCAACACATAGGCAATCACCATGAATACTATTAAATTGATAGCTGCTTGCGCTTTATGGATAAGCGCTAGCACCTCTTTTGGCCATGAAAACACCCAACACTCCGCATCCAACAAGCCGGTAGTCAAAGAGCAAAAGGACTGGGGCATCGCAGGCGACGCCAAGGCCGTGCGCCGCACCATCACCGTCCGCATGACCGACGACATGCGCTTTGCGCCGAACCACATCGAAGTGCGCGAGGGCGACACCGTGCGGCTGCGTGCCGAAAACAAGGGCAAGGTGATGCACGAGATCGTGATCGGCACCAAGGCCGAGCTGGATGCACACGCCGAGATGATGAAAAAGCACCCGGGCATGGAACACGACGAACCCTATATGGCCCACGTGGCGGCAGGCAAGACCGGCGACATCGTCTGGCACTTCAACCGCGCGGGGAGTTTTGACTTTGCCTGCCTGATCCCCGGCCACTACCAGGCAGGCATGACAGGAACTATCACCGTGCTGCCCCGCAACAAATAACGCCATGAGAGACCCCATGACCACCGTACGCCATCGCTCCGCATCCGCCGCACCCAGCCCAGCCCGCCGCCAATGGCTCACCACCGCACTGCCGTTGCTGGGGGCGGGTGCGGCCATCGCCTTGCTACCGGGGCTGTCACGCGCAGCCACCAATACACCCACACCCATCCCCACACCTCTGGAGGTATGGAAAGACCCCAACTGCGGCTGCTGCCAGGACTGGGTAGACCACATGCAGGCCAACGGCTTCGCCGTGAAGGTGCACGACACCGGCAACAACGCGGTGCGCGCACGCCTGGGCCTGCCGCAAAAACTGGGCTCGTGCCACACCGCCCTCGTCGGGGGCTATGTGGTTGAAGGCCACGTGCCCGCCAGCGACGTACGCGCCCTGCTACAGCAAAAGCCCAAGGCCCTGGGTTTGGCAGTGCCCGGTATGCCTGTTGGTTCCCCGGGCATGGACGGCCCTGCGTATGGCGACCGGCGTGACCCGTATGACGTGCTGCTGGTGGCGCACGACGGCAGCACCCGCGTTTTCAAGAGCTATAACAAGAAAGCATCGTCATGAAATTCCTCTCCATCCCATTGGCTGCTAGCCTGCTCATATTGGTCGCGGGGCCCGCTGTTGCGCAAGCCCCCGCAGCTGCGACCTCAGACAGCCACAGCAGTCACCATCCAGCACCGTCGGCGCAGTCGGCGGATCTGAGCGAAGGCGAGATCACCCGCTGGGACCCGCGCACACTGCGCCTCACCCTGAAGCATGGCGAGATCAAAAACCTGGATATGCCGCCCATGACGATGGTGTTCCGCGTGCAGGACGCCAGCCTGGTAGGCGACCTCAAGCCCGGTGACAAGGTGCGCTTTCAGGCCGAGCAGATCAACGGCGCGTACCACGTCAAGCAGATTGAAAAATCCCCTTGAGCTGCACGACGGTCAGCTGACGCCGAGCAAGACTGCGGGCGGCCTCGGGCACCATAATCAGCCGCCATGAGTTCCCAACACGTTCTGGCCGGCAGCGCTGGCAGCATCACCCGCGTGGCCGGCATCGAAGTGGGCCACTTCACCGAAACCCGCCGCCCCACGGGCTGCACCGTCATCATCACCCGCGAAGGCGCCGTGGCCGGTGTGGACGTGCGCGGCGCAGCGCCGGGCACGCGCGAGACAGACCTGCTTCACCCCTCCAATCTGGTGGATAAGGTGCATGCCATCGTGCTGGCCGGGGGCAGCGCCTGGGGGCTGGATGCCGCCACCGGCGCCGTGCGCTGGCTGGAAGAGCGCGACATCGGCTTTGACGTGGCCGTGGGTCGCCTGCCCATCGTGCCTGCCGCCGTGTTGTTTGACCTGCTGGTGGGCGACATGCGCATCCGCCCCGATGCCGCTGCGGGTTATGCCGCGTGCGAGGCGGCATCCACCGCCGACCCGGCCGAAGGCAATGTGGGCGCGGGCACTGGTGCAGCGCTGGGCAAGATCTTCGGCATCCAGCGCGCGATGAAGGGGGGCATTGGCACCGCGTCCGTCACGGTGGATGGCGTCACGGTCGGAGCCCTGATTGCCTGCAACGCGCTGGGTGATGTGATCGACCCCGATACCGCCCAGGTGATTGCCGGAGCCCGCACCGACGACGGCCTGCGTTTGCGCGACACGCGCCGCGCCCTGCTGCGCGGCGACCCGCCCCAGCCTCTGCTGGCGGGCACCAATACCACCATCGGCGTGGTCGCCACCGACGCCGTCATCACCAAGGTGCAGGCCCACCGCCTGGCCGTGGCCGCACACGATGGCCTGGCGCGCAGCATCAACCCGGTGCACACCATGTCGGACGGCGACACCCTCTTCAGCCTGGGCACAGGCCGCAGTGGCAAGAGCCTGGGCATGATGGTGCTGGCGACGATGGCGGCCGAGGCAACAGCCATCGCCACAGCCCGCGCGGCCCGCGCAGCACGCGCCATCACCACGGCCGAGGGGCTTTATCTGCCTTCGGCGGCAGACCTGGCATAGGCCACGCCACCCTGACCCGGCGATGTCGCTGTGGGCTGGCGCCTGCGGGCCGACCGGCGCGTCAGCCACAGCACCACGCCCGTCACGCTGAGCACGGTGATCGCCACGCCCAGCAGCGTGACCACAATGCGCCCCGGCACCCCCGCAATGCGCCCGGAATGCAGCGGAAACTGCAGCCGCATGAACAGATCGCCTGCAGTGCCTTCACCCGGCACACGTTGGCCCACCAGCGCACCTGTGTCGCCATCGAAATACAGGCGCGGTGGCCCCAGGCCCGAGCGGCTGATGCCGGGCACATAAAAGTCCACCCCATAAAGGCCAAACGCTGCGCGGTAGCTGAGGAACCCCGGCGGGTCGCTCCAGCCCCTGCGCATACCTTCGGCGCGGGCGGCTTCCACTACCGCTTCACGCGCCACAGCCGGGGGCTGCGCGCTCTCCAGCGCACTGCGGCGCGGGCGTTCGTCGAACGGGCTCGCGCTGGTGCGAGAGAACAGGTTGACCACCGGCTCCATCACCTCGTCATGCAGGTTCATGGCCACTGAAGTGACCGCCAGCACCAGCATCAGCGCCCAGGTCCACACGCCGCCCGAGCGGTGCAGATCGAAATTGAGCGCCTTGCCGCCGCGCGACCAGCGAAACGCCAGCGACTTGCGCCACGCCGCCCAGCGGGGAAACGACAGCCACAGCGCGATGAAGCAGTCCAGCGTCCACAACACGGCCACCGCGCCCAGAAACCACACGCCCCAGTCCACGCCCCAGGCGCGCGGCAGGAACAGCGTGTGGTGCAGTTTGTACAGAAACGGGATGATGTTCTCGCGCGCCAGCGAGGCCTGGCCCCACAGGCGCGTGCCCTGCACGGCCGCAGTGGCCGGGTGCAGGGCCATCTGGTCGAAGCCCAGCACATGGGGCTGGCCGGTGGCAGGGTCCACGCGGGGCTCGACCATGACCACCAACGTCTGGCCCGGCGGTGCGGCCAGGGGCAAGAAACTCACCCGCAGCTGAGGGTGCGTGGCCTCGACGCGGCTGGCCACCTCGGTGGCGCTCAGTGGAACAGCCGACGTCGGGGCCGCCAGGTGAAACCCAGGGTTGAGCCAGCGGTCCAGCTCATGCTCCCACGCGATGACGGAACCCGTGAGCCCCGCCACGGCCAGGAACACGGCCATGAACAGGCCGGCCCAGCGGTGCAGATGTACCAGCAACTTGCGCATGGGTGTCTGATGGATAGAACGTAATCAGTGGCAGGCCAAAAAGCGACCGGCGCGGCAGCCCCTACAGACCACCGCACCGGCGCCCTCGCTCGCCTCCCACCAGGATCAGAACCGGTATGCAGCCGCCACGCGCACTTCGCGCCCGAAGCCCAGGGCGCAGAACTGCGCGCCGCCCCGGAAGGTGTTGCACTGGGTCTTGTAGCGCTTGTCGGCCAGGTTGGTCACGTTGAGCGACAGGCGCCAGGCGCCCATGTCGTAGGCCGCCATGGCGTCGAACAGGGTGTAGCTGTCGTTCATAGGCAGCGGACCGGTGGCCACGCGCAGCTCGCCCGGCGTGGCACTGATGTGGCGCGCGCCCAAGGCCAGCTCCAGCGGGCCGCGCTGGTATTTGCCCCACAGCGACGCCACATGCTCAGGCGTAGCGCCAGGGCGCTCGCCCACTTCGAGCGGTTTGTTGCTGCGCGTGACCTTGGCGTTCAGGTAGGTGTATGCACCGATCACCGAGAAGCCGCCGCCCACATCGCCCGAGCCCTGCAGCTCCAGCCCGCGGCTGCGCACCTCGCCGGTCTGCACGTCAAAGCGCGGGTTGATGGTCGATGGTGTGCGCACGTTGCGCTTGCGCAGGTCGAACACTGCAGCGCTCAGCGTGTAGCCCGCGTGGGGTGGTGCGTAGCGAACGCCCACCTCGGCCTGCTTGGCGGTTTCGGGTTCGTAAGGCGTGCCGTTCGCGTCCACCGCCGTCACTGTGGTGAGCGGCGGCTGAAACGCGGTGTTGAAGCTCACATACGGCGCCAGGCCATTGGGTGCCAGATAGATGGCCCCTGCGCGGCCCGTGAAGGCGTTGTCGCGCCGGTCGACCTGGGTGGAGGTGAAGGCGCTGCCGCCCGTCAGGCGGACGTCATAGGCCGTGTCGATGCGCGCCGTGTCGTAGCGCCCGCCCAGGCTGAACACCCAGCGCTCGCCCAGCTTGATCTGGTCCTGCAGGTACAGGCCCACCTGCGTGTTGCAGGCCAGGGCGCGGTCGCTCAGAAAATTGTTGCCCCAGTCTGGCTGCACATACACGGGATTCACCAGGTCGATGGGGGCGACAGCACCGTTCAGCGAATGGATGCGCCAGTCGAGCTTGGAGTGGTAGTAGTCAAGCCCCGCCAGCAGTTGATGCGACACATTTCCGCTCTTCAAACGTGCCTCCAGGTGCGTATCCACCACCAGGGTTTTCTCAGCGTCGGGCCGCACCATGGCCAGGCGGGCCATGCTGCGCTGGTCGGCCAGCAGGCCCCGGTTGCGCATCTCCAGGCGGTGGTTGCTTGCGTCCAGATAGCGCAGGTTGTGGCGCAGCGTGAGGGCGTCGCTGAAGCTGTGTTCCAGCAAGTAGCCCAGCGAGTAGGCGCGTTTGTGGTGGCCCGACCCGGGGCCATTCACGTTGATGCGCTCATTGGCAGGGCCCGCAGGCGTGTCGCGGTAGTACGGAATGATGTAGCCCGTATCGTCGTCCTGATAGTGCGCCAGCAGCGTGAGGGTGATGCGGTCGCCCAGCAGCGTGAGTGCGGGGGCCACATAGGTGCGGTCGGCGCGCAGGTCGTCCCACTGCGTGCCGGCCTCCCGCTTGAGCACGGTGAGGCGGCCGAGCAGCGTGCCCTGCTCGTTGAGCGCGCCGCCGATGTCGGCCGTCATCTGGCGGCGGCTGTGGCTGCCCAGCTCCAGCCCCACTTCCCGCTGCATGTCGGCACGCGGGCGTTTGGTCACCGCGTTGATGAGGCCACCCGGCGCCGACTGGCCATACAGCACCGACGCGGGGCCGTGCACCACCTCCAGCCGCTCCAGGCCATAGGGCTCCAGGTTGGTCATGAAGCCGTTGTGGATGAGGCGCATGCCGTCTCGGTACAAGCCCGTGCCGGTCAGGTAAAAGCCGCGCACCGAGACGTCGTCATCGGTGATGCCGTAGTCCGCCGGGCGCACGCCCGCGCTGTAGCGCACGGCCTCGGCCACGCTGGAGATGGCCTGGTCGCGGATCTGCTCCGCGCCGATGGTGGAGACCTGCTGTGGTGTTTCGAGCAACGGCACGTCCATCTTGGTGGCGCTGGCGCTGCGGGTGGCGCGGTAGCCTGCCACGGGGCCGGTGGCGGCCTCGCGTTCTGCGGTCACACGCACGGCGGGCAGCTGCCCATAAGACGCCGCAGCGGCACGCCCTGTAGCGCCGGCGGCGGGTGTGACCGTGGCTGTGCGGCGCAGCGTATAGCCGCCGCCACTGCGTGGAACAGCCTCCAGGCCGGTGCCGTGCAGCAGACGGGCAAAGCCCTCATCCACGGGCATGTGGCCTTGCAGACCGCTGCCGCTGTGCAGGCCTTCGGTCAGGGCGGGGTCAAACGACAGCGTGACGCCCGCAGCCCCCGCAAAACGCGAGAGCACGGGGCCGAGCGGCGCTGCGGGAATATCGTAGGTACGCGCTGCCCCTGCGGCAGCGGGTGCGGGAGCACCGCCCTGGGCCAGGGCCTGTGGCGCAGCGGCTGCCAGAGCCAGCGCAACACACAGCGCCTGGGTGGCACGGGCCAGCGGGGTGATGAACAAAGCCGGTATAGCGGCGTGTGAAGGGTGCAGCGGCAGGCTGTGCGAATGGTGCGCCATGCGCGATCTCCTCGGGTGCGGGTCGGTCAAAGAAAACGAAAACTGCAGAAAACAAAGCGTTCTCTTCCTTGCCGCACAGGTTCGAAAAAAGGGACACAACCCGCGCCGGGTAGCCGATGGATGGAGTCGGGCTTGATCACAAACACGCACAGCAGCGGCTACGGGCTCTCCATCCCCTCCAGCCAGGGAAAACTCCTAAAACAATAGCTATTAGCGCTTACTGGATAAGCGCTAGAGGCCAAAAACACCAAAAAATGGCTGCAAGCATGACACTCAGGCTGGCGCCAGAGTGACCCAGTAGCGCGTGCGGGACACCACCTGTACTGGCAAGGTGCCAGCCAGCATGGCAAGCACATGTTCGGTATCGCGCAACTGAAAGGCGCCGGAGATGCGCAGCCCAGCCACGGCGGGATCGCAGCGCACGATGCCGGGGCGGTAGCGCGACAGCTCGGCTGTGAAGGCGTCCAGTCGCAGGTTGTCGGCATACAGCACCCCTTGCACCCATGCCAGAGCCCACTCTCCCAACGGCGCCGGGGTCGATACGGCGTTAGCCGTGAAATGGCACTGGGCACCCGCGTGCAACACGCGCGCGGGCCCCTTGCGCGGTGTAATCTCCACCTCACCTTCGGCCACGGCCACGCGGGTTTTGCCGCCATCGGCCAAGCGCACCGCAAAGCGGGTGCCCAGTGCACGCAGCACGCCCTGGGGTGTCTCCACCAGCAAGCTGGGGGCGCCGCGATGGCCGCCAGCCGGTGCATCAGCGGCGGTGGTGACCCAGATCTCGCCCGCGCGCAGGCGCACCATCCGATGCTCTGCGTCCAGGGTTACATCAACGGCGGTCGCAGTGTTGAGCAACAACTGCGAGCCATCCGCCAGTGGCACGCTGCGCTGTTCGCCCGTCGCGGTGCGGTGCTCGGCCACCCAGGGCTGCCAGGGCAGATGGCGCCATCCCAGGTAGGCGGCGCCAGGCACCATGCCCACACAGGCCAGCACCTGCAGTGCGGCGCGGCGGTTGGCGCCGCGGTGGGCCCGGTTGAGCACGGGCAGGCCCAGGCCCGCGGGCACGGCGCCAAAGGTTTGAGACAGCCGCTCGGCGCGCTGCCAAGCCTGTTCGTGCGCGGCATCCTGCGCGCGCCAGCGGGCCAGGGCCTGCCAGTCCTGCGGACTCGCATGGCCAGAGTTCAGCAACACCAGCCATTGGGCAGCCTCGCGCAGCGCGGCGCGATCAGGTGCATCTGCCGCCGCAGGGACATGCATGGCGCGCCTCATGCCATGGCCATCAGGCAGCATTCAAAACCCTGTGCCATGTAGCGCTTGACGGTGCGCTCGCTCACACCCAGCTCGCGGGCGATGTCGGCATAGGCAACGCCTTCCAGCTGCGACAACAAGAAAGCGTGGCGCGCCTTCGGGGCCAACCCGTCGAGCAAGGCATCTATCTCGTGCAGTGCCTGCAACACCAGCGCGCGCTCTTCGGGTGACGGCGCCAGGGGCTCAGGTATCAGTGCCAGCGCATCGAGATAGGCCTGCTCCAGCGCCCGGCGGCGCCACAGGTCAGCCACCAGCCCCTTGGCAATGGTGGTGAGGTAGGCGCGCGGCTCGCGCAGCGCCTGCGGTCGTAGCAGCACACGCAAAAAGGTGTCCTGGGCCAAGTCAGCCGCCTCGTCCCCGCACCCCAGCCGCCGGTGGAGCCACGCGCGCAGCCAGCCGTGGTGGTGGCTGTAGAGGGTATGCGGGTCGTGAACGTGGCTGGCGTCAGCGGCGGTCATGCAGAGGGTGGGGAAAAATAGCGCGCATTGTAATTGATAATAATTCTCAGTATCAAAAACCGCTGCAGATGGCACATTGCATTGGGGCCACGGCGCGAACCTGGAACGGTCTGGGGCGGCACAATCAGGAATGTGTGGCCCATGAACCCTGCGGAGCAGCAGCAAACCGTAGGCCAAACTTGGTTGCTGTACCCATCTTTGTTATCGCTGTGCGAGCCCCTGGCCCCTTATTCGCTTAGCCTCTGGTCCCAGGCACTACAGCACTCGCATCAACCAGCCCCGCGCGCACACCACCGGGCCGGTGGTGGGCTCCATCCAAATCAAACATCCCATGCCCCAGGCCTTTCGTAACACCTTGCTGTCACTGCGCGATCTGATCGTGTCCGCAGGCCCACTCGCGTTTCTAGGGGTCGGCCTGCTGGTGCTGGCGTACTGGTGGCTCAACCCCAACCCGCCCAAAACAGTGACGCTGGCCACGGGCCCGGCACAAAGTGCATACGAGGAGTTTGGCAAGCGCTACCAGAAGGCGCTGGCGGGGGATGGCATAGACGTGGTGCTGCTGCCCAGCGAGGGCTCGTCCCACAACCTGCAATTGCTGCGCGATGGCAAGGCCGATGTTGCCTTTGTGCAAGGTGGCACGGCCGAGTTGCGACCCGACGATGCCGATGAACTGGTGTCGCTGGGGAGCCTGTTTGTGGAGCCGGTATGGCTTTTTTACCGCACTGATGCCATCAAAAAGCAGGCTCCCAACCAACAAAACGCCCGGCTCGACGGACTGCCGCAGCTCAAGGGCCTGCGCGTGAACGTCGGAACGGCGGGCAGTGGTGTGCCCACACTGATGGAGCGGCTGCTGGACGCCAACCGCATCGAGCCCGGCGATGTCACCCTGTCGCGCCTGGAGCAGACGCCTGCGACGGTGGAGTTTCTGGCGGGCAAACTGGATGCACTGGTCTTTGCCTCGGCACCCGAATCGCTGATGGTGCAGATGCTGCTGCAAACGCCGGGGGTGCAACTGATGGACTTTGCCCAGCATGAAGCCTATGCGCGCCGATTTCCGTTCCTGACGCCCGTGACGCTGCCACGCGGGGTGGTGGATCTGGCTGCCAACGTGCCAACGCAGGACGTGCGGCTGGTGGCATCCACCACATCACTGCTGGCGCGGGAGGACACACACCCCGCCCTGCTGACCTTGTTTGCACAAAACGCACAGCGGCTGCACAACGGCGCAGGCTGGTTCAACCGGGCCAGGGAGTTCCCCAGCACCCGTCATAGCGAACTGCCGATTGCCAAAGAGGGCGAACGCGCCATTAATGAAACCGTGCCCCTGATGCAGCGCTACCTGCCTTTCTGGATAGCCAACCTGATCGAGCGCATGTGGCTGGTACTGGGCATCTTGCTGGCCGTGATGCTGCCGCTGTCGCGCATCGTGCCGCCGCTGTACCAATTTCGGGTACGTTCCCGAGTGTTCCGCTGGTATGGCCGGTTGCGTGAAATTGAAAACGACATGGAATCAGGCAAAGCCGAACCGTCCGATCTGATCAAGGCGCTGAACGCACTGGAAGCACAGGCAGAGAAGGTCAGCGTGCCTTTGTCGTATGCGGACGAGTTATACGCCCTGCGCAACCACATCCATCTGGTGCGCAAGAAGCTTTTGAGGGCCTGAGAGGCTGAGCCCAGCGGCTGGACGAAACAAAGATTGAATCGGTGTCGTGGGTCTTGATAGCCGATGATGCCCATGAGCCTGCGCCAAGCCGCCACAGAAGTGACAAGGCCGCAAGCCGGATCAGCGGTTTTTAGAGGCCTTGGACCCGGACGCCGAGGACAGTGGCGCCGAACTGGACAGCGGTGCCATCTTGGAACTGGAGGGTTTGGAGCCCGACGATTTGGAGTCTGGAGCCTTGCTGCGGCCACCAGAGGACGTCGTCACCGAGTCCAGTGTGCGGGCAACCACAGGCTTGGCAGCGGGAACCACGCGCAAAGCGCCTTCAGAAGCCAGTTTGTCACGCATGCGCCGCGTCATGGACTGCGTACTGGCGTCTGCTGCGGTGAACAAGAACAGCGTCCCATGCGGGCTAGCCCAGGTCAGCTGGGTACGCACCACGCGGCCACTGGTGACCAGCTCCACCCAGGCGCCAATGACAAAGTCGGCATAAGGGTCTGGTGGTGTCTCTGCGGGGGGCTGCGCGCTGTCATCAGCCGCACCTGACGCTGGGGCACTCTCTGTAGTCGCAGACTCCTGCGTTACTTCTGCTGCCGCCTCCGGTCCGGAGGGTGCATTGGCCAAGGGCGCCGCAGCAGGTTTTTCAAAAGCTGCCTGGTGCAACCCCACCAGCCGCTGCAGCAGCGCACTGGTCTGCGCGGCCGGGTAGTCAATGGTTTTCAGGCCCTTACGCAACTTGGCCAGGAGGCTGGGGATGGAATCATTGAGGCGATCCGGCTCCAGACGCGTGAGGTCTGGCTGGGAGCTCCACAACAGCACGGGCACAAGAGCCAGAAAACCGCCCGGGTCATCGTCTTTTGATTCAGGCGCTTTCATTACCTGGGCAAGGGCCACCACGTCAGCCCAGGGCCCGGCCGCAAAGTCGAGGATATCGGCAGGGACCTTGCCCACATCAGGCAGCTTGCGAATGTCGGCGGAAATTTTTTCAGCCAGCATTTCGCGCTGCTCCGCCTGCAAAACGGCTTTTTGCTGTGCCTCGTAGTGGGCCTTGATCTTTTGTTCCTGCGTATCCCAGGCCGACTGAAGGGCCTTGAGCACAGTGTCAAACGGACCCGCATCTCTGATCTCATTCGCGGCCAGGTGCTCCACCGCGCCAGTGACCAAGCGCATGAAACTGCTGAAACCGGGCGCTGTCTCTGCGGTAAAGGCCAGGCTGCGCTGGGTCAGCTCATCGAGCAGACGCCGAGCAGGGTGCGAGCCGTCAGTAAAGAAGCGGCCATCATGCTGGACGAGTTTCTTAAGGGCAGGCTCCAGGCTCTGCACCGCCTTCTGCACAGGAGGCAGCAGGCGGCCATCCTGGGCAATGTTGAACATCATGCGCCCCACCACTTCCATCGCCATGGCGGTAGATTGCGTGGCAGCCTCCATGGGCATGGTGGCATACACCACCGGGGCCACGCCGGGGCTGCGCCAGCCTGACAAGGGCACCGACAACGACCCGGGCTGGCTGGCTGTACCGCCGCTGGCAAGCCTTCCGACCAGCCGCTCAAGCTGCGCAATGTCTTCAATGGCCTCTGCCGCCGCGCCGCCAGGGAAATAGCCACCGCCCAGTCCCGGCGGCACGCTGACAGCGCCGACGCGAGGGTCCACCCAGCCAGGCTGTCCTGCGCCAGGGTGCATGGGCATCGGCTGCACTGGCAGGCCATTGCCAGCTATGGCACCGTGAGCCCGCGGGTTAAAGGGATCACCGCCCGCCAGCATCTGGCGCAGTATTCCCACGGTCAACAACGCTTCTTCCGCCGCTGGGGCCATGACGCCCTGCTGGGAGTCGCCGTTCCAGCCTGTACCGGGGCCGGAGCCCATCCCGCTGCGACCGTAGCCGGTATTGCCGTAGTCACCCATGGGTGCGTTCATGGAAGGGCTGTACCCAGAGTATCCGCCCCCATAGCCAGTCCCCGGGCCACCGGGGCCACCATACCCCCCTCCATACCCGGTACCGCCCGCCCCACCATAACCAGTGCCTGGACCACCACGCCCGCCACCGCTGGACCCTGACGGCGCACCCAGCACCGCGTAGCCCACAGGCTGCACGCCATGCTCACGCAGACTGGCTGCGGTTTTTTTGTATTCCTCAACCAGCAGCTTGCCCAGCAGATCGCGCATGTGCTGCATCCAGGTCTGGCGCACTTCGGGCGACACGCCCGTTTCGCCCACCACCTGCTGTAGCGCACGGATGTAGCTCTCCGGGCGTAGCGGGTTGCGCTCGGGTTGCACGCTGCGCAGGCCCTGAGCAGCGCTCACCAGTGTGTTGAGTTCGGCCAGCACCGCGTCGGTGGCATGCAACGCCGACTGCTGGGCCTTGGATAGCTCCACCTGGGCCTGCATCTCGCTCTCATCCATGAGAGAAAGTTCACCAAAGTCCATGCCGGTGTCATCGGCGGTCGTCCGCCCCTTGGCGGTTGCGGGCCCTTCAGCAAATATCTCCAGCAGCGCCATGGGGTAACCCTTGACCAGAGCTGCCTCATGCTGATTCAGAAAACGCAGGCTATCACTGATCAGATTACGTTGCTGGATATTGCGGTTGCTGGACTCTTCCTCCGTCAAGGCGCTTTGTGTGACCTTGACAAGCTGCCCCATCAATGCCTCGCCGCCACGCACTGCATTGACAACACAGGCGCGGAACACGGCTTTCGGACTGGACGCTGTCTGGGACATGGTGGGATGGGAAGGAAAAAATTCCAGCTGCAATGCTACTTGACCTGACGCCTTATTTAAGCGCCTTGAAACGCATCCGCTTGGGTTTTGCGCCCTCTTCACCCAGGCGCTTTTTCTTGTCCGCTTCGTATTCCTGGTAGTTGCCGTCAAAGAACGTCCACTGGCTGTCCCCTTCGCACGCCAGGATGTGGGTAGCGATGCGGTCCAGGAACCAGCGGTCATGGCTGATCACCATGATGGAGCCCGCGAATTCAAGCAAGGCATCTTCCAGTGCCCGAAGGGTTTCCACGTCCAGATCGTTCGATGGCTCATCAAGCATCAGGACGTTGCCGCCCGCAATCAGGGTTTTAGCCAAGTGCAGACGTCCGCGTTCACCGCCAGACAGCATGCCAACCTTCTTTTGCTGATCGCCGCCGTTGAAGTTGAAGCGACCGCAGTAGGCGCGGCTGGCCATCTGGAACTTGCCGACGTTCAGGATGTCGAGGCCGCCAGAGACGTCTTCCCACACCGTCTTGTCGTCCGACAGGTCGTCGCGGGTCTGGTCCACGAACGCCATCTTGACGGTGGAGCCGATCTTGACCGTGCCGCTATCGGGCTGCTGCTTGCCCGCAATCATGCGGAACAGCGTGGATTTACCTGCACCGTTGGGGCCGATGATGCCGACGATGGCGCCAGCCGGCACCTTGAAGCTCAGGTTGTCGATGAGCACGCGGTCGCCAAAGGACTTGGTGACGTTTTCGAACTCGATAACTTCATGGCCCAGGCGGTCGGCCACGGGGATAAAGATTTCGTTGGTTTCGTTGCGTTTTTGGTACTCGAAATCCGACAATTCCTCAAAGCGGGCCAGGCGGGCCTTGCTCTTGGCCTGGCGGGCCTTGGGGTTTTGACGCGACCATTCCAGCTCCTTCTTCAGGGCCTTGGCACGCGATTCTTCGCCCTTTTGCTCCTGCTCCAGGCGGGCCTGCTTCTGGGTCAACCAGTCGCTGTAATTGCCCTTGTAAGGAATGCCGGAGCCCCGGTCCAGTTCCAGAATCCACTCGGCCGCGTTGTCGAGGAAGTAGCGGTCATGGGTGATGGCGACCACAGTGCCGGAGTAGCGCTGCAGAAATTGCTCCAGCCAGTCCACGGATTCGGCATCCAAGTGATTGGTGGGTTCATCCAGCAGCAGCATGTCGGGCTTGGACAGCAGCAGGCGGCACAGGGCCACGCGGCGCTTTTCACCGCCGGACAGCAGGCCCACCTTGGCGTCCCATGGGGGCAGGCGCAGGGCGTCGGCGGCGATCTCAAGCTGGTGCTCGGAATCAGTCCCAGCGGTGGCGATGATGGCTTCGAGTTCGGCCTGCTCGGCGGCCAGGGCGTCGAAATCGGCATTTTCCTCACCGTACGCGGTGTACACCTCTTCCAGGCGGGCCTTGGCGGTGAATACGCGACCCATGGCAGCTTCCACGCTTTCGCGCACCGTCTGCTCGGGGTCCAGCTGGGGTTCCTGGGGGAGATAACCGATGTTCAGGCCGGCCATGGGGATGGCTTCGCCTTCGATTTCCTTGTCCACACCGGCCATGATCTTGAGCAGGGTGGACTTGCCCGACCCATTGGTGCCCAGCACGCCGATCTTGGCACCGGGGAAGAAGCTCAGGGAGATGTCTTTGAGAATCTGACGCTTGGGCGGCACGATTTTGCCGACGCGGTTCATGGAGAATACGTATTGGGCCATTGCTTGTCTTAAACCTGCGAAAGTGGGCAGAAGAAATTCTGCGTGTAAACCGTGATTATCGGGCCATGCGACAATACCCTCCGTAGCGGGCTCCAGTTGCCCGTCACATCAGCACACTGCTGGGGACGAAGGAAGCAAATTCCGGGCTCCCACCTTTGAACCTCATCAGCCTAAGACTGGCTCGGCAACCCACCGGTTGCCACGACAGGCCGATACCCAGCGTCCCGGACGGGCGCATCCAACGACATGACATTTGACGAACTGAACCTGGCTCCTGCCATCCTGAAGGCCGTGCACGAAACGGGCTACGAAACCCCCACGCCCATTCAGGCACAGGCCATTCCCGCTGTTCTTGCAGGCCACGACCTGCTGGCCGGCGCGCAGACTGGCACCGGCAAGACCGCCGCGTTCACCCTGCCCATGCTGCATCGCTTGTCACAAAGCGCTGCGCCCAAGAACAAATTCGGCGGCAAGGGCATTCGCGCCCTGGTGCTGACCCCCACCCGTGAGCTGGCCGCTCAGGTTGAAGAATCCGTGCGCGAGTACGGCAAATACCTCGACATCAACTCCACCGTCGTTTTTGGCGGTGTGGGCATGAACCCACAGATCGACCGCGTCAAGCGCGGTGTCGACATCCTGGTGGCCACCCCCGGCCGCCTGCTGGACCTGCAGCAGCAGGGCTTTCTGGACCTGTCAACCGTGCAGGTGCTGGTGCTCGACGAAGCCGACCGCATGCTCGACATGGGCTTCATCCACGACGTGAAGAAGGTGCTGGCCCTGGTGCCCCGCGAAAAGCAAAGCCTGCTGTTCTCGGCCACCTTCAGCGACGAGATCCGTGACCTGGCCAACACGCTGCTCAAGAACCCCCAGAGCATTCAGGTTACGCCGAGCAACACCACCGTACAGCGCATCTCGCAGGTGATTCACCCCGTGGGTCGCGGCAAGAAGAAGCAAGTGCTGCTGCACATCATCCAGCAGCACAACTGGAGCCAGGTGCTGGTGTTCACCCGCACCAAGTTCGGCGCCAACAACGTGGCCGAGTTCCTGACCAAGAACGGCGTGCAGGCCATGGCGCTGCACGGCAACAAGAGCCAGAGCGCCCGCACGCAGGCCCTGGCCGGATTCAAGAGCGGCGACATTCGCGCTCTGGTAGCCACCGACATTGCAGCGCGCGGCATCGACATCGATGACCTGCCACACGTCGTCAACTACGAAATCCCGAACGTCTCTGAAGACTATGTCCACCGCATCGGCCGCACCGGCCGCGCGGGCGCCACGGGCGAGGCCGTCAGCCTGGTCTGCATGGACGAAGAGGGCTTCATGATGGACATCGAGCGCTTCACCAAGCAGCAGATTCCTGTCCAGGTCATCGAAGGCTTCGGCCCCGATGCTGGCGAAAAGGCAGAGCCCATTGCAATGGGCCGCCAAACCATCTGGGGCGGCGCAGGCAAGCCCCCAAGCCGTGACGTGATGCAGGCTGCCGCCAAGGCCGCTCGCAGCGAAATGATGGACCGCATCCGTACCAACAAAGCGGGCCAAGGTGCTGGAGGCGGTGGCGGTGAACGAGCCCCCCGCCCTGCCGGCGGTGGTGGCGGTGGTGGCGGTGGCCGAGGCGGTCGTACCGGTGGCGGCGCTGCTGCCGCGGGCGGCGGCAATGGGCCGCGCGGCGGCCGTGCTGGTGGCGGCCAGGGTGGCGGCGCACGCGCCGGTGGTCAGGCACCTGCACGCGGCCGCTCAGGCGGTGGTGGTGGCGGTTACGAAGGCGGCGGGGGCGGCAATCGCTACGACGACTCGCAACCTCCGCGCGCCAATGCCCACCTGGGCACCCACATGGGCCACGCTGGTCCAGGTCACCGCAGCTCCGGCCATGCCGGCGGCGGCGCAGGCGGCCAGCCCGACCCGATGCGCACCAGCGTAGACAGCATGGGCGGCGGCGGTCGCCGTGGCGGTGGCGGTTATCGCGGTGGAAACGGTGGAGGTGGTGGCTATGGTGGTGGATCAGGCGCAGCGGGTGGCGGTGGTGGCCGGGGCAACGGGCCTCGTGGGCCAGGCGGTCCTCGCGGCTCTTTTAACCGCTGAGACGCGCAGTGAAGGGGGTAGGGGCTTAGCGCCCCGCTCCTCTTTGCCGCTGCCGTCCTCTGCTCCAGCACCCGGTGGCAGCCTACCTGGGCCCGTCACCGTGCATGTTTTGCATGCCAAAGGTCGGCGCGCGCCCAGCGGCGCGGACCCTCGGCTGCAATTGCACGCCGTGGACTTTGCGTCCATGCCGACATTGCCGCCTGTGGACGATGTCTACATCGCGCTAGGCACCACCATCGCCGTTGCGGGCAGTCAGAGCGCTTTTCGTGCGGTGGATTACGACGCCGTCATGGCCACGGCCCGTGCGGCGCGCGCTGCCGGGGCCACCCGGTGCGGTGTGGTCAGCGCCATGGGCGCCAACCCGCAGTCGCGCATCTTCTACAACCGCGTCAAGGGCGAGGTGGAGCGGGATCTTCAAAACCTGGGTTTCTCTACGCTGGTCATTGCCCGGCCGTCCTTCCTCATGGGCGATCGCCATGCACTCCAGCAAGCTCCACGCACGGGTGAATCACTGGCGATCCAGCTGTTCAAATGGCTGAATCCGGTCCTTCCTGCCAATTACCGCGCCCGCCTCGGCGCTGATGTGGGCCGCGCACTGGTTCGTGCCGTACAGTCTGGGCCGGTCGGTCTGCATGTGTTGTCTGGCGGAGCGCTGCAGCCCACGGACTGATTTCTAAATCAATCCTGTTGATTCCGTGCTCGCAGCATTTTTGTGCCACGGCTGCCTCTTATGCGTCCCAACGATCTGCCTCAACCACTGGCCACCTTGATGGTCGCCACGTGCAACGTGCTCAACCTGGCAAACCCAGGGCGCATGTTCTATTCCAACCAGGACGCCTACAGCCAGACGGAGTTTGATCGCAAGCTCACCTGGCTGGGGGACCGCTTTCGCATGCTCAATGCCGATGTTCTGGCGGTGCAGGAGGTGTGGGATGAAGCCGCGTTCAAGGGCGCTTTGGGCCGCAGCGGCCTGCGCTATGACTTTGTAGCCGTGCCGGGCGCAGAAAACGATTCAAACCACAACGGCGCACAAGGCACCCCGCGCGTGGGTTTTGCCACACGTCTCAAGGTAGACGCGCTGCAATCCTTTGAAGAGTTTCCGCCCGGATTTCAGGTGGAGGTGCCAGGTATGGGCTCCCATACCCGTTTTGAACGCCCCCCGCTGGTGACCACCGTGCGCATGAAACACGGGCAGACCGTGAACATGCTGACCGCACACCTCAAATCCAAACGCCCCAAGTTTCTGCAGGACACCCAGGGTCAGCCCACCGAGGACCGGGACGACCGCAAGGTGATGGCACTGGCGTCGCTGCGCTCCCTGATCATGCGCGGCGCGGAGGCCATGGCGCTGCGTTGCCTCGTGATTGACCTTTTGCACCGCACCAGCGTACCGCTGGTGGTACTGGGCGACTTCAACGACACACCCGACAGCGTGACCACCCAGCTCATCTGCGCCACCACCGAGATCGCTTTTGACCGGTCAGCACGTGATGTGGCGCTGTTCAACGCCTACGACCTACAGGGCGAAGCCGCACTCAAAAAGGACGTGGCGTATTCACACATACACCAGGGGTCCCCCTATGTGCTGGACCAGATTCTGGTCAGCGAAGAATTCCTGCCCAACGGGCGCAACAGCATTGGCGATGTGCGCCGTGTGGACTACTTCAACGATCACCTGCATGAAGGAAGGGACCGCACTCGATCAGACCACGGTTTTGTACGGGCTCTGCTGCGCGTAAAAATACAGGCACCGGTTGCGCCAAGCGCTGGGGCTGCGGCTGGGGCTGCGGCTGCGGCTCCACAAAATCCCCCAGCTCTTTAGATGTCCAACGGGTTTCCCCGGTCAAGATTGCCTTTGCAACGGGATGTACGCTGACACGGCCAACCGGGAGCACGCAGGTAACATCCTCGTAGCAAACGCCGCCCTGCGGGGCCCCCATCGGCACCAACCAACATGACCATGCACCTTTTTGCACACCGTGGGTCGTCAGACTCTTCCCCACCTTCAGCCAGGCAAAACCCAGTGCGATTAATGCCGTGGAAAGCCTCGGCGGTGCTGGCTGCCATATTGCTGACTGCCTGTTCCAGCACCCCGCTGCCCCCATGGCCCTCCTCGCAGACAGCCCAGCGGCCTTCTGTACCGGCACCGGTGCCACGGGCGCAACCGGGTACGGTGGTCCCAGCGCCTCTGGGCCAGCAGCCGCAGCAACCCGCCGCCATCGCCAGCCCCCTGCCGCCACCCGCGCCACTGCTGGTGCAAAACGAAGGCCCCATGGCGCCGCCATATGGCGACGCCGTGGCGGCCCGGTTCCCCGACCCTTCGATGGCATACAGCACTCCCGGCCTGGCCCGCGACCGCAGGGCGTTTACCACCAATGCCGAGCTGGGCCAGTGGTTGCGCTCGCTCACCGACTCCGCACCTTCGGGAGCGACCCGCACAAAATTGCTCAACCTGGGCATGTCACAGCGCGGCGAGCCCATCCTGGGCCTTCTGGCCACGCGTGCAGCCAACACCGACCCCGCAACGGTTGAATCCAGCGGCCGCCCCACCGTTATTTTGATCGGCCAACAACATGGCGACGAGCCTGCGGGCGGCGAGGCGCTGCTGGTCGTCAGCCGTGAGCTGAGCCAGGGCCTGCTGGAACCGCTGCTGGACCGCATCAACGTCATCGTGGTGCCGCGCGCCAACCCCGACGGCGCAGCCGCCAGCACCCGGGTCACCGCCAATGGCGTGGACATGAACCGCGACCACCTGCTGCTGAACACGCCCGAGGCACGCGCGCTGGCCCAGGTCATCAACGACTACCGCCCCATCCTGGTCGTAGACGCACACGAATACACAGCAGTCGGCCGCTACCTGCAAAAGTTCAACGCCATCCAGCGGTACGACGCGCTGCTGCAATACACCACCACCGCCAATTACCCCGAGTTTCTGACCAAGGCGTCGCAAGAGTGGTACCACCAGCCCATGGTGGCAGCGCTCAAGGCGCAGGGTCTGACAAGTGAGTGGTACTACACCACCTCGACCAACCCGGACGACAAGCGCATCTCGATGGGCGGCACACAGCCCGACACGGGGCGCAATGTGAATGGCCTCAAGAACACAGTGAGCCTTCTGATCGAGACACGTGGCGTGGGTATCGGTCGCATGCACATCCAGCGCCGCGTTCACGCGCAGGTCACCGCCATTACCAGCGCCTTGCGCAGCACGGCAGACCGGGCAAACAACCTGGAGCAAGTGCGATCTTTCGTGGCGCGCGACATCAGCGCCCAGGCATGCCGCGACCAGGTCGTGATCGAAGCGGCCGCTACACCCACACAGCGGGATCTTGACTTTCTCGACCCCGAAACCGGCGCAGACAAAACGATCCGGGTGGACTGGAATTCGTCATTGACGCTGCGGTCCACCAAGACGCGCGCCAGGCCTTGTGGCTATTGGCTGGCGGCCAGCTCGACAGCGGCGGTTGAGCGCCTCAAGCTGCTGGGCCTGCAGGTACTGCGCATTGCCGAATCCGGCTCGGTGCTGGCAGACACCTACCGCGAAACCGCGCGTGAGTCCGGCGACCGGCAGGATGTGATCGGCACCATCGCCGGGGGAACCGGCATCGTGCGCGTCCAGGTGGCGCCTGTCCGCAGTGCCATCGACGTGCCCGCAGGGAGCTTTTATGTGCCGCTGAACCAGCCGCGCGCCAACCTGGCCGTGGCAGCCCTGGAGCCCGACACACAAAACAGCTACTTTGCCAACCGGGTGATCGAAGAGTTGGGCCACACAGCACGCGTCATGTCCACCCCATCACTGGTGTTTGAAGAAAACGAATAACGGCCAGCTGCACGACGCCTCATCACAGGCACGTTGCTGCGCTTGCTGATGAGGCCACGCTCCATAGACTGCTGTATCGCTCGCATGCACGATCGACCTACGGCACTGGCACGCGCCCAACATAGGGAAGCTGACCGTAGACAACGCCCGCACATCTGCGGCGGAGCGGACGCATTGAGTGGGCCAAGTCAGCCACAAATACTATAAAAATAATAGCTGCCATCGCTTATCCATCAAGCGCTAGAGGCTATTTTTATACAGATTTCAACCCCGCTCATGCAACGGGGCGGGTGCGGTATGCCGCGCCAGGCGCGCTTGCGTGCGCTCCAGGATGTGCAGGGATATCGCCTGCGCCAGTGTGTCATCAGCCACAAACACCGTGCTGTCCCACTCCTGCGCCAATCGGCGGGCCTCGTCGTCGCTCTGGCTGCGCACCACGGTCTCTATCGCCGGGTTCAATGTGCGTGCGGTGTCGATGATTTGCCGCACGTTCAGCGTGTCCGGAGTGGAAATCACCAGCATGGCGGCCCGGGCGATATGGGCCTGGATCAGGACCACGGGGTCGGTGGCATCGCCGAAGACAGCCGCTATCCCGGCGGCGCGCAGCGATTCCACCAGCTCCCGATTCTGCTCAGCCACCACAAAAGGAATATCGCTGGCAGCCAGAGCGCCCGCTACCTGACGGCCCACCCGGCCATAACCCACAAGCACCACCTGCTTCGCCAGGTAGCGCGAGTCGGTGCTCATTGGCAACTCTGCGAGCGGGTCGTCGCGCTGCTCCAGCCGACGGGCCAGCGCGGACCGCGCAAGCAACCAGGCTTGAAGCGGCGCGATGGCATGAAAGAGCAAGGGATTGAGCGCCATCGAAAACAGCGCCCCCGCCAGCACCAGGCTCGCCCCTTCGGGCGGCAACAGCCCCAGCGATGAGCCCAATGCCACCAAGATGAATGAAAACTCGCCAATCTGAGCCAGGCTGGCAGACACCGTCAACGCCGTATGGAGCGGATAGCGAAACGCGAGGACCAGCGCAGCAGCAGCCAGCGTCTTGCCCACCATGATGATGGCCACCACAGCGAGCACTTGAATCGGGCGGTCCCACAACACGGCGGGGTTGAACAACATGCCCACCGACACGAAGAAGAGCACTGCAAAGGCATCGCGCAGCGGCAAAGATTCCTGCGCGGCGCGGTGACTGAACTCCGACTCCCGCATCACCATGCCCGCAAAAAAAGCACCCAGGGCAAACGATACGCCAAACAACAAGGCAGACCCGAACGCAATGCCCACCGCCGCAGCCACGACGCACAAGGTAAACAACTCCCGCGAACCTGTGCGCGCCACCTGCCAAAGAACCCACGGGAACAAGCGGCGCCCCACCAGGAGCATGAGCGCAACAAACCCGCCGACCTGGAGCAGCGTCCAGCCCAGGGTCTGCCACAGCGTGGCGCCATCCACTTCTGCGGTAGAGCCTCCCAACCAGCCTGCCAGCGGGGGTAACAGCACCAGAACCAGCACCATGGCAAGGTCCTCTACCACCAGCCATCCCACTGCGATGCGGCCAGTGTGTGTATCGAGAATGCCGAGCGTCTCCAACGCGCGCAACAGCACCACGGTGCTTGCAACAGAAAGCGCCAGGCCGAACACCAGGGCACCGCCCAGCCCCCAGCCCCACCATGTGGCCAACACCATGCCCAGCGCGGTGGCAACCATCATCTGCACGATCGCGCCAGGCACCGCGATCTTGCGCACGGCAAGCAAGTCTCCCAGCGAGAAGTGCAGGCCGACGCCGAACATCAACAACATCACCCCAATTTCAGCCAGCTGGCTTGCCATGGCCGCGTCCGCCACAAACCCCGGCGTGAAGGGCCCCAGCACCACCCCAGCCAGCAGATAACCCACTAACGCCGGCAGTCGCAACCGGGTCGCAACAAAACCCAGCGCAAGCGCCAACCCCAGCGCGGCAGCGATGGTGTGGATAAGAGTGACGCTGTGTGGCATGAGGGCTTTGGGTAAAGATACACGCGGGGTGCGCTCCCCTTATAACCTCAACACCCATGCAGCCGCAAAATCCGGCAGCCGGGCTGCGGATCACCGCCACAGGCCGGGTATGATCCAGTCCTTGCGTGTCACGCAGTCGCGGAGACATCCGCAAGGTGAGTAGGCCCAGCAGCCCAAAGCCTATCTGCCCGTAGCTCAACTGGATAGAGCAATAGCCTTCTAAGCTATAGGTCGGGGGTTCGAGTCCCTCCGGGCAGGCCAAGCGCAGCCCAGTGCGTCGGCCACTGCTTCATCGCTTTCCCATCGACCTACGACCACCACTTGCAAGGCAGCGTGCGCAGACGCTCCGCGTAGCCTTGAGCACGCTCTTTTATGGTCGTTGTTAGGTCGTTGTTATCTGTTGGGCTGGGGAACCGCTGCGTAGTTCATTGCAATCGCTTGCATTACCGCACCGATCAGAGCGCCATCGCCCGCACTTTTGGGAAGCACTTCCTGGACGATCTGGACGGCGTACTCCAGTTGCTCCTTGGCAAGGGCTGCGGACATGGCGTTGCCACGTTTTTCACTGGGCGACGCGTCGCGAATCACAAAGGTCATAAGAAGCTCCTGAAAGGTAGAGCACGCAGTATGCGGCGTGCCATCGCACTAGAACCCGCTCTGGCTGCAGGAAGCAAAAAAGCCTTGCGACGCAGAACGTCGCAAGGCTTTTTTAATCTGGGGTGGCTGATGGGGCTCGAACCCACGACAACAGGAATCACAATCCTGGACTCTACCAACTGAGCTACAGCCACCGTAGCTTTGTATTATAGCCTGAGATTTTCATCCCAGAGGCCAAATCGTTCAATTTTCAAGGGCCGCCTGGGTGGCTGCGCCAGGACGCGGCGCCTTGATCTGCACCTTGAAGCGCTGCTTGAGCACTTCGTAATAGGCCAACCCCTCCGCTGTGGTCCACCACTGCAGATACTGTTGGCGCTCCTGTGCGGCGCGCTGCGAGTCCGGCGCCTCGCGTGGCACAACACGATTGACCTTGACGACCGCATAGCCCTGGCCACCCAGGTCCACTCCCACCCAACCTGGCAAAGTTTCTGCGGGCGCACGCAAGGCGGCGTCAATCACAGGACGTGGCAGGTTCTGGGGCTGCTCGCGCGATACCTCTACAGAGGCGGTCAGACCGGTGGCAGATGCGGGCGCGGCCTTCCATGCTGCCAGTTTGGCTTCGCCTTCCGCGCGCGCCAGTTCTGCTGCCTTTTGGGCGACATAGAGAGTGCGAACACGGGCGCGCACTTCATCCAGCGGCAAAGTACGGGAGGGCGTGTACGTGGTGACCCGACCTGCAGCGAGTTGACTGGGGCCAATTTCGACCGCCTCGGTATTACGCTTGTTCTGCAGAGAGTCCGACGAGAACAGCGCCTCCAGAAACTTTCTATTGGCCAGCGGGCCAGCGGCGCCAGGCGCTGGCGAGCGGGTGACGGCCACTGCGGTTTGAATCTTGAGCTTGAGCTTTTCGGCCACCGGTTGCAGGCTGTCCGCTTGTTCGTATACGCCGTTGGTGAAGGACTCGGCGACTTCGGCAAACTTGCGCTGTGCCTGCTGCTGCTTGAGCTCTGCTTCCAGAGACGGACGCAGCTCTTCAAAGCTCGGCTGCCGAGGTGTCTTCACGTCGGTGAGCTGGATGATGTGAAAACCAAAGTCCGACTCCACCACATCACTGATCTCGCCCTTTTTCAGCGCAAATGCTGCATCTTCAAACGGCTTGACCATCGCACCACGATCAAAGAAGTTCAGGTCACCGCCTTGTGTTGCAGAACCCGTGTCGTCCGACGATTTCCTGGCCACATCAGCGAACGAGCCGGGCGCCTTGCGTACCTGTTCGAGCAATTCGTTCGCCCGAGCCTTGGCTTTTTCGCGGTCAGCGGCGGGTGCGTCTTTGGGTGCATTGATCAAAATATGGCTGGCGCGGCGCTCTTCCTTGCCCGCCAGACGCGCCACGTTCTCCGTGTAGTAAGTGCGCAGGTCGGCTTCGTTGAGGGTGATGCCAGCGAGCACGCTGTCGAGATCCAGTACGAGATACTCTATAGCCGCCTGCTCCAGCTGCTGGAACTGCGCAGGGTGCGCTTTGTAATACGCCTCCAGATCGGCGTCTGTGGGTGCAACCTTGGACGAAAAATCAGCCTGGTTGAAACGGGCTACCTGGATCTCGCGGCGCTGATACAGGGGGTCGAGTGCCAGCTTGACTTGCGCATCGGTGCTGAACACCGTATTGATCACGCCGCCCATGACCTGATTGACAGAAAGATCGCGGCGCACATTCGCTTCAAAGCCTTCTGGCGTGAGGCCCTGGCTGCCAACGAGCGCGCGATAGGCCTCTGCGTCCAGCGTGCCATCAGGGCGCTTGAGGTCTGCGATGGCAGGAATATCTTGCAGACTGCGCGCGAGCCGGGCGTCGGTCGTCACCAGGTGCATCTTCTGAGCCGCTGCCGCCAGCACGCGGTCACGGACCAGACGTTCCAGCGTAGCGTAACGCGCCTGCGGCGAATCGAGCAGCTTCGGATCGACTGTTGGAGACTGCGCACGTATGCGATCGGACTCCATGCGATGGGCGTTGTCCCAGTCTGTCTGGTTGATGTTGTTGCCATCGACACGCGCCACCACGGGGCTCTTTTCAGAGAAGTAGTTACCGTCGATGCCTACCAGTACAAAGGAAGGAATGATCAGCAAGAACAATAGGACCATCACGATCCTGGAGTGCTTGCGGATGGATTCAAACATGGTCGATCTTTCAGAAGACAAAAAAACAAAAGGCGAACTCGCGTTCGCCTTTGTTCGGTGGTGGTGGTGGGTCCTGACGGTCTCGAACCGCCGACCTACTCCGTGTAAAGGAGCCGCTCTACCAACTGAGCTAAGGACCCCACCTAAACTGATCCTCAGTTCAAGGCATCTTTCAATGCCTTGCCAGGACGAAACTTAGGAACTTTAGCAGCTTTGATTTTAATCGTATCGCCAGTACGGGGATTGCGACCGGTGCGAGCAGCACGCTTGCCCACAGCGAAAGTGCCGAAACCGACGAGCGATACGGTGCCGCCCTTCTTCAGGGTCTTCTTGACTGCCTCGATCGTGGATTCCAGAGCGCGCGCCGCAGCGGCCTTGGAGATGTCGGCGTTGGTAGCGATGTGCTCAATCAGTTCGGTTTTGTTCACAAGAAGCCTCTCGGAAAAGAGTTGATGGAATGTCTCGCGGATATCTGGTCTTCACACGTCAAAAAGCGCAGCCCTTTGGGCTGGTGGTGATTGGACGGGGGAATGACTGGCATACACAGCAGGTGCTGCTGCATCAGATTAAAGCCATCGAGTTTCCGGGTGTCAATACAACTCGCTGTTTTGTGACAGCGTAGATATGAATTCTAGTCTCATTTCACGCTGCGACAGGGCTTGCAGGCTGTTTTTGTCTCAAACACGCCGTATGGGCAGCATTCCGTATTGACACCCCAGCGCCGTCAACCTCGAAAGCCCGATAACGCCTGCGCAACAGCTTTGCCCACGTCCTGCGTGTTGGCAGTGCCGCCCAGGTCAGCCGTGCGCGGAGCGCCGTTCTTGGGGTCCAGCACCGCCTCAATGGCGGCCAGTACAGCATCGTGCGCGGGGCGGTAACCCAGAAAGTCCAGCATCATCGCGCCGCACCAGATCTGGCCGATGGGGTTGGCGATTCCCTGCCCTGCAATATCTGGCGCCGAGCCATGCACGGGCTCGAACAGCGAGGGCATGATGCGCGTGGGGTTCAGGTTGGCGCTGGGCGCGATGCCGATGGTGCCAGTGCAGGCCGGGCCCAGGTCCGAGAGGATGTCACCAAACAGATTGCTGGCCACCACTACGTCAAAGAAGTCGGGACGCTGCACAAAGTGGGCGGTCAGGATGTCGATGTGGAACTTGTCCACCTTCACATCCGGGTACGACTTGGCCATCTCGGCCACACGCTCATCCCAATAGGGCATGGTGATAGCGATGCCGTTGGATTTGGTGGCGCTGGTCAGGTGTTTTTTGGGGCGCGACTGGGCCAGTTCGAAAGCGAACTTGAGCACGCGATCCACACCATGGCGTGACATCACCGTCTCCTGCATGACGATCTCGCGCGGGGTGCCTTCGTACATACGACCACCGATGCTGGAGTACTCGCCTTCGGTGTTCTCGCGCACGATGAACATGTCGATCTCACCAGCCAGGCGGGGTGACCCGTCGCGTCGCACCACAGGGGCGATCACGCCCGGCATGAGGCGCGCAGGGCGCAGGTTGACGTACTGGTCGAACTCGCGGCGAAACAAGAGCAGCGAGCCCCACAGCGAGACATGGTCAGCAATCTTCTCGGGCCAGCCCACGGCACCAAAATAGATGGCTTCGTGGCCGCCGATCTGGTCCTTCCAGTTGTCGGGCAGCATCTTGCCGTGTTTTTCGTAGTAGTCCCAGCTCGAAAAGTCGAAATGGTCGAATTGCAGGTCAATACCAAACTTGCGCGCTGCGGCGTCCATCACGCGCAGCCCCTCGGGCATGACCTCCTTGCCGATGCCGTCGCCGGCAATGACTGCAATGCGATGTTTCGCCATTCAAAAGCTCCTGAAAATATAGCTACTAGCGCTTATACAGCAAGCGCTAGCGGCATAAAAGACTTGGAGTTTACTTGACGCGAGCCCGTATTTCAGGGAGCGCCTTCTGCAGGTAATACACCATGGACCAGACCGTGAGCACGGCCGACGCCCAGATCAGCCAGGTGCCCCACAAGCCGGTGTCGATCACGCCGAACAGGCGCGCGTCGTACAGCAAAAACGGAATGGCCACCATCTGCACCGTGGTCTTGACTTTGCCGATCATGTGCACCGCTACGCTCTTGCTCGCACCGATCTGCGCCATCCATTCGCGCAGGGCGGATATGGCGATCTCGCGACCAATGATGATGAGCGCCACAAACACATCCGCACGCTGCAGATGCACCAGTACCAGCAGGGAGGCGCACACCAGAAACTTGTCGGCCACCGGGTCCAGAAATGCGCCAAACGATGAAGTCTGGTTGAGCTTGCGGGCCAGGTAGCCGTCCAGCCAGTCGGTGGCGGCAAACACCACAAACATCACGGTGGCAATCAGGTTGCGCATGGCCGGGTCGATGGGCGCATAGAACACCCCCACGATCAAAGGTATCGCGACGATGCGCGTCCAGGTCATCAAGGTGGGGATAGTCCAGAACATGGCGGCGATTGTGTCACGCCGCAGCCGCGGCGCTGTCAAGACGGCTTATCTCAACGCCCTGTAGATTTCTTCGGCCAGTTCGCGCGAGATGCCGTCCACCGTCACCAGGTCTTCGACACTGGCCGATGCCACCCCACGCACGCCCCCAAAACGCTGCAGCAACCGCGCGCGCTTCTTGGGCCCCACACCGGCAATCTCTTCGAGCTGGCCACCGCCCACGCGCACCTTGGCGCGCGCCGCGCGCATGCCGGTGATGGCAAAGCGGTGGGCCTCGTCGCGGATCTGCGCCACCAACATGAGCGCGGCAGAGTCCTTGCCCAGGTAGACCTTCTCGCGGCCATCGGCAAAGACCAGTTCTTCCAGGCCGACCTTGCGGCCCTCGCCTTTTTCGACGCCGACGATGCGGGTCAGGTCCAGGCCCAGCGCGGTGAACACTTCACGCGCCACGCCCACCTGGCCCTTGCCGCCGTCGATGAGCACCAGGTCGGGCAACCGTGCCACCCCTTTGGGTTTGACAGCACCTTCGGCGTTGGACGTATCCGGCGGCGGTGCGGCCGCAAAGTCAATGCCCCCTGCTTCGCGCGCGGCTTCGGCCACCTTGCTGTAGCGGCGCGTCAGCACCTGGCGCATGGCGGCATAGTCGTCGCCGCCGGTGATGCCTTCGATCTTGTAGCGGCGGTATTCGCTGCTCTGCATCTTGTGGTGGTGGAACACCACGCAAGACGCCTGCGTGGATTCACCGCCCGTGTGCGAAATGTCAAAACACTCGATGGTGAGCTGGTCCAGGTCTTCAGGCGGCAAGTCCAGCGCTTCTGCCAGCGCACGCGTGCGGGCCTTTTGCGAGCCCTCTTCGGCCAGCAGGCGGGCCAGTTGCAGGTCGGCATTCTTTTGCGCCATGTCCAGCCAGGCGCGGCGCTGTTCGCGGGGCTGATGGATCGCCGTCACACGCACACCGCTCTGGTCGCCCAGTGCCTCCAGCAGCGCCTTGTCCACCGGTTCGCTGGTAACCAGCACCGGCGGCACCGGCACGCCGATGTAGTGCTGGGCGATGAAGGCTTCGAGCACGAGCACTTCGACGCGGCGAACAGGCCTGGCTGGGGTGCTTTCATCTGCGCCCTCCCCGCCTTCACTGCCCTCTTCCTCAAACACGGCAGCGGCATCTTCCACATGCACCGGAAAATACGGCCGGTCCCCCAGATGCCGCCCGCCGCGCACCATGGCCAGGTTCACGCAGGCGCGGCCGCCCTGCACGCGCACGGCCAGGATGTCCACGTCCTTGTCGTCGGCGATCTCGATGGACTGCTGGTGCAGCACACGCGACAGCGCCTGGATCTGGTTGCGCACCTCGGCCGCGCGTTCGAACTCCAGCTTTTCGGAATGCGCCATCATCCGCGCCTCCATCGCCTGCAGCACCTCTTGCGTTTCGCCACGCAGCAGCGCCTCTGCATGTTGCACATCGGCGGCATAGGCCTCGGGCGATATCAGGTCCACACACGGGCCAGTGCAGCGCTTGATCTGGAACAACAGACACGGCCGCGTGCGATTGGCAAACACCGTGTCTTCGCAGGTGCGCAGGCGAAACACCTTTTGCAGCAGCTGGATGGTTTCCTTGACCGCCCAGGCGCTGGGGTACGGGCCGAAATAGCGGTGGCGCTTATCCACCGCCCCCCGGTAGTACGCCATGCGCGGAAACACCTGGGCGGGCGCATCACCCGTTCCGGCAGCAGTGCCTGTGATCTTGAGATAGGGATAGCTCTTGTCGTCCCTGAACAGGATGTTGAACTTGGGGTTCAGCGACTTGATGAGGTTGTTTTCGAGCAGCAGCGCCTCGGCCTCGGAGCGCACCACCGTGGTCTCCATGCGCACGATCTTGCTGACCATGTGGCCGATGCGCGTGCCGCCATGGTTCTTGGTGAAATAGCTCGACACGCGGCGCTTGAGGTGCCGCGCCTTGCCCACATACAACAGCGCGCCCTGGGCGTCGAAATAGCGGTAGACACCAGGCAGCGCGGGCAGCGCAGCCACCTGCGCCAGCAGTTCTTCAGAATGCACGTTAAACATGGCGCGTATTGTGGCGCCATGACCAAGGGCATTGTGCTGACCTGCAAACTACCGCTCACAGGCGCATCCTGCGGGCGCGGGCAGCAGGCCCTTCCGCTCAAGCCCGCGTCGGCCGCCGCATCCAGCCCAAGGCGGTGTACACCAGGACTGTTGTGACCACCAGCCCCACGCCGTAGACCACGGCAATCAAAAACCAGTCGGCAGGCCCACCCGCGTCGGTAAAGCCCGACGACGACACCTTGGCCATGATGACCAGGGCAAAACCGCCACCCAGCAGGCCGAGCACCTCTGACACCACCAACCTGCGTGACACCACAGTGCGCTCGCGCGCTAGCAGTACCACCAGCGCGACCATGCCCACGATCACTAACAGCACCAGCACCCACAGCCACACGCCCAGCATTTCCTGGAACACCGCGACAAACACCAGCGGATCGAGTTCTTTCATCACAGACTCCTTGAACGTTCACGCGCGGCCGCGCAGCATGCTGAGGTAGGTGGGCTTGAGTGCCATGGTTTTCATCACCCAGCTGATCCACAGTTCCTCCAGGGGGGCAATCATCCCCGGGAAAGACATCACCAGGTTGTCCTTGTAGTCAAACTCGATCAGCATGGCGCGCCCCAGCTTGGTGATGAGCGGGCAGGATGTGTAGCCGTTGTAGACCTCCTGCGAGGCCTTGCCGGTGATATCCGCCACAAGGTGCGACACCGCCACTGGCACTTGCCACTTCACGCTGGCAGCCGTCTTGCCCTTGGGCACGCCCGCCACATCGCCCACGCCGAACACATGGGGGTAACGCATGTGCCGCAGCGTGCCTTTGTCCACCTCCATCCATCCGTCTGCCGCCCAAGGGCCCTCCTGCCAGGGCAGAGGACTTTTGCGCACCACCTCGGGTGCCCGCATGGGCGGAACGACGTTGATGAAGTCGTACTTGAGCTGCTGCATACCTGCCGGTGTTTTGTAGGTGGCCAGACGCTGACCAGGGTCAATGGCTGCAAGCACATGGTCGCGGTGTACGTTCACCCCCCGGTCCTCGAATAGCATGCGAACCTTTTCGGACACGATGGGGACGCCAAACAAGGCCTTGTTGTGCGCCATGTAGTGCAGCTCTGCCTTGCCCCGGTTGCCCCGGCGGCGCAAATGGTCGTCTGAAATGAAGGTGTATTTCAGTGGCGCGCCAGCACACTTCATCTCGCTGGCAGGCCTGCCGAACAAGCCCACGCCGCCCTCATCGGCAAATTTGGACAACGCCTTCCAGGTGGCGGATGCAGCAGCGGGGCTGGCATAGATGCTGCCCAGACCGTTTTCACCGATCAAACGGGTGTCCATACCTTCAATGCCGCCGTAGTTCAACTCCAGCCCGGTGGCAACGATCAGAAAATCGTAGGCGACCTTTTTGCCGCTGCTGGTCGCCACCAGCTTTCCGTCGGGGTCAATTTCTGCCACCCCTTCGGCAATCCACTCCACCCCCTGGGGCAGGTAGTGGCCCGTCTGAGAGACCACATAATCCTGCGTCTTGACGCCCGCCGCCACCAACGTAAACCCCGGCTGGTAGAAGTGCTCTTTGCGCGGGTCAATGACGATGATGGTCGCCCCCTGCAGCGCCGCAGACAGGCGCGAGGCTGCGGTCAACCCCGCCGCACCGCCGCCAGCGATCACGATGCGCGCCTTGGTGGTCGTTGGCGCACTGGCGGATGTCTGCGCAACCGCCGTGCCCTGCGCCAACGGCCACGCGGCGCCGCCCAGCGCAGCCGTCAAAAACCCCCTGCGCTGCAAAGCGCCGCGCGCGGAATGCGCGTTGCCTGGTTTGCTCATGTTCATGTCTCCTTGTGGATGCTCAAACGCAAGGGCTCTTCGATGCCCTTTGCCTGCAAGCTTAGGATGACGTGACGCCAAAGGCTTGATAAATATCAATCCCCTTAGGCGGCCCGGACTGCAATGCGAGACAAGGTGCAAAGCACTAACAAAATGATCGCTGTCCCCATTTGCCCTATATCAATTAGCGGCCGTACTTCTAGAATCCAAAGCGACCTATCGCACTCCCCCCCCGCCGCTGCACCCTTTCCGCAGGACTCGTCACCGACATGATCCCCATCGCAACTGAATTCGCCAGGCGCGGGGTGGCCGACTGCAGGCACTGCAGCATTCGGGAAAGTGCGCTGTTTGCCAAACTCACGGAAGAGGATTTTTCTCACATCCACGCGCCGATCGACGACCGCACAGTGCCAGCGGGGAAAACGTTGTACCAGGCGGGCGAAGGCGCCACCGGGGTGTTCACGGTTCGCTCGGGATTGATCAAACTGTCATGTGTGACGGCCGACGGGCGCCAACGCATCTTGCGTGTGCACAAGCCCGGAGACCTGATTGGCCTGGAAGCCCTCACCACCAAACGCTATGACAGCGATGCCACCGCCGTCACAGACGCTGCGTTGTGCCGCATCCCGACCGAGGTCATCCACACCCTGAGCACCGAATCGCCCCGCCTGAGGGAGGCCCTGTTCAACAAGTGGCACCAGACCGTGCGAGAGGCCGACGAGTGGCTCGCCTCGGTGAACTTCGGCACGGCCCGCCAGCGCACGGCCCACCTGGTGCTGAAAATGCGCAACAAAGACGCCCCTGCGCAGGTCACCCTGTTCTCGCGGGAAGACATGGGGGCGATGATGGACCTCAAGATGGAAACCGCCAGCCGCGAGTTGTCTGCCCTGATCAAGGCTGGCGTTCTTGAGCCGCTGGACCGCGTCGGGCGCGAATACCGGCTGCTGGACGAAGCCACGCTCAAATCCATTGTGGGAGCGCCCGCCTGAGGGATCGCAAACAACGCTTCGCAGACCTGTGGCGCGCACAGGGGAAATCAAAAATAATAGCTGCTAGCGCTTACCCATCAATCGCTAGCGGCCATTTTGACCATTATTCTGCTTCAATCTTCGAGCTTTTCACCACCAGCGCCCAGTTCGCCAGATCCGCCTTGACCTTGTCGCCCAGCTGCGCCGGGGTCTGGTAGTCGGCCGTGGCGCCCTGCTCCAGCGCCTTCTGCTTGAAAGCCGCGCTTTGCACCACGGTGCGGATGTCGGCGGTGAGCTTGTCCACCACGGGCTTGGGCACGGCGGCGGGCACAAACACGGCAAACCACGACGTGGCATCGACCTTGGGGTAACCGGCCTCTGCCGTGGTGGGCACGTCGGGCAGGCTGGGCAGGCGGTCCTTGCCGGTCACAGCCAGCACGCGCAGCTTGCCGCTGGCGATGTGGGGCATGAACGGGGGCGCGGTCCCAAACGTCAGGTCCACCTGGCCGCCAAGCAGGTCTTGCAGCGCGGGGCCGGTGCCTTTGTAGGGCACGTGCACCATCTTGATCGCGCCCTGCTGCTCTAGCATGGCGCCGGTCACGTGCTGTAGCGACCCATTGCCCGACGACGCGTAGTTGAGTTTGCCGGGGTTGGCCTTGGCATAAGCGATGAGTTCGGCCAGCGTCTTCACCGGCAGGTCATTGCGCACCACGATGATCTGTGGGGCCGAGATGACATTGGCCACGGGCTGAAAGTCGGCCTGGTCCCACTGCTTTTGCTTGGTGATGTGGGGCGAGATGACGTGGTAGCCCGAGTACTGCATGAACACGGTGTAACCATCAGCCTCGGCACGTTTGACGATGCTGGCAGCGATGTTGCCGTTGCCCCCGCCTTTGTTGTCCACGATGACCGACTGGCCCAGCACCGGGGCCAGCGCCTGGGCCAACATGCGGGCCGACAGGTCGGTGGTGCCGCCTGCGGCGGTGGGGACGATCATGGTCACATTTTTGGTGGGGTAGGTGCCCTGGGCCCAGGCGCCAGTGCACAGGGCTGTGGCCAACGCCCCCAGGGCGATGGTGCTGAATTGTTTGCGGGTGATGTTCATGTCTCTGTCTCCTTGTTGTTGCTGAAATAAAAACCGTTAGGACCGCGCAAGCGCCCGCTCGCGGATCGCATCGAAATCGGAAGGCACGGGGTGCAGCGCCAGGCGCGGGCCTGCCTTGGCGATCTGGCTCGGAATGTCGTGGCCGATGAGCGCAGGCAGCTGCTGCGCCGCCGCCAACAGTGCGCCCAGGTCCACGCCCGTGTCGTACCCCATCAACGCCAGCGCATGCACGATCTCTTCGCTGCACACATTGCCGCTGGCGCCCGGCGCATACGGGCAACCGCCCAGGCCGCCCAACGAGGCATCGAACCGGTCCGCACCCGCGCCGATGGCCGCCAGCACATTTGCGAGCCCCATGCCACGCGTGTTGTGGAAATGCAGGGTGAACTCCACACCCGGCCATCGCGCCCGGGCCGCTGCCGTGAGCTGGTGCACCTGCGTGGGGTAGGCCATGCCCGTGGTGTCGCACAGCGTGATGCCGCGCACGCCCAGGTCTACAAAACGCTGCACCCAGCCGAACACATCGGCCTCAGGCACATCGCCTTCCATAGGACAACCAAACACGCAAGACAGCGACACGTTGACCGCCACCTGTGCGCCCTGCGCCAGCGTCACCACCTGCGCCAGTGCTGCAAACGACTGCTCCTGCGTCATGCGCAGGTTGGCCAGGTTGTGGGTGGCGCTGACCGACATCACAAGGTTCAACTCGTCCGTGCGCGATTCGATGGCGCGCTCTGCCCCGCGCAGGTTGGGCACCAGCGCGGTGTAGACGGTGCCGGGGCGACGCGTGATCTCGCGCAACACCACTTCAGCGTCTTTCAGCGCCGGGATGGCAGTGGGCGAGGTGAACGAGGTCACCTCGATCTTGGACAGGCCCGATGCCGACAGCGCATTGCACAGCGCAATCTTGTCGGCCGTAGGCACAAAGGCTTTTTCCATCTGCAGGCCGTCGCGCAGGCCAACTTCCTGCATGTGGATACGGCGGCCTGCGCCCTGCCAAACGGTGGTAGGAGTGTTCAAGGTGTTGGATGTACTCATTGAATCACCCCCTTGCTGCGCAGCAGGGCGATCTGTTCGGCCGTCAAACCCGCCTCGGCCAGCACCGCATCGGTGTCATCGCCCAAGTGCGGCGCACTGCTGCGAATGGTTCCGGGCGTGCCCGATAGCTTGGGCACGATGCCCGGCACTTCCACGCTGTAGCCGTCGCGTGTCTGCTGGGTCAGGAGCATGTCGCGTGCGCGGTAGTGGGGGTCTTCGGCAATGTCTTTGGCGGTGTAGACCTTGCCCGCAGGCACGCGGGCGGCGCCCAGTGCGTCCAGCACCTGCTGCACAGTGCGCTGCGCGCTCCAGGCGCCAATCGCAGCGTCGATCTCTTCCACGCGGGCCACGCGGCCGGTGTTGTTGGCCAGATCCGGCGCGGCGCCCAGGTCGGGCCGGCCGATGGCGTCCATCAACCGCTTGAAAATGCTGTCGCCGTTGCCCGCCACCAGCACCCAGCCATCGGTGCAGGGGTAGGCGTTGCTCGGCGCAATGCCCGGCAGCGCACTGCCCGCAGCCTCGCGCACCGCGCCGAAGGCGCTGTATTCGGGGATCAGGCTTTCCATCACATTGAACACGGCCTCGTGCAGCGCCACGTCAATCACCTGGCCTTGGCCGCCGTTGACCTTGCGGTGGTACAGCGCCGTGAGCACGCCGATGGTGCCGTGCAGCGCCGCCAGCGTGTCGCCAATCGACACGCCCACGCGCACCGGCACGCGACCGGGCTCGCCCGTCAGATGGCGCAGGCCGCCCATGGCCTCGCCAATGGCGCCAAAGCCCGGCAGGTCGCGGTAGGGGCCGGTCTGGCCGTAGCCCGAGATGCGCAGCATGACCAGGCCGGGGTTGATCGCGTGCAGCTCCTCGGGCGACATGCCCCAGCCCTCGAGCGTGCCGGGGCGAAAGTTCTCGACCAGCACGTCGGCCTCGGAAATCAGCTGGCGGGCTATTGTTTGGCCTTCTTTCTGGCGCAGGTCCAGCGCCACCGAGCGCTTGTTGCGCGACTGCACCTGCCACCAGACGGAGGTGCCTTCCTTGATCAGGCGCCAGTTGCGCAAAGGGTCACCGGTCTCTGGTGCCTCGATCTTGATCACGTCGGCGCCAAACTCGCCCAGCGTCTTGCCACAGAACGGCCCGGCGATGAGCTGGCCCATTTCGATGACGCGCACACCTTGTAGCGCGGCGGGGGAAGCAATGGAATCCATGGAAATGTGTGTCTCCTGCGGGGCGTCGGCCCGTGGCTTGTTGGCGCGAATGATGCGCACAGTCCGCACGACTGCAAAACGCTGATGCAACAAGCCGCCATCGCAAACCGGCATGGCATTTGGCAAACGGCTTACCATCACGCCCTCATGAAACTCGACCCCGTCTCTCTGCGCCTGTTCGTCGCCGTGATGGAAGAAAACACCATTGCCGCTGCGGCTGCGCGCGAGCACCTGGCCGCCTCGGCCGTGAGCCGCCGACTGGCTGATCTGGAAGACGCGCTGCGCGTGGCCTTGTTCACCCGCAGCAACAAGGGCACCGAGCCCACGGCTGCCGCGTTTGCACTACTGAACCTGGCGCGTGGCGTGCTCAACGACCTGGACGGCATTGCCACGCAGATGCGCGAATACGGCACCGGCGTGCGCGGCCATGTGCGCGTGGTGGCCAACATCTCGGCCATCACGCAGTTTCTGCCGGCTGAGCTGCAGAGTTTTTTAGAGCAACACCCGCAGGTGGATGTGCGGCTACAAGAGCAGATCAGCAGCGCAATTGCGCATTCGGTGGCCGAGAACGCGGCCGACGTGGGGATCTTGAACGAAGGCCACTATGGCGAGCGGGTGACCCTGCTGCCCTACCGCACCGACGAGCTGGTGCTGGTGGTGCCCACAGGCCACGCGCTGGCGCGGCGCAAGTCCGTGCGCTTGGCAGACGCCCTGCCCTTCGACTTTGTGGGCGCGCACCCCAATAGCGCCATCAACAACCAGCTGACCCGCGCGGCTGCCGAGGCAGGCCTGCCGCTGCGTCTGCGCATTCAGGTCACCAGCTATGACGCGCTGTGCCTCATGGTCAACGCCGGGCTGGGCGTGGGGGTGATGCCGCGTGGCAGCGCCGCGCTGTACCAGGGCACGCTGGCCATCCGCACCGTGACGCTGAACGAGCCCTGGGCGCAGCGGCGGCTGGCGCTGTGTGTGCGATCCGAAGAATCGCTGTCCACCGTGGCCCGGTTGCTGGTGGAGCACCTGCGGTCGCAGCAACCGGAGCCCTTGGCATGAGCCGAACCCTCCCTGCCCTGCAATGGGATGTTTTTTGCCGGGTGATCGACAACTTTGGCGACATCGGCGTGTGCTGGCGCCTGGTGGCGCAGCTAGCAAGTCAGGGCCACCGTGTGCGGCTGTGGGTGGACGACGCGTCGGCCATCCAATGGATGGCGCCTGCGGGCTGCCCGGGGGTGGAGGTCCGCGCCTGGGGCTCGGCTGTGCCCGGCCCGGGTGAGCGGCCGCCCGACGTGATGGTAGAAGCGTTTGGCTGCGATATTGCTCCTGAATTCATAGCTTATAGCGCTTATCAGTCAAGCGCTAGAGGGCAAAAATGCAAAAAACACCATCAACCCATCTGGATCAACCTGGAATACCTGTCGGCCGAGGGTTATGTAGAGCGCAACCACCGGTTGCCCTCGCTCCTTTCGTCCGGCCCTGCGGCGGGCTGGACACGCTGGTTTTTCTACCCCGGCTTTACGCCCTCTACCGGCGGGTTGCTGCGCGAGCCCACCCTGATGGCGCAGCGCGAAGCGTTCGACCAGGCGGCCTGGCGCACGGCGCACTTGGCGGCGTTTGGGTGCAGCAGCGGCAGATCGGCGCCACGCTGGGTGTCGCTGTTCTGCTACGAACCCGCCGCCTTGCCGGAACTGCTGCAGCAAGCCCAAGCGCAGCCCACGCAGTTGCTCGTCACCCCGGGCCGACCCGCAGCAGCGGTGCGTGCCGCGCTGGGCGGGTTCAACAATCAGAATTCGAGTCAAATTGCCATCCAGCGCTTATCTGACAAGCGACAGCAGCTATCAATTTCATATCTACCCCACCGCCCGCAGCCCGCGTTTGACGAAATGCTGTGGGCCTGCGACTTCAACGCCGTGCGCGGTGAGGACTCGCTGGTGCGCGCGCTGTGGGCCGGGCAGGCGCTGGTCTGGCACATCTACCCGCAGGACGACAACGCCCACCACGCCAAGCTGTGGGCGTTTCTGGACTGGGTGAATGCGCCGGCAACCATGCGCGCGTTTCATGCCACCTGGAACGGGCTGGACACCGCACCCCTGCAGTGGCCGGGCGACGCCACGGTGGCCGAATGGACCGCCTGCATCCAGGCCGCCCGCACACGGCTGCTGGCGCAAGACGATCTCGTCACGCAACTTTTGGGCTTTGTCGCCGAAAAACGGTAAAATCCGAGGCTTTGCGCGAAACAGGTGCGGTGCAGCAGCACCCCCACCTCGCGCACTTTCGCCGCAGAACATGCACCGGCGCGCAAACCAGGGGGTTTGCCTGCCCGCGCGTTGAGCGGCCCCAACCCAAGCAACTTGCTATGAAAATCGCTCAAGAAATCCGCGCCGGCAACGTCATCATGCACGGCAAGGACCCCATGGTGGTCCTCAAGACCGAATACGCCCGTGGCGGCCGCGGTGCAGCCACCGTGCGCATGAAGCTCAAGAGCCTGATCGGCAATTTCGGCACCGAAAACGTGTTCAAGGCCGACGACAAGATCGACAACGTGATCCTGGACAAGAAGGAGTGCACCTACTCCTACTTCGCCGACCCCATGTACGTGTGCATGGACACCGAGTTCAACCAGTACGAAGTCGAAGCCGAAAACATGGGCGACGCGCTGAACTACCTGGAAGACGGCATGTCGCTGGAAGTGGTGTTCTATGACGGCAAGGCCATCTCGGTCGAACTGCCCACCAGCGTGGAGCGCGAAATCACCTGGACTGAGCCAGCCGTCAAGGGCGACACGTCCGGCAAGGTCCTCAAGCCCGCCAAAATCGCCACCGGCTTTGAAGTGCCTGTGCCATTGTTCGTGTCGCAAGGCGACAAGATCGAAATCGACACCCGCACCGGCGAATACCGCAAGCGCGTGTAATCGATTCGGTTCGCGTTCCGCAAAAAGGGCTTCCGTCAGGAAGCCTTTTTTTATGCGCGCGCGGGCTGCGTTTGACTATTTGCGCTGCACGCGCCTGCGGTAGTCGCCCACGTTGTTGCCGCGAATGCCCGTCTCTTGCGTGCCCTTGACTTCGCCCACCTTGCGGTCTGCAGCAGCGCCCGTGATGGGCTGGGCCTTTATGTCGGTTTCACGCTCAAAACTGTGCGACTTGTCGGTGTTGCGGTAGTACCGGTACAACATCCAGTACAAGCCGATGGCGCCCGCCGGGCCCAGGGCCAACAGCGCAAGAATGCCGTCGCTGTCCATGGTCAGCGCGCCACCAGCCACAGGGCAATGGCTTCAAGTACCGTGCCCACGGTAAGTGCGGCCAGGATGAGCTTCCACTGCTGCACGGGTACGCTGCCCATGGTCTCGCCGGTGCGTCCGTTCACCGCGATGTAGTGCAACATCCCTTTGCTGCCACTACCCGGCTCCTGGTAGGAATACAGCCACACCGGCAGGTACATGGCCACCCAGCGCGTGCCGTGCACGTCGATGCTTTCCTGCTCCCAGCGCACGCCACGGCCGTACTGGCGCACCGACGATTGCACCTGCGCGCGTGCGATGGACAGCAGCTGGTCTTCCAGCTGCGGGTTCAGGTGCGCGACATCGCGGTCGCGCTTTTCTGACGTGTAGCCGACCAGGTACGAGGCGTTCCACTTCACCGCATTTTTGGTGTCGAACGGCAGGATGGTGTTGATCACGTTGTTGGTGTTGTTCTTGGTGTCCAGGTTGCCGCGCGTGGCGCTCGATTCCATGGTCAGGTCGTCCACGGTGAAGTCCACGTGCCGCTGCACCTGGTACACGTCGGCGTCGTAATAGGTCTTTTGGTCCTTGCCCTCACCACGGGTGTAGCGGCGCGTTTCCACCTCGCCAAACCCGGCGACGTCTGCGCTGGCTTTGGCGTCCACCACCATGTAGGGCAGGTACACACCGAGCACGTTCTCGGGAGAAAACTCTTCCTTGAAGGCCTTCAAAGCAAACATCTGGCGCTTGCCCACAAACTGGCGGATGCGTGCCACCGCGTCGTCCTTCTTGATATGAAAGGGCAACACGGCGTCGGGCACCGCACCGTTGTCAATCTGCTCGTTGACGCCCAGCACGTGGCGGCACCAATGGCAGCGCGCGGTCATCGCGTTCTGGGTGTTGACCACCACCTCGGCGCCGCAGCCGGTGCACTTGAAGGTGCGCACGCTGGCGGCGTCGGTCAGGATGTCCTTGGCGCCCGACGCGATGACCGTGCCACGCAGGTCGTCGAGGCCTTCGCCCAAGCCAAACTCTTCCTCGACACGTGCGCCCACCCACTCATGGCGGCAGAACAGGCAGATGAGTTTGTCGGACCCTGTGCGGTGCTTGATCTCTGTCGAGCCACATCGGGGGCAATGGTTCAGACCGTCGCGAAGCTCGGTGGCCGAGGTGTCGATGGCGGCCGGATCCGGCGCCTGCAATTCGTCGCGGATCGCCGCAGGCAGCGTCGCCGGGTCTACCGGGAACTGCCCTGGTGCGGGCGGCACGTCCTGTAGCGACCCTGGCCCCGTGGGCAGGGCAGGCGTGGGTTGCGTCATGTGAGGGAGCGACTGTAAATGGACCTACAGGCCCAACGCCTTGGCCTTGACCGCGTCGTAGTCGGCCTGGGTGATGAGCCCGGCATCCAGCATCTGCTTGGCTTTGGTAAGCCGGGCAATCGGGTCGTCAGCCGGAGCAGCCGCAGGTGCAGGTGCCGCAGGTGCAGCCACCGGCACCGCCGGCGCCACGGGCTGCTGCAGGCCGCTGATGCCTGCCACGCCCGCCGCCATGCCCATGCCGAAGATGCCGTTGGCGCCACTGTTCTCGCCAGCCGACTGCATGCCCGCAGCGACCGACGCCTGCAGGTTGGAATTGCCGCGAGCGCCCAGCAACGCATCGGCGCGCTGAACGGTCTTGAGCAGTTCCTTGGTCTGCGCGTCGTACTCGATCGAAATGATGGCGGTCTTGACGATGGCCAGGCCACGGTCCGATCGCCACTGGTAGGCCGCTTCCACCGCATCCGACAGGCTCTTGGCAAACCCCACCGAGTCCTGCTGGATCTTGGTGATGCGGTTGCCCTTTTCGGGGTCGTTGGTGTACAGGCTGAAAGCGGGTGCCAGCGAACCCACCACTTCGTTGAAGAGCTGGCTGGCCGCTGCGTTATCGAGGTCGGTGAAATCAAACACCTGGCCAGGCTGCAGGTATGCCGCTGGCACAAAGCGCTTCACGAACAGGATCGGGTCAACGATCTTGAGCGTGTAGCTACCGCGCGTGATGGCGCCCACCTGCGCGTTGAGGTAGCGGTCATCCCAGTAAATATCGGACTGCGTGCCGAAGCGGTTGTTGGGCAGTTCCTTGAGCGACACAAAGAATGCAGCCTGCTGCGAGCCGGGCTGGCCGCCAAACTTGAACCGCTCCCAGCTCTGTTTGACGAGCGTATCGACAAAACCGCCGCCGGTGAAAATGGATTGGGAGTTGAGGTCGTTCGAGTTCCACTCATAGCCGCCGGGCTCTGCGGCAAAGCCCGTGATGGCGCCGTCCTGGAACAGCAGCAGGCCGTAGCCCTCGGGCACGACGATCTTGGAACCGTTAGTGATGATGTTCGACGAGCCCTTGGTATTGGAACCCCGTCCGGTATTGGTGCCACGCGGCACCGCCGCAAACAGCGCCGCCGTTGCTGGCAGGCCATCGGGCACGGTGTGGAAATCCTTCCACTGATCCGCGAGCATCCCGCCTATCGAACCAACAGCTGCCTGAATGAGACCCATGATGCAATTCCTTGTGTGAGTGGCCGGATGTGGCCCACCAGCGGTTGACCGAGCGCCAAAAGCATATACGAAAACACCGGGACGCTACCGCGATAGTTTCGCAGCGCAGGCATGGCCCACTGTGGCACCGCGAACGCCCAAACGGCCATCGCATTTGCGCGCCATCGTGACGCGCACAGCAGAAAAGGCTTCTACCAGGAAGCCTTTTTTTCTTACACCCACAAAGGAGATCGCTATCAAAAAATGAGCTTCTAGCGCCTTATTTATATAGGTTTCAATATAAAAAGGCTCTGAAACGCAATAAATACGAGCGCCAGCAGCTCACTTTTTAGATGGGTTGCGCGATCAGATCATGCCCGCGCACGCCCACGATGCGGGCCTTGGTGAACTCGCCCACCTTCATCGTCTTGCTGATCTTCTCGGGCGGCAGCAGCTGCACGGTGCCGTCGATTTCGGGCGCATCGGCGTAGGTGCGGCCCACGCCACCCTTGCGGCCCAGGCCAGGGGCCGAGTCGACCAGCACCTGCATGGTGGCGCCCACGCGGCGTTGCAGCCTGGCAATCGACACTTCTTCCGCCACCGCCATGAAGCGGGCACGGCGCTCTTCGCGCACTTCCATCGGCAGCATGCCGGGCAACTCGTTGGCGGCGGCGCCAGTGACGTCGCTGTAAGCAAAGCAGCCTGCACGGTCGATCTGCGCCTCGCGCACAAAGTCCAGCAGATGGGCAAACTCTTCTTCCGTCTCGCCCGGGAACCCGGCAATGAAGGTGCTGCGGATCACGATCTCGGGGCACACCTCACGCCAGCGCTGGATGCGCTCCAAGTTGCGCTCGCCGCTGGCGGGGCGCTTCATGCGCTTCAAGACATCGGGGTGGCTGTGCTGCAGCGGCACGTCCAGGTAAGGCAGCACGCGGCCGGTGGCCATAAGGGGCAGCACGTCGTCCACGCTAGGGTACGGGTACACGTAATGCAGGCGCACCCAGGCGCCATAGGGCTCGGCAATCTCGCCCAGCGTCTGCACCAGTTCCAGCATGCGGGTCTTGACGGGCTTGCCGTCCCAGAAGCCAGTGCGGTATTTCACGTCGACGCCATAGGCAGACGTGTCCTGGCTGATCACCAGCAACTCCTTCACGCCGCCTGCAAACAGGGCCTTGGCCTCGCTCAGCACATCGCCAATCGGGCGCGACACTAGGTCGCCGCGCATCGACGGGATGATGCAGAACGTGCAGCGGTGGTTGCAGCCCTCGCTGATCTTGAGGTAGGCGTAGTGTTTGGGTGTGAGCTTGATACCCGCAATGCCAAAGTTGCCGGGCACCAGATCGATGAAGGGGTCGTGCGGCTTGGGCAGGTTCAGATGGACAGCGTCCATCACCTCTTGCGTGGCATGCGGGCCGGTCACGGCCAGCACGCTGGGGTGCATCTGGCGCACCATGTTGCCGCCGTCGTCACCCGTGCGGGCGCCCAGGCAGCCAGTCACGATCACCCGGCCGTTCTCGGCCAGCGCCTCGCCGATGGTGTCCAGGCTCTCCTTGACGGCATCGTCAATAAAACCGCAGGTATTGACAATGACCAGGTCCGCGCCGTGGAAGGTCTTGGAGGTTTCGTAACCCTCGGCGCTCAGTTGCGTGAGGATCAGTTCGGAATCGGTCAGCGCCTTGGGGCAGCCCAGGCTGACAAATCCGACTTTGGGTGTTTTCGTGGGGGACAGTGCTTCGCTCATATCCCCGTATTGTCCCAGTTCCAGCATTCGAAGGGTAACGTGGCCGATTCACCGGAAGGTTTACGGCCCCAACGACCTGTGAAACTGGCGCTCCCCACACCAGCGGCCGCCGCGCAAGGGCCGCCCCGCCGCGCTGGCGGCGTCCCCCTCGGGGGAAGGCGCCATAGGCGACTCAGGGGGGTTACCTCTTTATTCCAAACGCCCCCAGCATCTGCTCCGTCTGCTTTTGCATCTGCTCCTGCATCTGGGTGAGCATGGACTGCGACTGCTCCACGTAGCCACCCATCATCCCCTTGAGCATGGGCGACTGCAGGTTCATGAACTGGGCCCACATCTCGGGGGTCACACTTTGCGACTGCTCGGCCAGCTTGGCCTGCACGTCGGTGAAGGCCTGCACGTTCTTTTCCAGATACGCGCCCATGAAGCTTTGCATGGCGTGGCCATAAAAACGGATGATGTTGGCCAGCACCGCCTCGGTGAACATGGGCGCACCGCCCGCTTCTTCTTCCAGAATGATCTGCAGCAGGATGCTGCGCGTGAGGTCTTCGCCCGTCTTGGCGTCGCGCACCACCACTTGCTGGTGGGCCATGACGAGCTGGCGCACTTCGGCCAGCGTGATGTAGGTGGAGGTGTCTGTGTCGTACAGACGGCGGTTGGGGTACTTTTTGATGACACGCTGCGCCGACTTGGGCGCGGCACTTTTCTGTTCGGACACGACAAACTCCTCGGGCTGAAAGCCCATGTATTGCAGTGCAGCACATTCTAGGGACCGGGCCGACGATCACCAGCAAAGGAATACCCTGATGGGGCGGCTTTGCACTCTGTCGCGGGCGTGACACTTGGCAAGTCAATCGTCGGCCGCAACTTGGCCGCAGCCCATCACGCTGCAATACCAACCCAATGCGGTGCGCGGCGTTCAGTCCGACACATGCCTGCGGCCATCAATGCGATAGTGCCCGTTTGCCCACTTTTTAACGCGCCATGCCCGAAAGTCTTCAACTCTCCCCCTGGCTCGCCACCACCGTTGCGGCATTGTTTGCCATCGCCCTGGCAGCCATCGCCCACCGCATCGTTGCCATCATTGTGCGCCGCGCAACCAGCCCTTTGCCGGTGGTGCACACGGTGGTGCTGGAATGTATTCCGGTCATGCGGTTTCTATTGCCATTGATTGCATTGCAACTGGTTTGGCAGGCCGCGGCCAACGATCTGATGTACATCAGCGGCATCCGCCACCTCAATGGCCTGGCCATCATCGCCGGAGTCTGCTGGCTTCTGATGGCGGCGATTGGCGGCTTGGCCAGTGGCGTTATTGCGCAGCACCCGGCCGACGTGGAGGACAACCTGACCGCCCGGCGCATTGCCACCCAAGCGCGCGTCTTGTCGCGTACTGCAATGACCGGGGTGGTCATGGCAGGCGTGGCGCTGATGCTGATGACCTTTCCGGGTGCGCGGCAGGTGGGCGCCAGTCTGCTGGCATCGGCGGGCGTGGTGGGCATTGTGGCGGGCATTGCGGCCCGCCCTGTGTTCAGCAACATCATCGCGGGGCTGCAGATAGCGCTGGCGCAACCCATCCGCATCGACGATGTGCTCATCATCGAAGGCGAGTGGGGCCGCGTGGAAGAGATCACCAGCACCTACGTGGTGCTGCGCATCTGGGATGAGCGGCGTCTCATCATCCCGCTGCAGTGGTTCATCGAAAACCCGTTTCAGAACTGGACGCGCACCAGCTCCGAAATCCTGGGCACCGTGTTCCTGTTCGCCGACTACCGCCTGCCACTGGACCCGCTGCGCGCGGAGCTGCAGCGCGTGCTGGAAACCGCGCCGGAGTGGGACAAGCGCGTGAGCGTGCTGCAGCTCACCGACGTAACCGAACGCACCATCCAGATCCGCGTGCTGGTGTCAGCGCGCTCGTCCGGCCTGGCATTTGACCTGCGTTGCCGTGTGCGCGAAGCACTGGTCACTTTCATTCAGCGTGAGTATCCAGACTGCTTGCCGCAGGTGCGCGTGCCTGCATACGAGCCCAACCAGCCCAATGCCATGAAAAATCCGCATAGGATGCCGAAATCGCCGGTGAGCGATATTTTGTGAGCTGAGGACATGTGCTCCAAAAGTGGGCGGCAGGTCGGGAAGATGGCTGTCACAAAACAGCTGAAAGGGTGAGTACGGTAGAGCTTGACTGCTTGCTCAGCCCAATCCAACGAAAGGAATTGACCATGATGCACACCCCCGCCCCGTCGCCCTCCCCTGTGCCTCCGTTTCCCCCGGTAGAAACTCCGCCGCAGTGGTTACCCGAGCCGCCCCAGGGCGACCCACCTCAACAACCTGGCGTCCCGCCAGTGCAAGACCCTCCGCCTCATTTCTGAGCCTTGGGCGGAGCGCTCCTCTACAACCCCACGCTATTGGTTTTGGAGTGATATGGGGGCTGAAATACGAATGACGGCAAGGCCGTCATTCGTACCACCATTAAAGCTATCGCTCAATAGCCCATCTTGAGAAATACGCGACCACAAGCACCGCGATCACGGCCACCGTCGCGGCCAGCCAGAAAGTCCAGATGTCATACAGCCCAAAATCAGGATCAGAACCCACATAGTCATGGCAAGCATTGGAAGCATTGTGCGAAGTGTTCATGATGAAAACCCCTTGCTGTGTGGAGCCACGAAGTTATCGCCACCGAACCGACACCGCTGTCAGACAAACACCCATCATTTCTGGCTCTTTCGCCGCACAAAATGGGGCTCTGCACAGCCAACCAAGAGCCCCGTGCAAGCGAAGCCCAACAAGGGTCAAGACTCAAAGGGGCAAAAAAAAGCCCGCTAAGCTAGCGGGCAGTTTTCTTTGCAAGCCCTGGCCTGGCTTGCGGAATTTGGTAGGCGCGATTGGACTCGAACCAACGACCCCCACCATGTCAAGGTGGTGCTCTAACCAGCTGAGCTACGCGCCTGTCGTTAATCAAGACCACGATTATAGCCACAAAAATCGAGCGGCCAGATCAAAGTGAACGAAAAGATCAACACACCCCTTCATACACCCAGCTCAGCGCCGACGCGCGGAGCGCACGCCTGACACGCCCGCCACAATACCAAGCACCTTATTGAGGCGGCCAGAGTCCGCCACCTCGACAGTGAAGGTCATCCACGCGGTGCCTTTGACCGACTGGGTCTGCACACCGATCACGTTGGTTTTTTCGCGCGCGAAAACTTCTGAAATATCGCGCAGCAGGCCTTGTCGGTCAGCGGCTTCCACCGCCACGTCTACCGGGTACACAGCCGCAGCAATCGCAAACTTGGGGGTGCCCCACTCTACGTCGATCACACGCTCAATGCTGCGGGTCGCCAACTCCCTGAAGTTGCTGCAGTCTGCGCGGTGCACGCTCACCCCTTTGCCGCGCGTGACAAAGCCGCGGATATCGTCAGGGGGAGCGGGCTTGCAGCACTTGGCCAGCTGCGTCATCAGCGAGTCGATGCCCACCACCAGCACGCCGCCCTTGGGGGTCGAATCGTTGGCCCGCGTTTTCTTGAGCAACAGAAAGTCATCGGGCTGCAAAACCGGCTCGGGCGGGCGCAGCACAGTTTCGATATTGCGCAGCGAGAACTCATCCTTGCCCACTACTTCAAACAGCGCATCCGCTGATTTGAAGCCCAGCTGCACCGCCAGGTCATCGAGCTTGACCGCAGTTTTGCCTTCGCGCTGCAGCAATTTTTCTACCGCCTCGCGGCCCCGTGCCACTGTCTCATGCGTGGCCTGGGCATTGAACCAGGCGCGCACCTTGGCCTTGGCACGGTTGCTGGTCAGGTAGCCCAACTCGGCGTTGAGCCAGTCGCGCGAGGGGCGGCCTTCCTTGACGGTGGATATTTCCACCGTCTGCCCGTTTTGCAGCTGCGTGTTGAGCGTGACCATGGCGCCATCGACCTTGGCGCCGCGGCAGCGGTGCCCCAGGCTGGTGTGGACGGCGTAGGCAAAGTCCACGGGCGTAGCGCCCTGCGGCAGCTCTACTACCGCGGCGTCGGGCGTCAGCACATAGATGCGGTCTTCGAACAAGCCCCGGTTGGGCACCGAGCCCACCAGGTCGCGCTCCCACGCCAACAGTTGGCGCAGCACGGCAATCTTGGCGTCGTATTCGCCCGTTGCAGCCACACCCGCATAGCCCTTGGTGCCTGCCTCCTTGTACGCCCAGTGCGCTGCCACGCCATGCTCTGCATGTTCGTGCATGGCCTGGGTACGGATCTGGATTTCGATGGGCTTGCCGTTGTCGTCTCGTACGATGGTGTGCAACGACTGGTAGCCATTGGGTTTGGGCTTGGCGATGTAGTCGTCAAACTCTTCCACGATGGGTTTGAACTGCTCGTGCACCCAACTCAGCGCTGCATAGCAATCCTTCACTGTGGGCACCACCACCCGCAGCGCGCGGATGTCGAACACTTGGTCGAAGTTGAGCGCCTTGCCACGCATTTTCTTGACGATGCTGTAGATGTGCTTGGGGCGGCCCTGCACACTGGCGCTGATGCTGCGCCCGCGCAAGTCGGATTCCAGCCGGGCGCGCAGCTGCTCCATGTACACCTCGCGCTCACCGCGCTTCTCATCAAGAAGCCGGGCAACTTCCTTGTAGGTCTCTGGCTCCAGAAAGCGGAACGACAAGTCCTCCAGCTCCCACTTCACCTGCCAGATGCCCAAACGGTTTGCGAGCTGAGCAAACACCTGAAGCGACTCGCGCGCCAGGCTGGGCGACACCGGCAACTTGCTGGCGGCGTGAAAACGCAGCGTTTGCAAGCGTGACGCCAGACGCAGCATGACCACGCGCAGGTCGCGCGAGAAGGCGAGCAGCATCTTGCGCACATTCTCGGTCTGCACAGCCGGGTCGTCCAGGTGCTCAGCGCCCCGGGCCTGCTCCTGCACGCGCATCAGCTTGGTGGTCTCCACCGCCAGCGCTGCGAAATTGGCGCCAAACGCTTTGGCGATGACGTCTTCGGGCTTGTTGAGGTGGATGCACGCATGCACCAGGTAGCTGGCCGCCTGCATGGCTTCAGAGCCCCCAATGCCCTTGAGAATGCCGGCCACCGCATCCGCATGGGCCAGCGTGTTTTCGCCAGAACCCAGGGTCTCACCCCCTATCAAGGGCTCTGCAAAGGCACGGGCACGCACCAGCGCATTCACCTGCTCGGGCAACGTGTGCGCGGTGGCGGCGAGGAGCTGGGGAAGCGCGTCGTTCTGGGGGATGAAGGACGCCTGGGCGGGAGGATAGGTCTTCATCCGGCCGCAGCACCTTCCGTCGCCAGCAGAAAACCCGTGACGGCGGCGACCTGATCAGTCGCCACGAGAGTGGGCGCATGCCCCACACCGTCAAATTCCACCAACTGCGCCTGAGGCCCTCGGTGGGCCATTGCCAGCGCAGTCTCCGAAGAGAGCAAGTCCGACTGCGCACCACGCAGCAACAACGTGCGCGCCGTGATGTGGTCATACAGCTGCCACAGCGCTGCCTCACCAGCCACGGCAGATTCTTGCGTCAGCGCCTTGAAAGGCACGGCAATGGCCGGGTCGTAATGCAGCGCGAAGCCGCCTCCGGCCGATTCAGGCAGTGCGCGCACCATGGCGCGCGACAAGGCCAGCCACTCTTCCCGCGTGTGCGGCCCAAAGCTGGTGGAGATGGCCCACATCGCGTCGGCCGCCTGATGCAAGGATTCAAACCGCGCCGGTTGCCCCAGGTACTGCCCGATTCGCTGCAAAGCCTGCCACTCAATCACAGGGCCCACATCGTTGAGCACCAGGCGGCGCACAGGCAAAGGCAATGGCAGACCTGGCTGCCCTGTCACGGCCATGCCGATGAGTCCGCCCATGCTGGTGCCTACCCAGTCCAGCGTGGCAATGGGACCCTGCTGGTGCAGCTGCGCCAACAAGGTCAGCATGTCGGCAGCGTACTGCGGGATCTGGTATCCCATGGGCTCGGCCAGCCAGTCGCTCTGGCCACGGCCCACCACATCGGGGCACACCACGCGTGCATGCGGGCTCAGCGCGCGGGCCAAGGTGTCGAAATCGCGCCCCTGGCGCGACAGACCATGCACACAGACCACCACATGGGGATGCACAGGGTTGCCGGTGGCATTCCATTCCCAATACGCCATGCGGTGCTGTGGGGCTGGATCGGGCGCAGCGCCCGAAGACGGTGGCGAGGCCGCAGAACCCGGGCACAGTACGTAGTTCAGCGTAGGTTCATTCATGGGTGCGAAATCCTGGAGCGGCGCTTGATAATGCATGTGAAAGTCGGCCCACATCGCCCAAGCGTGTGCGCCGACTTTTGCTTGCATTGCATCGTAATTCATTCGGAGAGACTCCCATGCTGAAAGGCAAAACTGCCCTCGTCACCGGCTCCACCAGCGGTATCGGTCTTGGCATCGCTAAGGCCCTGGCCCGCCAGGGCGCCAACATCGTGCTCAATGGCTTCGGCGACGTCGACACGCCCCGGTCCGAGGTACTTGCTGCGGGTGAAGCCGCAGGCGCCCAGGTGGCCTACCACGGCGCCGACATGAGCCGCGTGGCGGATATCGAGGACATGATGAAGTACAGCGCGTCCCAGTTCGGGCGCGTGGACATCCTGGTCAACAACGCCGGCATCCAGCACGTGGCCAACGTGGAGGACTTTCCTGTCGAGCGCTGGGACTCGGTGATCGCCATCAACCTCACCAGCGCGTTTCACACCTCACGCCTGGCGCTGCCAGCCATGAAGAGTGCCAACTGGGGCCGCATCATCAACCTGGCATCGGTGCATGGCCTGGTGGGGTCGGCGCAAAAGGCGGCCTATGTGGCGGCCAAACACGGCATCGTCGGCCTGACCAAGGTCACGGCACTGGAGAACGCCACCACGGGCGTCACCTGCAATGCCATCTGCCCCGGCTGGGTGCTGACACCGCTGGTGCAAAAACAGGTGGATGCCAAGGCCGCTGAACACGGCCTGTCGAACGAGGACGCCAAGAAGCTGTTGCTGGGCGAGAAGGAACCGTCCATGCAGTTCACCACGCCCGAAGAGCTGGGTGAACTGGCCGTATTCTTCTGCTCCCCCGCCGCCAACAACGTGCGTGGCGTGGCGTGGAACATGGACGGCGGCTGGGCAGCGCAGTAAGCGGAGAGCCCCCTGGGCGGCTGCACCGTTGGAGGGACAAGAGCGGCGGCCTCACGCGCCGCTTTTTTCTAAAATGATAGCTATCAGCGCTTATCCGATAAGCGCTATCGGCCAATTTAGCTTGAAAATCAGCGCATCTGGACTGACCCTGAAACGTTCACGATGACCTGGGCCTTGCCCGCTTCCACGGGCACGGACGCATCGGCTCCCATCGCCGCCACTGATGACTTCATCTCCATCATGCGGGGGCGCAGGCCAGGGAACATCTCATTGCTGTTCACCGCCACTTCGCGCAGGCTGTAGCTGCTGAAGCCAAAACCCTTGGCCAGTTCGGCTGCACGGGATTTGAACTGCTCGATGGCTTCTGTCTGGGCCTCGGTTTCCACCTTGGCGCGGGCCTCGCGTGACAAGCCAAACGCCACGTTGCTGATCGCCAGCGTCTGGATTTTGCCGGCGGTGGCGGTGATGCGTGCAAAGTCGCGCCCTTCCAGTACCAGCTCGGCGCGCCCCTGCCAGCCGTTGATCTTGCCGTCTTTGCCATAGCGCGGGTACAGACCAAACGGGCCGGTGCGCACGTCCAGCTGACCCGGCTGGGCGTTGCGTTTGGCTTCTGTCAGCGCTGTATCGAGAGCCTGCTTGAGCTGGGCCTGCACCGTGGCAGCATCGGCCGCCTCCTTGTTGGTGGACAGGTTCAGCACCAGCAAATCCTGCTGCACCTCCACCGTGCCCGTGGCGGACAACTGCACGACATTGCGCGGCTCTGTCGTGGGGGAGTTTTGAGAAAAAGCGGCTCCAGCGCAAGCAAGCAAAGCGCTTGCAGCTATTAATTTGGTAGTAATTTTCATCACAAAGGCATCCTTGATATCGGTGCGCAACCCGGGGTCGGGCAGTGCGAGGCACCACGATAACCGCAGCGCGGTACCGTGCCGATAAAGGCGCGCACCGCAATACGCGAAGCTGCGCAAAACTTGTAACAGTTGGTCAAACCCGGGCCCAAAACCCGAACTTCGGCTTGTCAACTGGTCAGAATCGGCTCTGTTACAAATTGGACTTGAGATCAACATGGCCACAACAACCAATCGCACCGACAAAGTTCTGGTGGTGGACGACGATGCGCGAATCCGCGATCTGCTGCGCCGCTACCTCACGCAGGAAGGCTTTGAAGTCATGGTCGCCGAAGACGGCAAGGCGCTCAACCGCCTGCTGCTGCGCGAGACGGTCGACATCATCGTGCTCGACCTGATGATGCCCGGCGAGGACGGCCTCTCAATCTGCCGCCGCCTGCGCGCTGCCAATGACCGCACCCCCATCATCATGCTCACCGCCAAGGGCGAGGACGTGGACCGCATCGTAGGCCTGGAAGTGGGTGCCGACGACTACCTGGGCAAGCCTTTCAACCCCCGCGAACTGTTGGCCCGCATCCACGCCGTGCTGCGCCGCCGCCCCGCGCAAGAAGCGCCGGGCGCTCCGTCGGGGGAGAACGAGGTGGTCACCTTTGGCCCCTTCACCTTCGACCTCGGCACCCGCGCCCTGCAACGCAACGGTGAGGAGCTTCCCCTGACCACTGGCGAATTCGCCATGCTCAAGGCGCTGGTGCGCCACCCGCGCCAGCCCCTGTCGCGCGAAAAGCTGGCCCTGCTGGCCCGTGGCCGCGAGTTCGAGCCCTTTGACCGCAGTCTGGACGTGCAGGTCTCGCGCCTGCGCAAGCTGGTGGAAGTGGACGCTGCCGCGCCACGCTACATCCAGACCGTTTGGGGTGTAGGCTATGTGTTCGTACCCGATGGAACCAGCTGACTTTCATGCGCAAAACTGACGGCAAGCCGAGATCGTTCTCTCGGCAGTCCGTATCCGCCCCCGCCGACGCCACCAGCCCCGCGCCACTTGAATCCCTCCGCAAGGCCAGGGAGCAACGTGCGCGAGTGGGCCTGAACCTTTTCTGGCGCACCTTCTTTCTGCTCGCACTGCTGCTGGTTGGCAGCATTCTGGCGTGGCTGCAGACGCTGCGTGCGCTCGAATTCGAGCCCCGCACGCTGCACACCGCGCAGCAAATCGCATCGCTGGTCAACCTCAGCCGCGCCGCGCTGGTGCACTCGGACGCCATCCAGCGCGTCTCGCTGATCAAGACCATGGCCGATCAGGAAGGCGTACGCATTCTGCCGCGCGAACCCAAGGACAAGTTCGCACTGCTCGACAGCACGGCACTGGGCAACCGCCTGACCGACGAACTCACCCAGCGCCTGGGGCCCGACACCATCGTGGCCCAAAGCGTGAATGGTGAAAACGGCCTGTGGGTGGGCTTCAACATCAACGGCGACCCCAACTGGCTACTGATGGACCGCTCGCGCTTCAGCCCGGCAGGCGGCCGCACGTGGCTCATCTGGCTCATCACGGCCGGTGCGCTGTCGCTGGCGGGCGCCGCAGCCATTGCACGGCTGATCAACCGCCCGCTCAAGCAGTTGTCCTATGCAGCAAACCGGGTCAAGGACGGGGACTTTGCGGCCAGCCACCTGGATGAAGAGGTGGTGACCAGCGAAATCCGCGAGGTAAACATCGGCTTTAACCGCATGGCGCAAAAGCTGGCCAAGCTGGAGCAGGACCGCGCCGTGATGCTGGCGGGCATTTCGCACGATCTGCGCACACCGCTGGCCCGCCTGCGGCTGGAAACCGAGATGAGCGTGACGGACGACGTGGCGCGCGAACACATGGTGGCCGACATCGTGCAGCTCGATGCCACCATCGACAAGTTCCTGGACTATGCGCGGCCTGACCATGTCACGCTGACGCCGGTCAACCTGCTGGCCGTGGTTTCGTCCTGCGTGTATGCGGTGCAGGACCACCGCGAGCTGCAGATCACCATGTCCGTGCCCGAAGACCTGAACGTGCTGGCCGATGAGGTCGAGCTGGCCCGCGTCATATCCAACCTGCTGGAAAACGCGCGGCGCTATGGCAAGGCAGAGGACACCAGCATCACCAATGTCGACATCGTGGCCAAGGGCCGCGAGAACTGGGTGCTCGTCAAGCTGCGCGACCACGGGCCCGGGGTGCCGCCAGAGCAATTGTCCAACCTGACCAAGCCGTTCTTTCGCGGCGATACCGCGCGCACAGCGGCCGCAGGCGCGGGGCTGGGGCTGTCCATTGTTGACAAAACCGTGCAGCGCATGGGTGGCATCTTTGCGCTGGCCAATTCCAGCACCGGAGGCCTGGTGGCCCACCTGCAGCTGCAAAGGGCCACCGATCTGCCCGAGGGCGCCGACCCTAAACAGCGCTTGCAAAGGCCTTCCGTCAAGCGCCAGTTGCCCCGTCGGCGGGCCGAAGACCGGATGGCTTGACGACACAGAAGAGGCGCCGTCCGCTATAGGGACGGTGGCCCCTGGGTTTAATGGCCTGTTTTCAGGGGGTGTAGATCAGCGCTGCGGCGCGGGCCTCCATGGCCAGCCCCTGGCCCACGGGGCCCAGGCGCTCTGCCGTTTTGGCTTTCACATTGACTTGCCCCTCTGCCACGCCCACGGCACGCGCAATGGCTGCGCGCATGGCGGGGATGTGTGCCGCCAGGCGCGGTGCCTGTGCGATCACGGTGCTGTCGATGTTGCCGATCTCGTAGCCCGCCGCGCGCACGCGTCGGGAGGCCTCGGCTAGGAGCACGCCCGAATCCGCACCGCGAAAGGTGGGGTCGGTGTCCGGGAAATGGCTGCCAATATCGCCCAGTGCAGCGGCACCCAGCAGCGCATCGGTGATGGCATGCAGCAGCACATCCGCATCCGAATGGCCCAGCAGGCCCATGGTGTGGGCGATGTCCACGCCCCCAATCACCAGCCTGCGGCCCGGTACGAGCGCATGCACGTCCCAACCTTCCCCGATCCTGAAATTCATGATGGCCTTGCCTTGTGTAGATGTGTTGTTGTGGGCACTGGTCGCCCCAAGCAGTTGCACCGGCAGTACAGTGCGCTGGTTCAGAACAGGTTCTTTTTCCCAGGGGCGGCGCCCACCTGGCCCCGATCGCCACCAAACCGGGCCAGCGTGGTGCCATATCCCCGCTGCGCCAGCACCGCCGCAGCCAGCGCAAAATCGTCCGGGTAAGTGACCTTGAAGTTCTGCGCCCCACCCGGCACCAGCCGGGGGTGTAGACCCATGGCCTCCATGGCACTGGCCTCGTCGGTCACATTCGAGCCTACCTTTTCTATCGCATCCATCAAAGGGCCGATGCGGAACATCTGCGGCGTCTGCGCCAGCCACTTGTTGCTGCGGTCGACGGTGGACGCTACCCGCACGCCACCGGGGCCGTCAATCGATGTCTTGAGTGTGTCAGCCAGCTTGTGGGCCAGCAGGCCGCCCACGCTGTCACCTGCGCACTGGTCGATGAGGGTGTCAATCTGCTCTGAAGTGATCAGGCAGCGTGCGGCGTCATGCACCAGCACCCAGTCGTCCGGCTGGGCTCCACGCACCATCAGCGCCTTGAGGCCGCCCAGCACGGTGTCGGCTCGGGTGGGGCCACCGCACTCCACCACGAAAAAGGCCGCATCCGCATGCGCGTTCAAAAAATGGTCTCCGGGCGCCACCGCCACCAGCGTGCCCAGCAAACGGCTCACGCCAGCAAGCGCCCCCAGGGTATGCAGCACCATGGGGTGCCCCGCAACCAGGTGGTACTGCTTGGGCAGAGGGCCCGCGGGCACAGGATGTGTTGTATCTGCCTTTGAGAACGCCGCCAAAGTAGACGGTACGGGCGGGCTGCCATCGGGCGCAAGTGACGGCGCAGCCGCTGCGGCAGCGGAAGGATTGGCCCCCGCCGCAATCGCCCGGGAGCCGGTTCCGGCACAGGGCACCAGTGCCCAGAATCGCCCGTGGGCGGACAAAGGGGCGAGCGGGGGTTGCAGCAGGGGAGCAGTCATGGAACGCTCATTCTAAAATCTCCTGTTGCCTACCCATCCAGCCCGTGCACGTTTTGTGCCCCTGGGGATGCGGCGGGCCCCGACGACACCGTCCGCATGGAACTGCCAAAACTCTCCCCCGGAAAACGTTTCACCCTGCCCCGCCCCGTGGGCAGCGCCGATTCCCTGCTGCTGGCCCGCCTGGCCGAACGTGACAAGGCTGGGGGCCGCACCACCGCCATCGTCACGGCCGACGCCACCGATGCGCAGCGCCTCATCGAAGAGATGGCGTTCTTTGCGCCCACGCTGCGCTGCGCGCTGTTCCCGGACTGGGAGACGCTGCCCTACGACACCTTCTCGCCGCACCAGGATTTGATCAGCGAACGGCTGGCCACGCTGTGGCGTATCTCGCAGGGTGAAGCCGATGTAGTGCTGGTGCCCGCCACCACAGCGTTGTACCGGCTGGCGCCGCCATCTTTTCTGGCGGGCTACACCTTTCACTTCAAGGTCAAGCAAAAGCTCGACGAAGCGAAATTCAAGGCCCAGCTGACGCTGGCGGGCTACAGCCACGTGTCGCAGGTGGTAAGCCCGGGTGAATACGCGGTGCGCGGCGGGCTGATTGACCTGTTCCCCATGGGCTCGCTCGTGCCCTACCGGGTGGACCTGTTCGACAACGAGATCGACTCCATCCGCACCTTCGACCCCGACAGCCAGCGCAGCCTGTACCCCGTGCCCGAGGTGCGCCTGCTGCCCGGCCGCGAGTTCCCCATGGACGATGACGCGCGCGCCAAATTCCGCAGCCGCTGGCGCGAGATGCTGGAGGGCGACCCGACCAAGAGCCGCATTTACAAGGACATGGGTGCGGGTGTGGCTACCGCAGGTATCGAGTACTACCTGCCGCTGTTTTTTGACGACACAGCCACGGTGTTCGACTACCTGGGCGGCGAGGCCACCGTGGTGCTGCATGGCGACCTGGAGCCGGCCTTCCAGCGCTTTTGGCAAGACACCAAAGACCGCTTTCGCTTGGTGCAGGGCGACCCGGAGCGCCCCGTGCTCCCGCCCGACTCACTGTTCCTGTCCATCGACCAGTTCTACACACGGGCCAACCAGCACGCGCAACTGTCGCTGCGCCCCGGTGTGCAGGACGTGGATGACAACCCGCATTTCCACAAGCTCGGCGACCTGTCGGTGGTGCGCGGCGCCGAGGACCCGCTGGCCCGCCTGCACGCCCACATCCGCAACACGCAGCACCGCGTGCTGCTGCTGGCCGAGAGCGATGGCCGGCGCGAGAGCCTGCTTGACTTTTTGCGCGCCAGTGGCGTCAACCCACCGGCCTTCGATTCCCTGGCAGAGTTCCAGGGCACGGCCGAAGAAAAGGTGGGCATTGCGACTGCCGGCCTCACGGTGGGCTTCAGCTGGATCGAGGACGGCATCGACTTCGTCACGGAGACCGAGCTGTTTGCCGCCGGCCCCACCACGCGCCGGCGCAAGAAGCAGGAGCAAGTCAGCGATGTCGAGGCGCTGATCAAGGACCTGGCCGAGCTGAACGTGGGCGACCCCGTGGTGCACAGCCAGCACGGCATCGGCCGCTACCGCGGCCTGGTCAACATGGACGTGGGCAACAAGAACCCCGACGGCACGCCCGCCATGCAGGAGTTCTTGCACCTCGAATACGCCGACAAAGCGGTGCTGTATGTGCCCGTGAGTCAGCTGCAGCTCATCAGCCGCTACACCGGCGTGAGCGCCGACGAGGCGCCGCTGCACAAGCTGGGCAGCGGCCAGTGGGAAAAGGCCAAGCGCAAGGCCGCCGAACAGGTGCGCGACAGCGCGGCCGAGCTGCTCAACATCTACGCCCGCCGCGCGCTACGCCAAGGCCATGCCTTCCGCTACAGCCCGCAGGACTACGAGACCTTTGCCAACGACTTCGGCTTTGACGAAACCGCCGACCAGAACGCCGCCATCCACGCCGTCATCCAGGACATGATCAGCCCCCGCCCCATGGACCGCCTGGTCTGCGGCGACGTGGGCTTTGGCAAGACCGAAGTCGCCCTGCGCGCGGCCTTCGTCGCCGTCACAGGCGGCAAGCAGGTAGCATTTTTGGCACCCACCACCTTGCTGGCCGAGCAGCACTACCAGACGCTGCAGGACCGCTTCAGCAAGTGGCCGGTGAAGGTGGCCGAGGTCTCGCGCTTTCGCTCGGGCAAGGAAATCACCGCGGCCATCAAAGGCATTGGCGACGGCACGGTGGACATCGTGGTGGGCACGCACAAGCTATTGAGCGAATCCACCAAGTTTCACAACCTGGGCCTGCTCATCATCGACGAGGAGCACCGTTTCGGCGTTCGCCACAAGGAGCAGATGAAGGCCCTGCGAGCCGAGGTGGATGTGCTGACGCTGACAGCGACGCCCATCCCGCGCACGCTGGGCATGGCGCTCGAAGGCCTGCGCGACCTGTCGGTGATTGCCACCGCGCCACAGCGGCGCCTGGCGATCAAGACCTTCGTGCGCAACGAAGGCACGGGCGTGATTCGCGAGGCGGTGCTGCGCGAATTGAAGCGCGGCGGGCAGGTCTACTTCCTGCACAACGAGGTGGAGACCATCGAGAACCGCCGCCAGAAGCTCGAAGAGATACTGCCCGAAGCGCGCATCGCCGTGGCCCACGGCCAGATGCCTGAGCGCGAACTGGAGCGCGTGATGCGCGACTTCGTCGCCCAGCGCTACAACATCCTGCTGTGCTCGACCATCATCGAGACCGGGATCGACGTGCCCACCGCCAACACCATCATCATGAGCCGCGCCGACAAGTTCGGCCTGGCGCAGCTGCACCAGCTGCGCGGGCGCGTGGGCCGAAGCCACCACCAGGCGTACGCCTATCTCATGGTGCCCGACGTGGAAGGCCTGACCAAGCAGGCGCAGCAGCGGCTCGAAGCCATCCAGCAGATGGAGGAACTGGGCAGCGGCTTCTACCTGGCCATGCACGACCTGGAGATCCGTGGTGCGGGCGAGGTGCTGGGCGAGAACCAGAGCGGCAATATGCTCGAAGTGGGCTTCCAGCTCTACAACGAGATGCTGAACGAAGCCGTCAAGGCGCTCAAGGCCGGCAAGGAGCCGGACCTGCTCAGCCCCCTGTCTGTCACCACCGACATCAACCTGCATGCCCCCGCCCTGCTGCCCAACGACTACTGCGGCGACGTACACCTGCGCCTGTCGTTCTACAAAAAGCTGGCCACCGCCAAGACGCCCGACCAGATCGACGGCCTGCTCGAAGAGATCGTGGACCGCTTCGGCAAGCTGCCGCCGCAGGCGCAAACGCTCATCGACGTGCATCGCCTGCGCGTGCTAAGCCAACCCTATGGCGTGGTGAAGGTAGATGCGGCGCCGGGCGTGATCAATATCACCTTCAAACCACAGCCGCCGATTGACCCGATGCGCATCATCGAGTTGATCCAGAAGAACAAGCACATCAAGCTGGCAGGCAACGAAAAGCTGCGCATCGAGCGCGAACTGAAGGACCCGAAGGACCGGGCGCAGATGGTGCGGGACATTTTGCGCAGCCTGGGGCAGCCGCTGGTTGCAATGTAATTTTTTGAGTCAAATTGACCTCTAGCGCTTATCCATAAAGCGCTACCAGCTATCAATAGTGAAGTAAACACACCATGTGGCCGGAAGCCGCTCTCGCCCTAATCGCCCTGGTTGCTGCCCTGGCGGCGCGGCCGTGGCGCCTGCTGGCCAGTGGCAAACCTCTGGCGCACGAGACCCACGGCGCACCGTCTGCGCTATGGACGCCGCTGCTCGCCACGCTGGTGTTTTTGCCCTGGCTGTGGGCGCTGCCCACGCTGCACGCCATGCCGCTGCAGTTGCAGATGTCGGGTGCGTGCCTGGTGGTGTTGATGCTGGGCTGGCCGCTGGCGGTGCCGGTGCTCATCGGGGTAGGCATCGTGGCCTGCCTGATCTCCCCCGCCATGGCGTGGGCTGATGCGCTGGGCGCCATTGTGTGGCTGGGCGTGGTGCCCGCCACGCTGGCGCTGGGCCTGGGCGCGCTGGTGCGGCGCTACACGGGCACCAAACCATTTGTATACGTGCTGGGCCGCGCGTTTCTGGGTACGGTGGCATGCGTGTTTGCGGCAGGCGCCCTGTCGCAGTGGAGCGGTCGCCTGCTGCCAGGCGTGGGCGATGAGTTGTCGCTGGTGGCGCGCTGGCTCATGGCCTGGGGCGACGGGTTTGTGACGGGCATGCTCGCGGCCATCTTTGTGGCGTACAAGCCCGAATGGTTGGCGACCTAGTCGGACCGGTTGTACCTGGCGCGGCCGATTGACCCGAAGTGAGCGAGGCGAGCCTCGCCCACGGGTTCAACAAGAGCTAGCGCCACGCAGCGTCCAGGCCATACGAAACATATACGTTTCGCATATACTTCGCTCCCATGGGTATCGTCAAAATTTCCGACCAAATGCATGAGAACCTGCGTGTTGCCAGCAACGCCTTGTCTCGCTCGATCAACGCACAGGCAGAGCACTGGATGCGCATCGGCATGCTCGCAGAGCTGCACCCGCACCTGGACCACCGCGAAATCTGCCAGTTGCTGATCCGCGCCGAGCAGGCGGGTGGGTTTGACCTGGCCACCGTAACGGCATCGCTTGCCGAACAACCGGCCCCTGCCAAAAGGCGCGTCCAATGAGGTCCGGCATCACCCTCAAATCTCCCGCAGAGATCGCCACGGCCCGCGCGGCCGGGCACCTTGCGGCCGAGGTATTGCGCATGATCGCCCCGTATGTGCAGCCCGGCGTCAACACTGAAGCGCTGGACCAGCGCTGCAATGATTTCATCGTCAACGAGCTCAAGGTCATCCCCGCCAACGTGGGCTACATGGACTTCCCCAAGACAGTGCTCACCTCCGTCAACCACGTGGTCTGCCATGGCATCCCGTCGGCAGACAAGGTGCTGAAGGCAGGCGACATCGTCAACATCGACGTGGCGGTCATCAAGGATGGCTGGTTTGGCGACACCAGCCGCATGTTCTTTGTGGGCGAGCCCAGCGTGTTGGCGCGCCGCCTGGTCGACACGACGTACGAAGCGCTGTGCGCTGGCATCCGGCAGGTGCGGCCTGGCGCCACGCTGGGGGATGTGGGGCACGCTATCCAGACCGTGGCGCACCGCGAGCGGTTCAGCGTGGTGCGTGAATACGGCGGCCACGGCATCGGTCAGGTCTACCACGACGATCCGCATGTGCCGCACTACGGCCAGCGCGGGCAGGGTCTGCGGCTGGAGGAAGGCATGGTCTTCACCATCGAGCCCATGATCAACGCCGGCAAACGCGAGGTGAAAGAGCTGAGCGATGGCTGGACCGTGGTCACGCGCGACCATTCGTTGTCGGCCCAGTTTGAGCACATGGTGGCCGTGACGGCCAACGGCTTTGAAGTGCTGACCCCCTGGCCCGATGGCACGGGGGCGTATCCAGCGATCAGCTGAACATCTTTGGGTCGGCCGCCCTGCGTTGCCGCCGCAGTGTTTGACCCAAAACAAGCAGCTCAGTGCGTGGTCGCTCCATAGTGGTGAAAACCACCACCAAGGACGGCCCCCATGAAGCTGCTGAGCGATCTTTTTTCTACCGACTACGGCCTGATGAGCATCATCGGCATTGCGTTCATGCTGTGCATGGCCGCGTTTTTCATACGCATGTTTCTGGTCAAGATGAACGAGCCGCCCACGCCCAACCCGGCCACGGCGGGGCGTGCGGGCAACGGCAAGGGCCTGCCGCCTTCGCACTGAACCCTGCCATCGCGGGCACTGGCGTTAGCGGGAACCGCTGAAGGAGGGGCGATACCATTGCGGGTTCTGATCCCCGCATCCACCTGCCTCACCCCATCTGTGCCATGACCCACGCTACCGAATTCGCGCCCGGCCTTGTTGTCCAGGGCATTGAAGCCCCCCTGTCCCTGTCCAGCTACAAGCTCATTGCATTCGACATGGACTCCACCCTCATCAATATCGAGTGCGTGGACGAAATCGCCGACGCCGCTGGCCGCAAGGCCGAGGTGGCCGCCATCACCGAAGCCGCCATGCAGGGCATCATCACCGACTACAAGGAGAGCCTGCGCCAGCGCGTGGCGTTGCTCAAGGGCGTGACGGTGCAGCACATGGAACAGGTGTTTGCAGAGCGCCTGCGCTTTAACCCCGGTGCCAAGGAGCTGATCACTGCCGCCAAGGCCGCAGGCCTGACCACGCTGCTGGTGTCCGGTGGCTTCACCTTTTTTGCCGACCGTGTGAAGGCAGGCCTCGGCATCGACTTTGCCCGCTCCAACATGCTGGAGGTAGACAACGGCCAGCTCACCGGCCGCATGGTGGACCAGGCCTGGGGCGATATCTGCGACGGGGCTGAAAAACGCCGTACGCTGCTGGAAGTGGCGTCGCTCATGGGCATATCACCCCAGCAGGCGATTGCCGTGGGCGATGGCGCCAACGACCTGCCCATGATGGAGGCAGCAGGCCTGTCGGTGGCCTACCACGCCAAGCCCGCCGTGCGCGCACAGGCCAAGGTGGCCATCAACCAGGGCGGGCTGGACCGGTTGCTGGAAGTGCTGCGTTGATCTCTCTCGCCGCAGCCCCCCTCATGCTGAAGGCCCTGCTGGCCCGGGCCACCCGCGCTGCGCAGGCCCTGCGCACCGGCTGGAAGCGACACCTTGCCACCCTGGCAGTTGCATGGGTCGTCATCGTGGCAGTGGACACTTGGCGCACGCGCGACCTGCCCCAGGGCCCCGCGCCCGACGCACCGCTGGTGATGGCCGCTTCGCAAGTGGCAACCAACACCCTGCCCGCCCCAACCACCCTCGCGCAATGGCGCGCCCAACACCCCGGCAAGGCTGTGGCCGTGCATTTCTGGGCGGAATGGTGTGCCATCTGCAAGCTCGAAGAGCCCAGCATCGCCAGCCTGTCCACCGACTGGCCCCTGCTGGGCGTGGCCATGCAGTCGGGCAACGCCGAGCGGGTGGCCCAGGTGCAACGCCAACGCGGCATGACCTGGCCCACGGCGGTGGACCCGCAGGGCACCCTGTCACGCAGCTGGGGCGTGCGCGCCGTGCCCGCGCTGGTGGTCATCGACGCGCAGGGCCAGGTTCGGTTTGCGACATCGGGCTACACACCCGAGTGGGCGATGCGCTTGCGGCTGTGGTGGGCGCAGACAATGCCGCAATGGTCTGCATTGCTACCAAAATGATAGCTTTTAGCGATTTACAGATAAGCGCTAGAGGCCATTTTGGCCAGTATTTTTGGGCAGTAAATCAAGTGCGGCGATGATCCGTTTGGCGCAGATCTTCAAGACCTGCGCCCCCTGCCTTTGCACACTGGCCTCCGTACCACCACCGGAGGCCCGCATGCACATCACCCTGAACCAACAACGCCAGCCCGTACCGCCCGGCTGGGAAGACGAACCCCTGCTCTGGCTGCTGCGCGAGCCACTGGGCCTGGTCGGCACGCGCTTTGGCTGCGGGGTGGGCCAGTGCGGCGCCTGCACGGTGCTCATTGACGGGGTCGCGCAGCGGGCCTGCCTGCACACGGCACGCAGCCTGCAAGGGCGCTCCATCACCACTGTTGAAGGCCTGGCTGCGGGGGACGGCACACTGCACCCCGTTCAGCAAGCGTGGCTGGACATGCGCGTGCCGCAGTGCGGCTACTGCCAAAGCGGCCAGATCATGGGCGCGGTGGCACTGCTGCGCGCCACGCCCCGCCCCACCGACGCACAGATCGACGATGCCATGTCGGCCCATCTGTGCCGCTGCGGCACCCAGCACCGGGTGCGCGCCGCCATTCATAAGGCTGCCGGGGACACCGCACCATGAAGCGTCGCCAGTTTTTAGCAGCGGCAGGCGCCGGGGCGCTCACCGTCACGCTTGCAGGCTGCAGCCTGGTGCCCGTCATCCCCAAGCGCCCAACATCCACAGCCGATGACGCGATGGGCTGGATACGGCACAACGAGGGCCGCTACACCCTGTGGCTGCCCAGCGCCGAGATGGGCCAGCAGATCAGCGCCGCGCTGCAGGGCTTGGCCGCTGCCGAGCTGGGTGTGCCACCCGTGCAAGTGCATCTGCAATTGCCCAGCACCCGCGACATCGCCCGCGTGCGCGCCACCGTGGGCAGCGCCTGCGTGCAGGACTTTGCCCTGCCCCTGGCACGCGCCTGCGCCACCTTGCGCGAGGCTCTGGCGCAAGGCCAGACCACGGGCACGCTGGCCGCGCGCGACATTGCGCCCAGCGCTCTGCGCAGCCTGCAGCCGCGCAAAGGCGCACGCACAGAGGCGCCCGCAGCGCCGGGCCAGCTGCACGCCCTCGTCACCGGCCAGCCGCTGTTTGCAGGTGACACGCGCCTGCCCGGCCTGCTGTATGGCCGCGTGCTGCGCGCACCGGTGTCGGCAGAAATCACCTCGCGCCCACAGGCGTGGGACGAGACGGCCGCCCGCGCCGACCCGGCCTGCGTGGCCGTGGTGCAGCACCCGCGCCTGTTGCAGATGGGCAGCCTGGGCCTGGGCATCGTGGCCCGCACGCCCTCGGCGCTCGACCGTATCGAGGCCGCCCTGGCCGTGCAGTGGCAGGTGGATGGCAGCGCGTTCGATCAGGCAGCCATCGACGAGCACATCGACATTGATACCCACCTGCGCCGGGGCCCGCTGCAGCACCGCCTGCGCAAGGACGACCTGCCCACAGACACAGCATGGACCCTGGACCTGCGCATGGACGTGCCCCTGGCAGCCCATGCCCCCATCGAGCCGCGCAGCGCCACGGCGCACTGGCCTGCCGCCGCTGGCAAAGGCACTGCACTGCGCGTATGGGTGAGCACCCAAGATCTGTTTTATGTGCGCGATGTGCTGGCTCGCCAGTTCGGCCTGGATGCGGAACGCATTGAGGTGCAAGCCTGCCGCATCGGCGGTGGCTTTGGCGGCCGCACGCTGTGCACGGTCGAGCTGGAAGCAGCCGTACTCGCCCAGGCCGTGGGCGCGCCGGTCAAGGTGCAATGGAGCCGCGCGCAGGAGTTTGCGCAGGGCTTCCAGCGACCACCGTCCAGCCACCGCGTGCGGGCGCGTGTGCAAGACGGACGTATCACCCACTGGTGGCATGCGCTGGCCAGCAGCCACATCCTGTTCACGCCCGCCGCCATGCCGGTGTGGATGCAGACTCTGGCCGACCTGGCGGGCGACAGCGGCGTGGCGCGCGGCGCTCAGCTGCCCTACGACGTACCCCAACAGCGCATCGAGTTCACCGCCCAGCGCCTGCCCGTGCACACCGGCCCCTGGCGCGGCCTGGGCGCGGGGCCCAACACCCTGGTGGTGGAAAGCGCCATGGACGAATGCGCGCGCCAGGCCCAGGCCGACCCATTGGCGTGGCGGCTACAACACACCACCGATGCACGCCTGGCCCAGGCGCTGCGCCGCGTCGCTGCCGAGGCCCGCTGGCCGGAACGCCCCGCCAGCGACGCCACCACCCTGCGCGGGCGCGGCATTGCAGGCGGCATCTACAAGGGCCTGAGCTACGCCGCCGCCGTGGCCGATGTGGAGGTGCAACGCGCCACCGGCCAGGTGCGCGTGGTAGCCCTGTGGTGCGCGCACGACTGCGGTCTGGTGCTGCAGCCCGATGGCGTGCGTGCGCAGACCGAGGGCAACCTGGTGTGGTGCCTGGGCATGGTGCTGTTCGAGCAGCTGCCCGTGGCCCGTTCGGGCATCGCCGTCACCAGTTTTGCCGACTATCCGCTGCCGCGCATGGGCGATGTGCCGCCGCTGCACGTGCACCTGATCGACAGCGGCGCGCCACCCACCGGCGCGGGAGAAACCGCCATGGTGGCCGGGGCCGGGGCGATAGCCAACGCGCTGCGCGACGCCACTGGCGTGCGTTTTACCCGCATGCCTGTGCGCAGTGCAGATGTGCTGCAGGCCTTGGGTGCACGGCCCTGAGCAACGCACGGGCAACGGCACAATCTGCCCATGCAAGACTTTGCCAGCGCTGCCATGGTCCGCCTGCTGGTGCGCGCCATGCGCGCTCACGGGCTGGAGCCCCCCGCGCCGCCTGATGTACCGTCCCTCAAGCCGGGGCTGGAACCCCTCGGGCGCAGCCAGGTTCCGCTGACCTACAAGCGCAGCGTGGTGCAGGCGGTGCTTCAGCAAGGGGGACTGGGCACCTTGCTGCAACTGGCACAACGCGTAGACATGATCGCGGGCGAACCGGTGTATATCGCACTGGTGCGGGCCACCAGCCTGCCTGACCTGATTGCGCGCTGGCAGCGGCTGGAGCGCTATGTTCACGCGCGCCATCAGGTAAGCGTTCTCGCGCAGGGGCCGCAGACGATGGAGATACGCCACCACGCACGCCGCGGCATCCCGCAAGAGCCGCTGTCCGCTGAAAGCGTTGCAGTGCTGGGCGTCATCCTGGGCGCTTGCCACGCGATGGGTGTGCGGGGCTTACGGGCCCATGTGTTGTTACCCGCCGGCGCACTGCAAGCACGCAATGCCGCAGCGCCTGGGGCGGTCTTGGCCGCTGCAGACAAATGGGCCCGTGCGCTGATGCCCATGCATGGAGCACCAGATACCCCACAACCACCGACATCGCCGTCCCACCCGATGGGTCACTGGGCCTTGCAGTGGGAGGACCACCCACCCGACGGTCCCGCCACCGCCGGGCACCGGGGCCGAACAGCGCAGGCCGTCGATGTGGATCTGTGCAACGCACTTTCATGGCCTGCGCTGGCACACCAACTGGCGCGCCAGGTACTCCACGACCCTGCTGCGGCCCATACCGTGGATGCCCTTGCCCGGCACGTGGCCCTGCCGCCGCGCAGCCTGCAGCGTGCACTGGCGGCCGACGGGTTGAGCTGCCGCAGCATCGTGACCGAAGCGCGCACGCGCGCTGCGGCACGGTGGCTGCTGGAGAGCCCGCACAGCCTGGCCGAAATCGGCTTTGCCTGCGGATTTGCAGACCAGCCCCATTTCACGCGCGAATTTTCCCGGCATGTGGGCATGACGCCTGCGCGCTACAGGCAGGCGTTTGCCTGCGGCGCCTGATCAGTACTCGCAGCGCGTTTACCGGGGATAGCCAGGCTGACAGCAACAGCAACGGCAAACTGCTTGCTCGTCGGCTCTCGACATGGAGGTCGGCGCAATTTGATCTCTAACTGCAACAGCGCCCAGGTCAGAAAATGCTGCATACCAAACCCGGAAACCCTTGGCAGGTATTGCACGGCAACGCTTCTCATTGTCAAACCCAACCCACACCGCCTCGGGTTGGCGGTACATCTGATTACGCTTTTCGTCGGCAACACAAGGAACTACAGGGCTTGTGCAACACAGAATCCGGGCGCCACGCACTGACCTTGCCGGTCTCCCGCGCGCGCAAGGCACCCGCCCACCGTTTTGCATCCATCTCATTCCATGCACACCACATTTCTTGCGCCCCGCTATCTGGGCATCGCTCCGCTTCTGTTGATCGCACTGCTGGGTTGCAGCCCCGCATCGGACTCCGCAAAACCCGAGGCCGCTGCCGCATCCGCTGCGCCCGCAGCCGCTACTGCGCCAGCGCCCTCCGCGGACAAAGCCGCAGAGCAACCGGCGCCCGCTGCGCCCGACAACGTCAGCGCCAAGCTGCAGTCGTACATCACTTGCTACAACAAGCTGGACGGGCGTGCCCACCGCACCATCAACCGCTATTCCAGCTGGGTCAAAGACATGAAGGCGGGCCCCACCGGCAATGAAAAGGTGATCTATGGGCTCTACGCCCTGTTCAGCGACGACGTGAAAGAGTGCGTGGCGGAGTTTGAGCACGCCTCGGCCATGCGCCCGGCCCTGCCTGCGCTGGACTCGGCCGGCAAGGCGTACATCGCCTCGCTCGCGGCCATGGACAAGCTGGTGGCCGACGCCTACACCTACTACGACCGCGAGAACTACAAAGACGACAATTTCACCAAGGGCAAGTCCATGCACGGGCCCCTGGCCGCGGGTTTTGATGGTTTTGTGCAGGCAAGCGCCGTCTTCTCCAGGGCGCTGGACGTGGAGAACGACAACCTGCTCAGCGCCCAGCTCGCGCACATCGAAAAGACCGAGGGCCGCAAGCTGCCCTACTACCAGATGGCACTGATGGCCAAGGCCAAGCAACTGGCCGACGTACTGGGCGACGAGACTTTTGATGCCGCTGCCGCAGCGCCGCGCCTGGAGGCGTTTGAAGCCATCACCGACGAAGCCATGGCCTTCGTAAAACCGCAGAAGGACGCCCTGCCCATCGAGTGGTCAAGCTTTGAACGCAGCGCTGAAGAGTTCCGCAAGGCGTCCAAAGAGCGCTTTCGCCGCGTGCGTGACAACGTCCCCTACAGCACCGGAGAACGCACGATGCTCAAGCCCGGCAGCGGCTGGATGGTGGACGGCAGCGCCGAGAAGCTGGTCAAAGCCTACAACACGCTGGTGGACGCAAGCAATCGCATGTAACGGTGCATGGGGCGAGCGACACTCAGGGTCGAGTGGAGGCGCTGGCCCCTTGGCGCCCAGTGCATCAAACTATCATTTTTATAGCTTTCAGCGCTTATCCAGTAAGCGCTAGAGCCTGTTTTGGCTTAACTTTCTTGCGGCCACACACACGCGGCGGCGTGCAATGAGCGGGACAGCAGTTGCACAGAATGGGGACGGCAGACCGTTGTGATGGGTGCCTGCCGTCTCATCACCGCCGGTGGATCGCACCTACACCCATCGCACCAGCGCGCACTTGCAATCGGGGGCGTCTACGACTCCCACACCTGTTGCACCACCCATGCCCTCATCGCGCCCTGCCCCTTCGCCTGCATCGCCTGCATCACCACCGGCCGCAACCCCCCTCAGCCCACACGGCTGCCAGGCGGTCTGGTGCCCTGGTACCCTGGTACCGGCCACGCTGGTGCGCCTGCTGTTTACAGGCACCGGATACCCACGGCACCGCCGCGACACGCTCCCGGCCAGATTCCCGGACAGCACGCCCACGCCGCGCGGCAGCGGGCGTGGGCGCCAGTCTCGGGCAAAGGGCAGTAAGTCGGAGAACGCCGACGCCGATGTCAGCCATCACTGACGCACCGTCCCAACGCCGACGCGCATGCTGGGGGCAACGGTGGGCCACCACCGCTCGCCCTCATTTCATCACCTCACAAAGGAGCAGACACCATGGCCACCAGCAGCCTTCTCGGCATCGACGCTGACAACCGACCCCCAGTGCACAGCGCCACCGGCATCGACAGCCTGGGGCCCAGCGATGCATCCGACTCTGGCAGCGACAGCGCGGGTGCTTACGGCAGCGAGAGCGAAAGCGACACCGACCGCTTCGGCACCGGCGAGCGCAGCAGCGTTGACCCGGCGCCCGAGCCTACCGACACGGACATCCTGCCCGACCACGTGGACTTGCTCAGCGCGGATGCCGACGATTTGCTACCCACTGAGACAGGGTCGGTAAGCGCTGACCAGCTGCCACAGGAACCCGCAGACGAAACGGCGGACGATGAACCTGACGCTTGATCGAAGCAGCGGGTAGAGCTGCAGCGCTATAGAGATGAAATGGGAGTGATGGGAGTGATGGGAGCAACGGGGTAGCGCCCGCTGCGTGCATAGGCTGTACTACCCCGACGAGGGCGTCACCGACCCACCATGTTGCCGGGCACCACCCATTCGTCAAACTGCTCGCCGGTGACGTGGCCCGACGCCACGGCCGCTTCACGCAGGCTGGTGCCTTCCTTGTGCGCTTTCTTGGCGATATAGGCGGCCTTGTCGTAGCCAATGTGGGTGTTGAGCGCCGTCACCAGCATCAGCGAGCGGTCCACCAGCTCGGTGATGCGCTCGCGGTTGGGCTCGATGCCCACGGCGCACTGGTCGTTGAAGCTGACCATGCCGTCAGCCAACAAGCGCACGCTCTGCAGGAAGTTGTGGGCCACCATCGGTCGGAACACGTTCAGCTCGAAGTTGCCCGAGGCGCCGCCGAAGTTGATGGCCACGTCGTTGCCAAACACCTGCGCGGCCAGCATGGTCACAGCCTCGCTCTGCGTGGGGTTGACCTTGCCGGGCATGATGGATGAGCCGGGCTCGTTCTCGGGAATGCTCAGCTCACCAATGCCGCTGCGCGGGCCGCTGGCCAGCCAGCGCACGTCGTTGGCGATCTTCATCATGCTGGCGGCCAGGGTCTTGAGTGCGCCATGGGCGTGCACCAGAGCGTCGCAGCTGGCCAGGGCCTCGAACTTGTTGGGCGCCGTCACAAAGGGCAGACCTGTGAGGCGCGCCAGCTCGGCGGCAGCCTGCTCGGCATAGCCCTTGGGCGCGTTCAGGCCCGTGCCGACAGCCGTGCCGCCCAGGGCCAGCTCGCACAAGTGGGGCAGCGCGGCGCGCACGTGGCGCTCGCCATGATCCAGCTGGGCCACATAGCCCGAGAACTCCTGGCCCAGCGTGAGCGGGGTGGCGTCCTGCAGATGGGTGCGGCCAATCTTGACGATGCCGTCGAAGTCCTGTGCCTTCTTGTCCAGCGTGGTGCGCAGCTTGGCAATGGCGGGCAGCAGCTTGTGCGTGAGCGCCTCCACGGCGGCCACGTGCATGGCGGTGGGGAACACGTCGTTGCTTGACTGGCTGCGGTTCACGTCGTCGTTGGGGTGCACCAGGCGGCCTTCGCCGCGCTCGCCGCCCAGCAGTTCGCTGGCGCGGTTGGCCAGCACCTCGTTGACGTTCATGTTGGTTTGCGTACCCGAGCCTGTCTGCCACACCACCAGAGGGAATTCGTCAGGGTGTTTGCCAGCGATTACCTCGTCGGCTGCCGCCACGATGGCACCGGTCTTGGTCGCGTCCTGCAGGCCCAGGGCCTGGTTCACCACGGCCGAGGCGCGCTTGACCTGGGCGAGCGCCTTGATGATCTCGCGCGGTTGCTGCTCGCCCGAGATATCGAAGTTCTGCAGCGAGCGCTGCGTCTGCGCGCCCCACAGTTGGTTGGCGGGCACCTCGATGGGGCCGAAGGTGTCGCGTTCGATGCGGGTGGTGGTCATGTCTGGAAGGTCTCCGTCGTCAATAAATCCGGGCACTACGGGTAGCCGCCGACGCGCAGGTCAGCGGTTTTCCAAGGTCAACGGCAAGCACTCCAGCATACAAGAAACAAAAACCATTCTCATTTATGGCTGACAATATCCGCGAAGCACTCTCTGCACTCCTGCATATTGGCCGCTGTAAAAGTTGAACACTCTGCGCCAGCGGCCCGCAAGGCGGCTCCAACATCGACCGCAGCTTTGCATACGAACTCAAGCACGGAAAAGCCTGCGCCCTGGTCGATGCAATGGCGCTGAGCCTTCAGACCGGACTACACAGATTGCAGAAACGGACGACACGGCGCGGTGCCTGTAAGTTGCATCATGGGCCTCCATCAACTTTGGATGCCTCCATGCGCACCACCCCGCTCCCAAAATCCGCAGTCGATGAAGCCGAACGCAAGGTGGGTGCAATCCTGGACGAGCTGGAAGATGACACCCACTCAGATGTCAAGGACATCAATCTGGAAGATGTGGTCGAAAACGACAAGGAAAGCGGCCAGCCCGCCGTGCACCAGGCGGTGGAGATCACTGTTGTACCGCGCGCTCAGCGCAAGTGGATCAAGTAGCGGGTTAACGAGGGCTGCCCGGGGTTTGAGGCAGCCGCCTATCGCAAAACACGAAACCCACCCAGCCCCGCATCAGCGTGGTGCAAGGCAGACGGCGATAATTGGCCGGTTTGTCCTTCTCTAAAAAACCCCCACCATGACCACGACCATCCGGTACAACGATCTCGTCGAGTCCGTTGCTGCGGCGCTGCAGTACATCTCCTACTACCACCCCACCGACTACATCGCCCACCTGGCACGCGCCTACGAGCGCGAGCAAAGCCCGGCGGCCAAAGACGCCATTGCCCAGATCCTGACCAACAGCAAGATGAGCGCCACCGGCCAGCGCCCCATTTGCCAGGACACTGGCATCGTCAATGTGTTCCTGAAAGTAGGCATGGATGTGCGCTGGGAAGGTTTTGACGCGGACAGCAGCGGCAAGCCCTGCAGCCTGGACGACGCCATCAACGAAGGCGTGCGCCGCGGCTACAACCACCCCGACAACACCCTGCGCGCCAGCGTGGTGGCCGACCCCCAATTCGACCGCAAGAACACCAAGGACAACACACCGGCCGTGATCTTCACCGAGATCGTGCCTGGCAACACCGTGGACATCACGGTGGCAGCCAAGGGCGGCGGCTCGGAGAACAAGTCCAAGATGTACATGCTCAACCCCAGCGACAGTGTGGTGGACTGGGTGCTCAAGACCGTTCCCACCATGGGCGCAGGCTGGTGCCCACCGGGCATGCTGGGCATCGGCATTGGCGGCACGGCAGAAAAGGCGGTGCTGATGGCCAAGGAAAGCCTGATGGACGACCTGGACATGTATGAACTGCAGGCCAAGGCCGAAGCCGCGAAAACCGGTGGCCCTGCACTCGACAAGGTCGAGGCCCTGCGCCTGGAGCTGTTCGAGAAGGTCAACGCCCTGGGCATTGGCGCCCAAGGCCTGGGCGGCCTCACCACGGTGCTGGACGTGAAGATCAAGATGTACCCCACGCACGCGGCCAGCAAGCCGATTGCGATGATTCCAAACTGCGCCGCCACGCGCCATGCACACTTTGTGCTGGACGGCTCAGGCCCTGTGTACCTGGACCCACCCAGCCTGGACCTGTGGCCCAACGTGGACTGGGCGCCCGACTACAACAAGAGCAAGAAGGTCAACCTGGACACACTGACCAAGGAAGAAGTGGCCAGCTGGAAGCCCGGCGACACGCTGCTGCTGAACGGCAAGATGCTGACCGGCCGCGACGCTGCGCACAAGCGCATCCAGGACATGCTGGCCAAGGGCGAAAAACTGCCTGTGGACTTCACCAACCGCGTGATCTACTACGTGGGCCCCGTGGACCCCGTCAAGGGCGAGGCCGTGGGCCCTGCAGGCCCCACCACCGCCACGCGCATGGACAAGTTCACCGACATGATGCTGGAGCAAACCGGCCTCATTGCCATGATCGGCAAGGCAGAGCGCGGCCCGGTGGCGATTGAATCCATCAAGAACCACAAGAGCGCCTACCTCATGGCCGTGGGCGGCGCCGCCTATCTGGTGAGCAAGGCCATCAAGACCGCCAAGGTGGTCGGCTTTGCAGACCTGGGCATGGAAGCCATCTACGAATTCGACGTGGTGGACATGCCCGTGACCGTGGCCGTGGACTCTGGCGGCACCAGTGCGCACATCACCGGCCCCGCCGAATGGCAAAAGCGCATCGCCACGGGCGAGTTCAAAGGCATCGGCGTGGCAGCAGCCTGATATCCGTCCTCAACCGACGCCCCCCAGTGCCTTGGCCTGACGGGGGCGTTTTCTGTCCCACTGCTGCCTCACTTTTTCCCCACCACACGTCACACCAGCACCCATGACACTGGAAGAGCAGCAGCAGCAACAGCAGCCCATTGGCGTATTTGACAGCGGCGTGGGCGGCCTGAGCGTGCTGCGGGCACTGCGCGCCGCACTGCCCAACGAGCGCTTTGTGTACCTGGCCGACAGCGCCAACGCACCGTACGGCGAGCGGGGCGATGCCTACGTGGGTGCGCGCACGCACGCGATCACTGCCTACCTGCGCAGTCAGCATCACATCAAGGCCCTGGTGGTGGCATGCAATACCGCAACGGCCGCTGCCATCCACGAAGTGCGCAGCAGCCACCCCGACCTGCCGCTGGTGGGCCTGGAGCCCGCCGTCAAACCCGCGTTGGCGGTCACCAAAACAGGGCATGTGGGCGTGATGGGAACGCGGGGCACGCTCACCAGCGCCAAGTTTGGCAAGCTGATGGCATCGCTGGCGGACCAAGCCCAGTTTGTAGTGCAACCCTGCGACGGTCTGGCCCACGCCATTGAGCGCAGCGTGGCGCTGCCCCTGGCCGCTTCTGACCCCGCCACTACCCTGTCATCGGAAACCGGAGCGCTGTGCGAGCGCTACATCCGCGCCATGGGCAGCTTCGGCAAGGGCCCGGGTCAGATCGACACCCTGGTGCTGGGATGCACGCACTACATCTTTGTAGCGAACGAACTGCGAGCGCTGGTGGGGCCTGACGTGCAGTTCATTGAGACCGGCGAACCGGTAGCGCGACAAACGCGCCGGCTGCTGGAAACGGCGGGGCTGTTGAACCTGGCAAACCACGGCGCCGATGTAGATACAAGTGCAGACACCACAAATACAGGCACAGGTGATGAAGCGTCGCAAGGCCCATTGGCAGAAGCAGATACAGCGTTCGCCCACAAAGTCCGCCTTCTCACCACCGGCCCTTTGCCCATGCTGCAGGCAGCGGCCAAACGCTGGCTGAGCCTGCCCTCCGCTTGTTGCGAAGCGGTTTCTGTGCCGTGACTTGAATCCGCGAATGAAAATAGGCCCTGGCGCTTATCCATAAAGCGCCGATAGCTATCTATTTAATAGCAAAAATTTGCCAACTCGGACGCACACAAAAAATGCACTGCATGCGTCGGTTCAGTCAGCACCCCACAGTCGCTCTCCCGCGTGCTCCACATGCGTGAGGTACAAGCGCAGATCGAACTCGTACTGGTGGTATTGAGGCTCCATGTGGGAGCACAGTTGGTAGAAAGCCTTGTCATGGTCTTTCTCCCGAAGGTGGGCCAACTCATGGACAACAATCATGCGCAAAAACTCGTCCGGAGCCTGCTTGAACATGGCCGCAATACGGATCTCATGTTTGGCCGCTAGGCGGTTGCCCTGCACGCGGGACACCGATGTGTGCAAACCCAGCGCGTGCCGCACCACATGGATTTTGTTATCGAACAGCACCTTGTTGATGGTGCCTGCGTTGCGCAAGTAGCGCGACTTCAACTCTTGCGCGTAGTCATAGAGCGCCTTGTCGCTGCGCACCGCATGGGCCTGCGGATACTTGCGCAGCAACACCGTGCCGAGTGTTCCGCGCGCCAACAATTCACGCGCTTGGTCCTGCAAGGACTCAGGGTACGACCGCAGGTAAGGAAGTTCAGATTTCATGGACAGCAACGGGCTCACACGAACCCGCTGGAGACGTCAACAATCAACGGCCCCTGGGCGCGTGAGCGAGACAAAACATTGGCAGTGAGTGCGCCGCGGCGCCTACCGCAGCGCTATCAATGCAAATGGCGCGGGCGACGACCACCGCCCCCCCCATGACCGCCCCCAGAGCCGCCCGAACCGCGCGGTGGCTTGCCGATTTCCAGCGAGTTCACCAATGCATCAAAACGCTGGCTGAACAGTTTGTCAATCTCGGTCACCACGCCGCCCAGTTCAGCGCCGTCAAAGTGGCGCTCCATCATGTTGACCACGTCTTGCACCAGCAGGTCACGTTGAACCTGCATGATGGCTGCGGGCGTTGGCCCCACAAACAGCATGACAAAGTCATCGCGAGACTCGGTGCTTTGGCCCTCGTCCTCTTCATCAAAATCGGTGTCGTAGAAGGTCACCTCAATGGCGGCGCCCTGCTCTGCCAGTTCATTGAGGCTCATGCACATCTCGTCGAGTGACTGGCGAAAATCGTCGTCGCCCCGCACGGTCCAGCAGATCTGCAGCAAATGCTCCTGCGCATCGAATTTGATACCGGGCTCTTCTTCATAAGCGCTGGCAGCACCATCGGCCAGAGAACGGGCTCCGGCGTATTTCCACAGGGGTTTGAGCGCTTCCTGGAGCTGGTCGAAACTCGCATCGGGGCGCAGCTGAACCTGTCCATGGACGTGGATTTCGAAGGGAGCGTTGTAACTTGACATGATTGAATCCTAGAGCCTGTTCAATGCCTTTTTGGAGTCGCACACGTACCTTGCCGGGATGGGATGCAAGGCGCGGTGCGCAGTGGACAGCCCGGCTATCCACAAGCGCTGCAACACCGCAGACCGCCCGACAAGGCACTTGCCCGAAGGGCTGGAGTGAAATCGGGCGATTAGACGCCTCGGCTGCTTGCATGGGCACGTGCCCACGCGGCGCAACCGGAGCATCCCATCATCCCGATTGCACTCCAATGCGATCTCCAAAAAAACATTGAACAGGCTCTTCGTGGTGCCCCGAGCCGGGGTCGAACCGGCACGCCCCTTTTCAGGAAAGCGGCGGATTTTAAGTCCGCAGTGTCTACCAATTTCACCATCGGGGCGCTGGCTGCCCAACGCACACCTGCGTGGCAGCGTAACCCGGGCCGCGCTTGCGCGCAATGCCCTGTCGCTTCTGGTCACAGGGCGGGTTGCAACACACGCCCAGCCACCACCAATAAAAAAGGGAAGCCGAAGCTTCCCTTACAAATATGGAGCGGGAAAAGAGTCTCGAACTCTCGACCTCAACCTTGGCAAGGTTGCGCTCTACCAACTGAGCTATTCCCGCATTTGCTGCTAACACTTTGGTATTTCTACCTCAGCAATCCAGCAAGCCTCAAATTATATCGCTATTTTTTAGCAGTGTGCGATTGCACGCCAAAAAATTCAAACAACCAACCCGTGCCAGAACCGATCTTCGCAAGTGCGTTTTGCAGACAAGCCACACAGCAACATCGAAAACAGAATCTGGAGGCGCGGTCCGGAGTCGAACCGGACTAACCGGATTTGCAATCCGGGGCATAACCGCTTTGCTACCGCGCCAGAAATTCACATTCCCCTGACAAAAAAGGGAAGCTATTGCTTCCCTTTTTGGAAATTGGAGCGGGAAAAGAGTCTCGAACTCTCGACCTCAACCTTGGCAAGGTTGCGCTCTACCAACTGAGCTATTCCCGCAATTTACCGAAGCCTCACATTGTACAACGTTTGCTGCGATGAGAGGAATTGTAGCGCATTTTTTAAGGCTCAAAAGAAATTTTTGCCTTAATGCTTCAAACCATCGGGTGTAGCCGAAGAAGCAGCTGATTTCTCTGGAGCAGCGGCAGCGACCACAGCGACTTCTTCGTCAGTCAATGGCACTGGCTTGCTTTCCAGCGCTACTTCCAGCACCTTGTCGATCCAGCGCACCGGTACGATCTCCAGGCCACTCTTCACGTTGTCTGGAATCTCGGCAAGGTCCTTCACGTTTTCCTCAGGGATCAACACGGTCTTGATCCCGCCACGCAGAGCTGCAAGCAACTTTTCCTTCAACCCACCAATGGCAGTGACTTCGCCACGCAGAGTGATTTCACCAGTCATCGCCACATCAGCGCGCACAGGAATTCCAGTCAGTGCCGAAACGAAAGCCGTGGTCATGGCAGCACCCGCACTGGGGCCGTCTTTGGGCGTTGCGCCATCGGGCACATGGATGTGGATATCGCGCTTTTCAAATGCTTCATCCTTGATGCCGAGAATGCGCGAGCGGCTGCGCACCACGGTGCGGGCTGCCTCCACCGATTCTTTCATCACGTCGCCCAGCGAGCCGGTGCGCGTGATCACGCCCTTGCCGGGCATGGCGGCGGCTTCGATCGTCAGCAAGTCGCCGCCCACCTCGGTCCATGCGAGGCCTACCACCTGACCAACCTGGTTTTGCGCCTCGGCGCGGCCATAGGTGTACTTGCGCACCCCCAGGAAGTCGGGCAAATTATCGGCGGTGACAACGACTTGTGGCTCGTACTTCTTAAGCTGCAGGCCCTTGACCACCTTGCGGCAGATCTTGGACAGCTCGCGCTCCAGGGAGCGCACACCAGCTTCACGCGTGTAGTAGCGCACCATATCGCGCACGGCGGGCTCGGTGATGAGCAGCTCCTCGTCCTTCACGCCATTGTTCTTGAGCTGCTTGGGCAGCAGATACTTCATGGCAATGCTGGTCTTCTCATCCTCGGTGTAACCCGACAGGCGGATCACTTCCATTCGATCGAGCAGAGCCGGCGGAATGTTCATCGAGTTCGATGTAGCGACAAACATCACATCGCTCAGGTCGAAATCAACCTCCACGTAGTGGTCGCCAAAGGTGTGGTTCTGCTCGGGGTCCAGCACCTCCAGCAGTGCGCTCGACGGATCGCCACGGAAGTCGGTACCGAGCTTGTCGATCTCGTCGAGCAGGAACAGCGGATTGCGCGTGCCCACCTTGGACAGGCTCTGCAGCACCTTGCCCGGCAGTGCGCCGATGTAGGTGCGGCGGTGCCCGCGAATCTCCGCCTCGTCGCGCATGCCGCCCAGGGCCATGCGCACATATTTGCGACCGGTGGCTTTGGCGATCGACTGGCCCAGCGAGGTCTTGCCTACGCCAGGAGGGCCCACCAGGCACAGGATGGGCGCCTTCACCTTGTCCACGCGTTGCTGCACTGCAAGGTACTCAAGGATGCGATCCTTGACTTTGTCGAGGCCGAAGTGATCTTCGTTCAGAACGCCTTCGGCATTGACGAGGTCGTGCTTGATTTTGGTCTTTTTGCTCCACGGCAGCGCGGTGAGTACATCGATGTAGTTGCGAACCACCGTCGCCTCGGCCGACATGGGCGACATGAGCTTGAGCTTCTTGAGTTCGCCGTCTGCCTTTTTGCGCGCTTCAGCAGGCATCTTGGCCAGCTTGATCTTTTTCTCGATCTCTTCAATGTCGGCGCCTTCGTCGCCTTCGCCCAGCTCCTTCTGAATGGCCTTGACCTGCTCGTTCAAATAAAAGTCACGCTGGTTCTTTTCCATCTGGCGCTTCACGCGGCCGCGGATTTTCTTGTCGACGTTGAGGATGTCTACTTCGCGATCCAACTGCTCGAACAGATTTTCAAGACGCGCCTTCACGTCCGACAGATCCAGCACCACCTGCTTGTTCTCCAGCTTGAGCGGGAGATGCGCAGCGATGGTGTCAGCCAGACGGCCCGGGTCATCAATGCTGGAGATGGATGTCAGGATCTCGGGTGGGATCTTTTTATTGAGTTTGACGTACTGGTCGAACTGCTGCATCACCGCACGGCGAAGCGCCTCGATCTCGCTGGGCTTGTTAGCGTCCGGCGTGGCTTCGACCGGCAGCACAGTGGCCATGAAATGGGTGTCTGCGTCGTCAATGGAAGACACCTGGGCGCGCTGCTGGCCTTCAACCAAAACCTTCACAGTGCCATCAGGCAGCTTGAGCATCTGCAAGATGGTGGAGACACAGCCGACATCGAACATGTCAGACGCCGAAGGCTCGTCCTTGGCGGCCGCCTTCTGGGCGACGAGCATGATGCGGCGATCAGCCTCCATGGCCATTTCAAGCGCCTTGATGCTCTTGGGGCGGCCCACAAACAGTGGGATGACCATGTGAGGGAACACGACCACGTCACGCAAAGGCAACAGCGGAAGGTCAATGGGGGTGGCTGGCAGGGGGGTATGTCCGGACATGGAAATCCTCAAAGTGCTCTGTGGAATATGGTCCACATGTGGGGATTTTCAACCCTTGCATGCAGCCGCACTGCTGCAAGGGTTGATGGGGCAGGGGGCGACTTCAGGGCGCCCTTTCCGGTCATCTCAGGCCTTCTTGGCCGCTTCGCGGTAAACCAACAGCGGTGGCTTGTTTTCTTCGATAGTGGACTCATCCACCACCACCTTTTCGACGTTGCTGGTGTTGGGCAGGTCGAACATCGTGCTGATCAGCGATTGCTCCAGAATGGAACGCAGCCCACGGGCGCCCGTCTTGCGCGCAAGCGCCTTGCGGGCGATGGCTTTGAGGGCAGCCGGACGGATTTCCAAGTCCACTCCTTCCATGGCCAGGAGCTTGCTGTATTGCTTGACCAGCGCGTTCTTGGGTTCTGTCAGGATCTGCACCAGCGCGTCTTCGCTCAGTTCCGCCAGCGCCGTCACCACGGGCATACGGCCCACCAGCTCAGGGATCAGGCCGAACTTGATCAGATCTTCAGGTTCGATTTCGGTGAAGACCTCGGTCAGCGACCGCTGCTTCTTGCTCTTGACCGATGCCCCGAAACCGATGCCCGAGGCTTCTGTTCGGTTCTCGATGACCTTCTCCAGCCCAGCAAAAGCACCGCCGCAGATGAACAGGATGTTGGTCGTGTCGATCTGCAAAAAGTCCTGATTGGGGTGCTTGCGACCACCCTGGGGTGGCACGCTGGCCATGGTGCCTTCGATGAGCTTAAGCAGCGCCTGTTGCACGCCCTCACCCGACACGTCGCGGGTGATGGAGGGGTTGTCCGACTTGCGCGAGATCTTGTCGATCTCATCGATGTAGACGATGCCGCGCTGTGCACGCTCCACCTCGTAGTTGCAGCTTTGCAGCAGCTTCTGGACGATGTTCTCGACATCCTCACCCACATAGCCCGCTTCGGTCAGCGTGGTCGCATCCGCCATCACGAACGGCACGTCCAGCATGCGCGCCAGTGTCTGTGCCAGCAGCGTCTTGCCCGAGCCCGTGGGGCCGATCAACAAGATGTTGCTCTTGGACAGTTCCACATCATCTTTGTGAGCCTTGTCCTTGTGGCGCAGGCGCTTGTAGTGGTTGTACACAGCCACCGCCAGCGTGCGCTTGGCCACGTCCTGGCCGATCACGTAGTTGTCGAGGTTGGTCTTGATCTCTACCGGGGTGGGCAGGTCGCTGCGGCCTTCACGTGCCAGGTCACCGGCAGGAAGCTCGTCGCGAATGATCTCGTTGCAAAGGTCAATGCACTCGTCGCAGATAAAGACCGACGGACCGGCGATCAGCTTCTTCACTTCATGCTGGCTTTTGCCGCAAAAAGAGCAGTAAAGGGTTTTTTCGCTGGAAGAGCCTTTTTTCTCGGCCATGGGGGCAATGCCTTGCTTGTTACGGAAAGTTGTCGGGATGATAACCAAATAAAAAACGGCGTCTTCCCAAGAGGAAAACGCCGCTGTTTGACCCTTTGGCGATCAGGAGCGCTTGCTGATCACCTGGTCAACCAGGCCGTATTCTTTGGACTCGTCGGCAGACAGGAAATAATCGCGCTCGGTATCGCGCTGGATCTTTTCCAGCGGCTGGCCCGTGCGTTCGGCCAGAATTTTGTTGAGTTGCTCGCGGGTCTTGAGGATCTCGCGGGCATGGATCTCGATCTCGGTCGCTTGGCCCTGCATGCCGCCCAGCGGCTGGTGGATCATGACCTTGGAATTGGGCAATGCAAAACGCTTGCCCTTTTCACCAGCAGCCAGAAGAAACGCGCCCATGCTGGCGGCCATGCCGGTGCACAGGGTGGAAACATCGGGCTTGATGAAGTTCATGGTGTCAAAGATCGCCATGCCGGCACTCACCGAGCCGCCTGGGGAGTTGATGTAGAACGAAATATCCTTGTCGGGGTTTTCGCTCTCCAGGAACAGCAGCTGCGCTACCACCAGATTGGCGGTCTGGTCATTGACCGGGCCGACCAGGAAAATAACGCGCTCCTTGAGCAGGCGCGAGTAGATGTCATAGGACCGCTCGCCACGGCCCGACTGCTCGATGACCATGGGGACCATGCCCAGGCCTTGTGTTTCCAATGCGCTCATGTTTTCTCCAGACAAGCAGGTACTGTACCCAGAAATGAATTGGGGCTTGTGCACGAAAGCACAAGCCCCTGGTGTGATCCTCAGCAGCCTACGGCCCCAACACAGAGCGTCGGCTGTTGTGGCACGGGCCTATCAGCCCTGCTGAGCCATCAGCTCATCAAACGAAACAGCCTTTTCAACGACCTTGGCCTTGCTCAGCACGAACTCGGTGACGTTGTTTTCGATCACAACGGCCTCGACATCGGCCAGGCGTTGGCGGTCGCCAAAGTACCAGCGCACAACGTCTTCGGGCTTCTCGTAGCTGGCAGCCAGCTCGTCGATGTGGGCCTTGAGCTGCTCGGGCTTGGCCTGCAGTTCATTGGCACGCACCAGCTCAGCCACTACCAGACCCAGGCGTACACGGCGCTCGGCCTGGGGGCGGAACACGTCTTCAGGGATCTCGGCCTTGTCGGCGTCCTTGATGCCACGTTGCTTAAGTTCGGCGCGGGCGCCTTCCAGCAGGCGGGCGATTTCGGACTGCACGCTGGCGTTGGGCAGATCCAGTTCGGCCTTGGACACCAGGGCATCCATCACGGCCGCCTTGTTGCGGGCCAGCAGGCGGAACTTGACTTCGCGCTCCAGGTTTTTCTTGATGTCTGCACGCAGGCCATCGACAGAACCGTCGGCGATGCCCAGGGACTTGGCCAAAGCGTCGTTCACTTCGGGCAGGTGGGCGGCTTCGATCTTCTTGATGGTCACCAGGAAGTCAGCGGTCTTGCCAGCGACATCCTTGCCGTGGTATTCCGCAGGGAAAGCCAAGGGGAAGGTTTTGCTTTCGCCCGACTTCATGCCGCGCACTGCGTCTTCAAATTCCTTGAGCATCTGGCCTTCGCCGACCAGGAACTGGAAATCTTCAGCCTTGCCGCCTTCAAAAGGCTCGCCGTCGATCTTGCCTTCAAAGTCCACCGTCACGCGGTCACCGTCTTGCGCGGCAGCGTCCATGGCGCGCTGTGCGAAGCTGCGGCGTTGCTTGCGCAGGATGTCGATGGTCTTGTCGATGGCCGAATCGGTCACCTCAGCAGACAGCTTTTCAACTTCGGCGTCAGCCAAGTCAGCGATCTTGACTTCAGGGAACACTTCGAAAATGGCATCGAAAGTGACCTGGCCTTCGGGCGCACCTTCCTTTTCGGTGATGCGGGGCTGGCCAGCAACACGCAGATTGGCTTCATTGGCTGCTACTGCAAACGCTTCACCGACCTTGTCGTTCAGCACTTCGTACTGCACCGAGTAGCCGTAGCGCTGGGCAACCACCGTCATGGGGACCTTGCCAGGACGAAAACCGTCCATCTTGACCGTGCGGGCCAGGCGCTTGAGGCGCGTGTCGACTTCGGACTGGATCAGGGTGACGGGCACGCTCAGCGTAATCTTGCGCTCGAGCTTCTCAAGGGTTTCAACAGTAACGGCCATGGCTATTCCTCTTATGAATGTGGATCGTGCTGGCTGCAGCGCAGCAGCGCCGTGTTCCGCAAAGTCTCACATGGGTGGTGCGCGGGGCGGGACTCGAACCCGCACAGTATTGCTACCGTCAGGACCTAAACCTGGTGCGTCTACCAATTTCGCCACCCGCGCGGTTCTACAAACAAACAGGCGGCAAACTACGCTGCCGCCTGTGTGAAATCGGTCAACCTTCTATTTTACCTGATGCGGACAGGCTGCCCGTCAAACGCCCCCAAGAACTTCGGGCTCGGGCCGTTTCACGCGGAACCAGGCAGCGTACATCGCGGGCAGGGCCAGCAGGGTCAGCACGGTGGCAACAATAAGCCCGCCCATGATAGCCACAGCCATCGGGCCCCAGAACACGCTGCGCGACAGCGGGATCATGGCCAGCACCGCAGCGGCTGCGGTCAGCACGATGGGACGCGCACGGCGCACGGTTGACTCCACAATCGCGTCCCACGCAGGTATGCCGCGGGCGCGGTCTTTCTCGATCTGATCAATCAGGATCACCGAGTTGCGCTGGATCATGCCCATGAGCGCGATCACACCCAGCAGCGCCACGAAGCCGAAGGGGCGGTTGAGCAAAATCAGCGCACCCGCCACACCCGCCAGACCCAGAGGCCCGGTCAAAAACACCAGCATCGCGCGGCTGAAGCTATGGAGCTGCAGCATGAGCAGCGTGAAGGTGATGAACAACATCACCGGGATACCCGCCGCAATCGACGCCGATCCCTTGGAGCTTTCCTCTACAGCACCCGCCACCTCGATGCGGTACGCACCCTGACCCGCCGAGCGCCACTGGGCTTCGATCGCCTTCAGGGCCGGTTGTAGTGCGGCCGTCACGGTGGCGCCCTGCAGTCCCTCCGTAACGTCACCCTGCACGGTGATGGCGTAGTCGCGGTTCTCGCGCCACATCACACCCGGCTCCCAGGTGAACACGGGCTTGGCGATCTGCGTGAGCGGAATCGACTTGCCGGAGGCCGTGGGCAGGTAGGCGTTGGCGATGTCGGTGATGGCGTTGCGCTCATCCAGCGGCTGGCGCAGCACAATGTCGATGAGTTTGTCGCCCTCGCGGAACTGCCCCACCTGCGTGCCCGAGAGGATGGTCTTGGACGCCTGGGCAATCGACTGGCTGGTGACACCCAAAGCGCGCGCCTTGGCCTGATCCACCTCCAGGCGCAGCACCTTCACGGACTCGTTCCAGTTGTCGTTCACGCCGCGCATGTTGGGGTTCTGGCGCAGTTGGGCTTTCACCTCGTCAGCACGCTCTCGCAGCACCAGCGGATCAGGCCCCACCACGCGAAACTGCACCGGATACGGCACCGGCGGCCCGTTGGGCAGCAGCTTGACGCGGCCACGCACCTCCGGGAACTCTTTCGCCAATATTTCCGGCAGCGCCACGCGCAGCGATTCGCGCACAGCCAAGTCCCGCGACAGCACGATGAACTGCGAAACATTCGTCTGGGGGAACACTTGGTCGAGCGGCAAATAAAAGCGCGGCACACCGGAGCCGACCCAGGTGCTCACCGAACTAACACCCGGCTCTGACATCAATCTCTGCTCGACGCGCTGGGTGACCTCTTCGTTACCGACAAAGGATGTGCCCTCGGGGAACCAGATGTCCACCATGATTTCTGGTCGGCTCGAATCCGGGAAGAACTGCTGTTGCACTTGGCCCATGCCCACAATGCCCAGCACAAACGTCAGCACCGTGGCGCCGATGGTGAGCCAGCGATGCTGCACACACCAGTCCACCAGTCGGCGGAAGGTGCGGTAGAACGGGCTGTCAAATACCTCATGCGGGTCGTCCGTGATGCCTTTGTTGGCCTGTGCGGCCAACACATGGGGCGGCACCTTGAGCAGCAGCGTGCCCAGGTAGGGCACAAAGTACACCGACACGATCCAGCTGAGCACCAGCGCGATGACCGTCACCGCAAAGATCGCAAACGTGTATTCACCCGTCATGGACTTGGCCAGGCCAATGGGCAGAAAGCCCGCTGCCGTGATCAGCGTACCCGTGAGCATCGGCATGGCTGTGATCTCGTAGGCAAACGTTGCGGCACGCACCTTGTCGTAGCCCTCTTCGAGCTTGAGCACCATCATCTCGACCGCGATGATCGCGTCGTCCACCAGCAGGCCCAGCGCGATGATGAGCGAGCCCAGCGAGATCTTGTGCAGACCGATGTCCCAGTACCACATGGCCAAAAAGGTCACCGCCAGCACCAGCGGGATGGTGATGCCCACCACCAGCCCGGGCCGCGGGTCGATGTACCAGCGCTTCCACAGGGGATTGTTGCCGGGGCGCTTGTGCAGTCCCAGCGCAATAAAGCTCACCGCCAGCACGATGACCACAGCCTCTATCAACACCTTGATAAATTCGTTCACCGAGGTTGCCACGGCCTTGGGCTGATCCTGCACGTTGACCAGCCTCACCCCTGCGGGCAGCGAACTTCCGATGCGCCCGGTGGTTGCGTGCAGCGCCTTGCCCAGCGCGATGATGTCGCCGCCCTTGGTCATGGAGACACCCAACGCAATCACTTCCTGCCCCTGATGGCGCACCTTCACGGTGGCGGGGTCTACATAACCGCGCTTGACCTCTGCGATGTCGCCCAGTCGCAGCTGTGCGCCGGATGGACCCCGAATCGGCATGGCACGCAGGTCTTCGATGGCATTGAACTGCCCTTCGACGCGCACCTGCACTTGGTCTTGCGGGGTCTGGATGGCGCCCGCGCTTTCCACAGCGTTTTGCTGACCCAGCTGGGCCAGCACCTGGTTCATGTCCAGGCCCAGCTGCGAAAGACGCTTTTGCGAAATCTCGATAAATAGCTTTTCGTCCTGGACGCCAAACAGTTCCACCTTGGCCACATCGGGCACGCGCAGCAGTTGCTGGCGCGCGTCGTCAGCAAATTGCTTGAGTTCGGCGTAGCTGAAGCCTTCGGACTCCAGCGCATAGATCACGCCATACACATCGCCAAAGTCGTCGTTGAAAAACGGGCCCTGGATGCCCTGCGGCAAGGTGTAGCGCATGTCGCCCACCTTCTTGCGCACGCTGTACCAGACGTTGGCAACCTCGCTGGCCTTGGACGAGTCCTTGATCTGAAAAATGATCTGCGACTCGCCGGGCTTGGAATAGCTGCGGATCTTGTCGGCATACGGCACCTCTTGCAGCGTGCGCTCGATCTTGTCAGTGACCTGCTCGGCCACCTGCTGCGCCGTGGCGCCGGGCCAGTAGGTGCGCACCACCATGGCGCGGAAGGTGAACGGCGGATCTTCGTCCTGCCCCAGCTGAAAATAGGCGGCAAAGCCCAGCAGCATCAGCACCACCATCAGGTAGCGCGTGAGGGCAGGATGGTCGAGCGCCCACTTGGAGAGGTTGAACCCCTCTTTGGGTTGTACTTGCGTCATGGCCGATCTCAGTTGGCTGTGGAAGCTGCGGGTGCTGCTGCGGTAGCGGCTGCATCAGCCGTCCCACCGGATGCGGCGGGCAGCGCAGGCATTGCTACTGTATTAGTAGCTGTCTGCGCTTTACTGGCGGGCGCTACAGTATTTTTTTGCTGATAAATCAGCACCTTCTGCCCCGGCGAGAGCACATGCACGCCCGTGGCCACCACCTGCATGCCCGGCGCCAGGCCCGCAGCCACCACGGCCTCGTTGCCATCGGCCGTGGCAATCTGCACCACCTGCGACTTCACCGTGCTGCTGGCGGCGTCGTACACCCACACTGCGGTGGACTGACCCTCCTGGCGCAGCGCACTGGTGGGCAGCTTGATGGCCGGAATGCCCGCATGGCTGAGCGCCTTGGGCGTGACGTACACGGTGGAGCCCAGCGCGGGGGCATCGGTGCCATCAATAGCCACCTTGATCTGGAAAGTGCGCGTGGCTGCGTCGGCACTGGCGGCCACTTCGCGGACGCGGCCGGTCAGGCCCGCACCGCCGGACCAGCCGCGCACCGCCACTTCAGAGCCTGGCGTGATCTGCCCCACCTTGTCTTCGGGCACCGCAAACACCACGTCGCGCGGGCCGTCCTGCGCAATGCGCACCACGGGGGTTCCGGCCGACACCACCTGGCCCGGTTCGGCGTCAATACCTGTGACCACGCCCGACACGTCAGCCACCAGCGTGGTGTAGGCCGTCTGGTTGCCTTGCGACGACAGCTGCGCGCGGGCCTGGTCCAGCGTGGCCTGGGCGGCTTTCAGCGTGGCGTCGCGGCGCTCCAGTTCGGCGCCGCTGATGAAGTTCTGGTCCTTCAGCGTCTGGTAGCGCTTGTAGTCGGCAGCGGCCAGGTCACGCTGGGTGGCGGCCGATGCCAGCTGCGCGCGCGCGGCGTCAGCGGCCAGTTGGTAGTCGCGCGGGTCCAGCTGCGCCAGCACCTGCCCTGCCTTCACGCGCTGGCCCAGCTCCGCCTGGCGCTGCACGATCTTGCCCGCTACGCGAAACCCCAACCGCGACTCGACCCGTGCCCGCACCTCGCCCGAATACTCCAGGCTGGACTGCAGCGCACCCACTCCCACCGTCAGCAGCTTGACGGAGCGCACAGGCTCCTCGGGCGGCGCGGGGCGCGAGCAGGCGGCCAGCAAAGCCGCTGTGGCCAGCACCAGCAAGGTCCGGCAGTGCCGTTGAATAGGCCGCAAGGCGGAGGATGTGCGCATGGAAAATCCGGTGAGTAGAGAAGGGCTACAAGGAGTTGCAGGGGCTGCACGCAAAACGCAGGCCCGAATGCCTGCGCTGAAAACGCAACGGTCGTAACCGTTACCGGCCAGCCTCCTTGTCCCAGGTTGAATTGGCTTTCTTCGATTACTGACTGACCGGTTAGTAATCTATGAGAAGCCCCCCGCATTGTCAAGCGACAATCAGCGGGTGAACGACCGCCCAACCCCCCCTACATCTGAAGTCCCGCCGACCGCGTCCGTCGCCGCATACGCATCCGCGCCCCAGCTGGCCACGGCTCCGCAGAAGAATGACGGTGCAGCCATCGCTGCGCCGGTCACCCATTACGAAAACTTCCCGGTCGCGTCCCTGTTGTGCCCGCCACACCTGCGTCAGCCCATTGCCGCCATCTACGGCTTTGCCCGCACCGCTGACGACATTGCCGACGAAGGCGACGCCCCCGCAGCAGACCGGCTGGCCGACCTGACCGCTTACCACGCTGACCTGATGGCCATCGCCCAGGGCCAGCCACCCTCGCCCCGCTGGGCCGACGTGTTCCTGCCGCTGCAAGCGGTGCTGCGCAGCCACCACCTGCCCGTGCCGCTGCTGGCAGACTTGCTCAGCGCCTTCATGCAAGACGTGGAAAAAACCCGCGATGCCGAAGGCTACGTTGATCGCCACGAACTGCTGGACTACTGCCGCCGCTCGGCCAACCCCGTGGGCCGCCTGTTGTTGCACCTGTATGGCGTGACCGACGCCCAGGCGCTGGAACAAAGCGACGCCATCTGCACCGCACTGCAGCTCATCAACTTCTGGCAAGACCTGAGCGTAGACATCCCGCGCGGCCGCCACTACCTGCCGCGCGCCGACTGCGCCGCCCACGGCGCCTGCCAGGCCGACCTGCTGGCGCTGCGCAACACGCCCGAAAACATCCGCCTCATCACCGGCTGCGCCCGCTGGGCCCGCGCCAGCATGCAAACCGGCGCCCCCCTGGTGCACCGCCTGCCCGGCCGCGCGGGGTGGGAGCTGCGCCTGGTCGTGCAAGGCGGCCTGCGCATTCTGGACAAGGTCGACGCCCTCAAAGGCGGCAGCCTGCACACCCGGCCGCGCCTGCATGCCTGGGACTGGTGCGTGATGCTGGGCCGCGCGCTGGTGATGTAAGAAAGATTCATGGGCCACAAGGCGCGCTGACATCGCCTTGGCCTGGGCCATGAATTTCAAGCCAAATTGGCCTCTAGCGCTTACCCAATAAGCGTTAGCAGCTATCAATTCAGGACTAACCTCCTACCACACACACCAACAAGCTAGCGACCGTGTGATCCCTAGGGCAGGGATAGCGAGCATTTCGACGCAGCGGCGCGCGGTTAGCCTCGCGGCCACCAACCGCTCCGTGCGGCTCCATTACACGCAACCCCAGCCCGCGCCACAAGCGCTGCGGCCCAGGGTCCCACCGGTACGCACCCACCATGTCCGTCAGCGTTTTCGACCTCTTCAAAATCGGCATCGGCCCGTCCAGCTCCCACACCGTGGGCCCCATGATTGCCGCGCGGCAATTTGCCTGCCATCTGCGCGACACGCTGGGTCTGGCCGCCGTGCGCCACGTCACCGTGGAGCTGTTCGGATCGCTCTCGGCCACCGGCGTAGGCCACGGCACCGACAAAGCCGTGCTGCTGGGTCTGGCGGGCTACGAGCCTGACCAGATGGACCCCGACCAGATCACCCCCGCCATTGCCGACATCCGCACCCGGCAAACGCTGGCCCTGCTGGGCGAGCACACGGTGCCGTTTGTCGAAAAAGAGCACCTGCTGTTTCGCCGCAAAAGCCTGCCGCTGCACCCCAACGGCATGGCGTTTCATGCGTTTGACGCGCAGGGCGCGGAGATCGCGGCGCGTGAGTATTTCTCGGTGGGCGGCGGTTTTGTGATTGATGCGGCGGGCGAGCGCGTGCTCAACGCAGCCGCACACGCGCAGCCAGGCGCCGCAGGCCACGCCCAGGGCTTGCCCCACCCGTTTCGCACCGGGGCCGAGTTGCTGGCCCAGTGCCAGACCACCGGCCTCACCCCCGCGCAACTCATGGCCGCCAACGAGCACCACTGGCGCAGCCCCGGCGAGTTGCGCCGCCAGCTGTTGGCCATCTGGCACACCATGGCGGGCGCCGTGTTGCGCGGTTGCGCCAGCACAGGCACCCTGCCCGGCCCCATGAACGTGCGCCGCCGCGCGGCCGACCTGCACAAAAGCCTGACCACCCAGTCCGAAGCCGCCCAGCGCGATCCGCTGTCGATGATGGACTGGGTCAACCTGTACGCCATGGCCGTCAACGAAGAAAACGCCGCCGGTGGCCGCGTGGTGACCGCCCCCACCAACGGCGCCGCGGGCGTGATCCCGGCCGTGCTGCAGTACTACGTCAACTTTTTGCCCGGTGCGGACGAGGACGGCATCGCCACCTTTTTGCTCACCGCAGGCGCCATCGGCATCATCTACAAAGAAAACGCATCGCTCTCGGGCGCCGAGGTCGGCTGTCAGGGCGAGGTGGGCGTGGCCTGCTCCATGGCCGCAGGCGCCCTGGCCGCCGTGATGGGCGGCAGCCCCGAGCAGATCGAGAACGCCGCCGAGATCGGCATGGAGCACAACCTGGGCATGACCTGCGACCCCGTGGGCGGCCTGGTGCAGATCCCCTGCATCGAACGCAACGCCATGGGCGCCATCAAGGCCATCAACGCCGCCCGCATGGCCCTGCGCGGCGACGGCCAGCACGTGGTGTCGCTCGACAAGGTCATCAAGACCATGATGCAGACCGGCGCGGACATGAAGAGCAAATACAAGGAAACCTCTCGGGGTGGTCTGGCGGTGAACGTGGTGGAATGCTGATCCGGGATTCCCACCGCTCACCCTCGCTCCTCACCCGCGCAGCACACACCCGCCCTTGACGTTCCATGCATCGCCAGCCCCCACCACACACCCCGCACGACCTGCCGCCATGGCCGCATCGGCTGCTCAACCTCCCCTCGCAACTGGTCATGCCCCTGGCACTGGTCATCGTGGTGCTGCTTTTCTTGCAGTGGCCGCTGCGCGACTGGGTCGGTGTGGGCTCCAGCAAGGCCAACGACTTGGCGCAGTGGCTGTTTGCGCTGTACGTGGCCGTGGCCCTGCGCCACGCGGGCATTCGCGGTGCGCACCTGGTCAGCCGGCCTGACCTGGCACACGAAGGGCGCGGCATGGTGCGTGCGCTGCGCGAGCTGGGCGCGCCCCTTGCGGTGCTGCCGTGGGCGGTGTTTGTGCTGGTCAGTGCCACACCCACGGTGATGCGCTCGGTGCGCGGACTGGAGAATTTCCCCGAGACCGCCAACCCCGGCTACTTCATGGTCAAGGTGGCTCTGCTACTGCTGGCCGCGCTGCTGGCGGGGCAGGCGCTGGTGGACCTGTGGCGGGCCATCCGGCTGCTGGCGACCGGAACACGGAGCGCGCCATGAGCGGCATCGGCTTGCTGCTGCTGGGCCTGGCGCTGGCCCTGATGATGACCACCGGCTGGCCCACCTACGCGGTGCTGATTGCGGTGAGCACGCTGGGCGCCGGCCTGGGCCTTGCGCTGGGTGCGTTTGACCGCGCGCTGTTGGGCAGCATGCCCGAGCGTGTGGTGGGCCTGCTGGAACACGACCTGCTGCAGGCCCTGGTGCTGTACGCGCTGGTGGGCGCGCTGCTCAACCACCTGGCGCTGGTCAACGGCCTGTACGACGGCTTGCGCAAAGGCCTGCTGCGCCTGCCCGGCGGACGTGCCGCTCCGGAGATGGCGGGCCTGGGGGTGGGCATGCTGATGGCGCCCATGAACGGCTCGGTGGGCGCCAGCCTGGTCACGCTGTCGCGCACGGCCGGCCAGCGCTGGCAGGCATCAGGGATGCCCGCCGAACGCCGCACCGTGCTGGTCGCCGTGGCCAGCACGCTGGGCATCATCGTGCCGCCGTCGCTGGTGCTGTTGTTGCTGGGCGACGCCATGCTGCGCGCCCACATCGAAGGCGTGGCCCTGGCCACCAAGCTGGGCCTGCCAGGCGCTGCAGAAGGCACGCGCATCATCAACACGCAGGATGTGCTGCAAGCCGCCTTGGTGCCCGGCGCGCTGCTGCTGGTGTTGTGGATGGCCGTGACCTGGTTCAGCGTGCCACGCCCGGCAACACGCCAATCAACGAGCCCGGCGCCCGAAAAACTCACCCCCCGCGAGCGCTGGACCGTGCTGGTGGTGCCGCTGCTGATCGTGGGCCTGCTCACACTGGTAGCCAGCGGCCGCGTGCGGGCAGTAGAAGCCGCCGCCACTGCGGGCGTGCTGCTGCTGGTGTGGGGCATCGCGTCACGCCAGCTCACCTGGGCCGTGCTGCGGCAGGTGCTGGACGACGCCCTGGCACTCACCGGCGCGCTGTTTGCCTTGCTGGTGGCCGCGGTCACGTTCTCGCTGGTGCTCAGGGCCTTTGGTACCGATGTGCTGGTGGCGCAGTGGATGCAGGCCCTGCAGGGCCAGCCTGTGCTGGCCATGGTGGCGGTGCTGGGCGTGCTGCTGGCCTGCGCGTTTGTGCTGGACGCGTTTGAGTTGATCTTTCTGGTCGTGCCCATCGTGATGCCCCCACTGCTGGCGCTGGTGGGCGATGCAGCGTGGGTGGCAGCACTCACCTTGCTGGTGCTGCAGGCAGGCTTTTTGCTGCCGCCCTTTGGCTACGCGGTGGTGCTGTCGCGCGCACAGGTGGCGCCCCGGCCCGCCATGCGCGCCATTGTGCGAGCGCTCATGCCTTACCTGGCGTGCCTGATGGCCGTCATCCTGATCGTGATGGCCGTGCCGCAAACCACGCACTGGCTGCGCACCGTGCCCGCCACCGTGCCAGAGGCCCATATCGACGGTGACGACCTGGACGCGCTGATGCGCGAGATGTCGCAACCCGACGCGCCTGCGGGTGATGCGGCACCTGCCAGCGCTCCAGCGCAGTAGACCCGAGTGCCTACGCGCACAAACGCTTCTCTATTGATAGCTACCAGCGCTTTACCATCAAGCGCTGGCGGCCCAAAACATTAAAAGTCCCGCCACCCCGATGGGCCGACGGCGCCATGGGACAATCCCGCCCCATGACACCGCAGCAGTACGTACAGCAAAAAGCCGTGGCCTCGGGCAGCAGCTTTTATTACGCCTTTCTCTTCTTGCCGGCACCGCGCCGCGCGGCCATCACGGCGTTCTATGCGTTCTGCCGTGAGGTAGACGATGTGGTGGACGAAGTGACCGACCCCGGCGTGGCCCGCACCAAGCTGGCCTGGTGGCAGGCCGAGGTGGCCAAGGCCTACGCCGGCCAGCCCACCCACCCCGTGATGCTGGCGCTGATGCCGCACACCGCCGACTACGGCATTGAGCAACGCCACCTGCAGGCCGTCATCGACGGCTGCCAGATGGACCTGGAGCAAACGCGTTATCTCGACTTTGCGGGCCTCAAGGGCTACTGCCATCTGGTGGCGGGCATTGTGGGCGAGGTCACGGCGCGCATCTTTGGGCAGACGGATGAGCGCACCACCCAATACGCGCACACGCTGGGCCTGGCGTTTCAGCTCACCAACATCATCCGCGACGTGGGAGAAGACGCCATGCTGGGCCGCATCTACCTGCCGGTGAGCGAGCTGCAGCAGTTCGACGTGAAGGCGCATGAGATATTGAAGCGCACGTACTCCGACCGCTTTACCGCCCTGATGCGTTTTCAGGCCGAGCGCGCGCACCGCTTGTACGACGAAGCCCTGGCCCTGCTACCCGACGCGGATCGCCGCGCGCAAAAGCCCGGCCTGATGATGGCCAGCATCTACCGCACGCTGTTGCGCGAGATCGAACACGACAACTTCCAGGTGCTGCACCAGCGCATCAAGCTCACGCCGCTGCGCAAGTTCTGGCTGGCGTGGAAGGTGCAGGCGCTGGGCCGGATGTGATGTTCATCGTCGCGTTCCATCCATGAAGGTCGCCGTCGTCGGTGCAGGCTGGGCGGGCATGGCGGCCGCCATTGCCCACACACAGGCAGGCCGCCAGGTCACCGTGTTCGAAGCGGCGCGCACCGTGGGCGGCCGCGCACGCGCCGTAGAGGCCACGCTGCCCGATGGCACCCCCGCCACGCTGGACAACGGCCAACACATCCTGATTGGCGCCTATGCCGAATGCCTGCGGCTGATGCGGCTGGTGGGCATCAACCCCGACACTGCCCTGCTGCGGCTGCCACTCACGCTGCAGTTCCCGGACGGGCAAGGGCTGCAGTTGCCCGACCTGCCGCCACCGCTGGACGCGTTGATGGGCATTGCGCGGGCCAAAGGCTGGGCCTGGCGCGACAAGCTGGTGCTGTTGCGCACGGCCACGGTGTGGCAACTTCGCGGGTTTCGTTGTGCCCCCCACACGTCCGTCGCGCAGCTGTGCGCCACGCTCACGCCGCGTTTGATGGCGGAGTTCATCGACCCGCTGTGTGTGTCGGCGCTCAACACCCCGGCGCATGAAGCCAGCGGTCAGGTGTTTTTGCGTGTGCTGCAAGACAGCCTGTTCAGCGGGCGCGGCGGGTCCAACCTGCTGCTGCCGCGCGCCGACCTGGGGGCGTTGTTTCCGCGAGCCGCTGCGCGGTGGCTGCAGCAGCAAGGCGGCGTGGTAGTGACGGGGCAGCGTGTGCTGCGCTTGCAGCCCGGGCCAGGCGCGCGCTGGCAGGTTGTGACCTCTGGCCCATCTGGCGGTGGCTCAACTGCCGATGCCGCAGAGACCTTGCCTGCATCGTTCGACCATGTGACCCTGGCCTGCCCCTCGTGGGAGGCCAGCCGCCTGGTGGAGGCGCTGGCCAGCACTCCCGGATTGGCCGACGCCCGCCCGTGGAGCGCGCTAGCCGATGGCCTGCGTTTTGAGGCCATCACCACGGTGTACGCCCACGCGCCCGGCGCGCGTTTGCACCAGCCCATGCTGGCGCTGCGTAACACGCCCGAATCGCCTGCGCAGTTTGTCTTTGACCGGGGACAGCTCGACGGCCACCAGGGGCTGTTGGCGTTTGTGGTCAGCGCCAGTGACGGCGACCGCGCGCAGATCGAACGGCAAGTCATTGAGCAGGCGGCTATTCAGCTCGTTGTACCGCCTTTGGCGGTGGTGCAGACCGTAGTGGAAAAGCGCGCCACTTTCGCCTGCACCCCAGGTCTGCAGCGGCCTGGCATGCAGGTCATACCGGGCGTCAGCAGCCTGACGGCATGCGGCGACTATGTGCAGGGGCCGTACCCAGCGACGCTGGAAGGTGCGGTGCTGAGCGGCACGGCTGCGGCGCGGCAGGTGGCGGGGGCAGGGTCGGGCTCGTAACCCGAAAAGAGCGAAAAGAGCAATAAAAGCAAAAGGGGCGACACGGGCTTGGCGCCAGGTCACGCAGGGTGCACCTGGTGTGCATTTTTCAAGCCATTTCAGCCTCTAGCGCTTATCCATAAAGCGCTAACAGCTATCTATTCAATAGCAAAAGCACAAGACCCGGCTTACGGATCGAAGGCTCCCCGTCAGCGCTCTAGCCACCACTGAATAACCGCCTTGGCGATAAACCCCAAGAACCCAACACCCAGCCCCAGGAACAGCACGAAGGTGCCAAACCGCCCCGCCTTGGACTCCCACGCCAGCTGTCCAATGATGAACAGCATGTACAGGATGAACGCCCCCACGCCATAGGTGAGGAAGAAGCCAGAGATCTGCGCCTCGGTAAAACCGAAGATCACGGCGCCACCCCGCTTTGTGGGGCGACGGGTGGTGTTGTTGCCATGCCCGCATCGCGCGGCGGCAGGCTGGACGGGTCTATCAGGTCCCGGTACGCGTGCCAGCTGGCGTGGCCCAGCAGGGGCATCACAACGATCAGGCCCAGCAGCAGCGAGCCCAGCCCCAGCAACGTAAACCCCAGAATGAGTGCCGCCCAGAACGCCATGGGCAGCGGGTTGGTCAGCACCGCCTGCCAGCTGGCCAGCACCGCCTGCAGCAGCGTGGCGCGGCGGTCCAGCAGCAGCGGCATGGCCACCACGCTGGACGCAAATATCGGTGCCGCCATCAGGCTGCCCAGCGCCAGCCACAGCTCAAACAACCATCCGTCGTTGGCCAGCACCACATGGTGCACAAAATCCAGCGGCGTCAGCACCGGCACCGGGGCCAGCAGCGTAATGAGGGCGGCGGAGGTCATCACCCAGCCGGTGGCGGCCAGGGCCAGCAAGGCGCCAAACTGCACCATGCACCAGTAGTCGTTGCCCCATTTGTTGACGTGGCTGCCTTGCCAGTTGAGCCAGGTTTTGAGCACCACGCCCAGGTTGGCGCTTTCGCCGCGCTCCAGCGCACGGCTCAGCGCATAAAAGCTGGTAGCCAGCACCGGTGCCACCACCAGAAAGCCCGACAGCGCCCCCGCCAGCAGCCAAAACCGGTTGTGCGCCACGGCCATGATGGCCGCGCCCAGCAACGTCATGGCCAGGCCATGTGCAAAACTGATCCAGCCCGCGCGCGCCATGTCACGCCAGGCCAGGGACAGCCAGGTCAGCGGCTGCGTGAGGCCGATGGTGCGAACGGCGGGTAATTTGGGAGGTGGAGGAGGTGGAGTGCGCGGCATGAGAGGGTGAAGTGCACGCCGAGTGTGGCGTCAACCGCTGATCGGATCAAGCGCGCATGCGCAGTTCAAGCCTGTGCCGCATCCAAGTCTTGACCTGGGACAAGAAACCGGGCGGGAGCACACCCTGCTCCCAAAAGCATCACGCCATCAGCTTGCACAGCGCCGTGAGGCTGCCTACCGTGGCATGGGGCAACGCGCCATGCGGCCAGGGGTGGTTGGCGGTGTTGATCCACACCGCCTGCATGCCCGCATCCAGCGCGCCCTGGGCATCCAGCGTGGCATCGTCGCCAATATGCAAGACCTCGTGCGGCTGCACCTGCGCTGCGTCGGCCGCAGCATGAAATATGCGTACGTCCGGCTTGGCAATACCGAAGATCGACGCACTGATGCTGGCCCGAAAGTAGTGGCCAATACCAATGCGGTGCACATCGGCATTACCGTTGGACAGCGCCACCACGGGGTAGCGCGCCGACAGAAAGGCCAGCGTGTCGTGCGCGTCGTCGAAAAGCTCAACACGCTGGCGCTCGGCGAAAAACAGGTCAAAGGCAGGCTCTGCCAGCGCGGGCTCGTCACCCGCCTGTGTGAGTGCAAGCCGGATGGACTCGCGCCGCATGGCGCTCAAGTCACTTTGCAGATCAGGCCGCAGCGTCACCATCTGGTTGCGAATGGCCCGCAGGGATTCGGTGTTGGAGAACAAAGCAGCCGTGGCGGGCGCGTGGTGGGTGAGCCAGTCCAGCAATACGGCTTCGGCCCGCGTGATGGTGGGCCAGATGGGCCACAGCGTGTCGTCCAGGTCAATGGAGATGGCGCGAACGCGGGAGATGTCCAGGGAGGGGTTCAGCACAAGGGCGCACCTGCAAAAATCAGCACGGGGAGAGGGAAGCGAAACGGGATGATGGCGCGCGGGGCCCGACGCGCCCGGTGGCAGCCGCAAAGCATACCGCAGCGCTACCCAACCAACACTCAGCCAGGCGGGATACCCAGCGGCGGCTACGGCTGCTGGCGCAGCGATGACCCACGCACCATCAACCGCCCCGGCAACAGGCTTTCACGCGGGGGCCCCGCAAGCCCACCCAGCCGCTCCAGCAGGCACTGCGCAGCGCGGTGGCCAATGGCGTCGGTCGGCTGCGCCAACGTGGTCAGGCCGGGCCGTATCAGGGGCGCCCATTCGGGGTCGTCAAACCCTACAAACCCCAGCTCCTGCCCAAAGGTCCAGCCTACCCGCGACACGGCAGCTGCCACGCGCAGCGTGACCACCGAATTGCCAGCGACCACGGCGCAGCGCTCGCCCGGCTTTGCCTTTTGGCGCCAGCGCGCAAGGGCCTGGTCTAGCACATCGTCGCTTTGCTCTGCCAAAAGCTCCAGCACCTCGCCCCGCACGCTGCGCCCTTGTGCGGCCACAAAAGCGCGAAACGCCGCCGTGCGTTCCATGCGGGAGCTCACGCCCAGCAGCGGCTGGGTGATGTACAGCAGGTGATTCCACCCTTGTTCCACCAGGTGCGCGCAGGCGTCGCGCACGGCGCCTTCGTTGTCCAGCGAGACAAAATCTGCCGCCAGGTCAGCATGGCGCCGGTCGACCAGCACGGCGTGTTTGCCATGCAGGGTGTTCACGTCGGTTTGGCCGTCGCCCTGTCCCAGGGTGTTGAGGATGAACCCGTCCACCTGGTAGCTGGCCAGGGCGTCGATGGCGGCGCGCTCGCGCTCGCGGTCGTTGCCCAGGTTGAACAGCATGACCAGGTAGCCCGCCTCCTGGCAGACCTTCTCGGCACCGCGCAGCACCGCCACCGAGTAGGGGTTGGTGATGTCTGCCACCACCAGGCCAATCAGCCGCGACCGCCCGTGGCTCAGCGCCTGCGCCATGGGGCTGGGCACATAGGCCAGTTTGGCAATGGCGGCCTCCACGCGGGCTGCGATGTCGGGGCTGAGCAAGCGCTCACGGTGGTTAAAGAACCGCGACACCGTGGCCTTGGACACCCCCGCCTCTGCCGCCACATCGGCAATGGTGGGGCGGGCCCGGGGGGTGTCTGGAAGGGTGCTCATGCCTGTGCGCTGTTGTACACCGCTGCGGGGCGCTGGCCTGCCAGGGCCTGCAGCAGATTGGTGGTAGCCAGCTCGGCCATGGCACGGCGTGTGTCGTGCGTGGCCGAGCCAATGTGCGGCAGCGGCGTGACGCGCGGGTGGGTGCGCAGGGGCGACGCCAGCGGCAGCGGCTCGGTCGCAAACACATCCAGGCCTGCGGCCCGCAATGTGCCGTGGTCCAGCGCGTTCAGCAAATCTTCTTCCACCACGGTGGCGCCCCGGCCGCCGTTGATAAAAATGGCGCCGGGTTTCATGGCCGCAAAGAGGTCTGCATTGACCATGTTCCGCGTACTGTCAGACAAGGGCAGCATCGCCACCACGAAGTCAGCCCGGGCCAGCAAGCTGGGCAGCGGCACATGCGCGGCCTTGCCTTGTAGTTCGGGCGCCTGGGCGGCCAGATCCACCGGCCTGCGCGCGTGGTAGAGCACCGGCATGCCAAAACCCAGCGCCGCGCGGCGCGCCACGGCCTGGCCGATGCGGCCAAATCCGAGCAGTCCGAGCGTCTTGCCGTGGATATCGCAGCCAAACAAATCTTCTCCAATGTTTTTTACCCACCGGCCTTCGCGCACCAATTGCGACAGCTCCACCACGCGGCGGCTGGTGGCCATGAGCAAGGCAAACACGGAGTCTGCCACCGTTTCATCGAGCACCCCGGGGGTGTGGCACAACAGAATGCCGCGTGCCTGCAGCGCGTCCAGCGCGTAGTTATCCACGCCCACGGAAACGCTGGACACCACCTCCAGCCGGGGGGCGCGGGCCAGCAAAGCCGCATCCACGGGGAAGCTGGAGCCAATCAATCCTTGTGCCTGCGCCAGCGCGGTATCAAAACGGGCACGTTCTTCGGGCTTGCGTGGGTCGGCCACGGTCACGTCATGCACCGCCTGCAGCCGCGCCAGTTGGTCTGGCGGAAGCGCACGAAACACCAGCACCTGCTTGCGCACGGCATCAATGCCTGGCGGCTGGCCGGACAGGGTCACAGCCCGGCCTCCTGCAGCTGCGCCTGCGTGGGCAGCCCTTCGGTATCGCCCAGCACCTGCACGGCACGCGCTCCAATCCATGCGCCCCGGCGCACGGCGGCCTGCACAGACTGCCCGGCCAACAGCGCGCTGATCACGCCTACTGCAAACCCATCGCCCGCACCCACGGTGTCCACCACCTCGGCCACCGGCACTCCGGGTACATGGCCCGTGCCTTCCGTGGCGCTGTCGTAGTAAGCCCCCTCGGCACCCAGCTTGACCACCACCAGCTTGGCGCCCCGCTCGCGATAGAACCGCGCCACGCCCTCGGGGGTGGTTTCACCGGTCAGGAAAACGCCCTCTTCCATGCCCGGCAGCACCCAGTCGGCATAGGTGGCCAGGGTATTGATCCAGTGGCGCATGGTCTCGGGCGATGACCACAGCGTGGGCCGCAAATTGGGGTCGAACGAGATGGTGCGACCGGCGGCACGCATCACCTCCAGCGTACGAATGGCGGCCTGCAGGCTGGTGTCCGAGATGGCCGCAAACACGCCGGTGGCATGCAGGTGGCGCGCAGACCGCAACCAGACTTCGTCCACATCTGCAGGGCCCATCTGGCTGGCGGCCGAGCCCTTGCGGTGGTATTCCACCTGCGGGTCGCGGCCATCAGTCACGCGCTCTTTGAACTGGAAGCCGGTGCGCTGCGTGGCATCACACACCACGTGCGAGCAGTCAATGCCTTCGCCCTGCATGGCGGCCAGCAGCGCGCGCCCCATCGAATCGGTGCCCAGGCGGCTGGCCCAACCCACCTTGAGGCCCAGGCGCGCCAGGCCAATGGCCACATTGGTCTCAGCCCCTGCAGTACGTTTGTGGAACCCCGTGGCGTTTTCCAGCGGGCCGGGTTCGTTGGCCACCAGCAGCAGCATGGCCTCGCCAAACAGCGCAACGTCGAAGGTGGATTCTGTCGTGGTCATGCAAGCTCCCGCGCTGTGCGGATGAAGGCCACCTGGTCGCGTGTCACGGCCACCAGGTCATCGCCGATCAAGGGGTATTCAATGGCATGCGGCACATCGGCAGGCAATGCGCGCAGCACGGCGCGCCAGGGCGCCATCGATTCGGCCAGCGGCACCGCCACCCATTTGCCGGGCAGGCGCTGCACGCCCTTGCAGTGCACGTAGCGCACATACGGCGCCAGGGTCTGTGCGGCCTGCAACGGGCATTCGCCCTGCCAGTGCCAGTTGCCCATATCAAAGGTCATGCCCAGGTCCAGGCCCGCTTGCGCCTGGGCTGAAAAAAAGGCCTGAAGGGCGGGCAGCGTGCCTGCGGCGGGTGTCTGGTCGTTCTCGATCACCAGCTCTACCTGCGGTGCATCCAGCAGCAATGCCTTGAGCCGGGCCAGCGATGCCTGCGACTGTGCACCGAAGCCACCGATAGCCATCTTCAGCCGTGGTGCGCGCAGCACCTGCGCTGCGTGCACACCACGCACCAGGGCCGCTTCGTCGAGCTGGCCCTGTGCGGTCCACAGGCCTTCGGGGCTGGAATACACCGCAGCCAGGCCCGCCAAGGCAGGCAGCTCTGTGGCGGCGTCGCGCAGCATCTCGCCGCGCACTTCCACGCCATCGGCGCCCGCCTGGCGACCGAGGTCGGTACACCAGCGCTGGCCGTGGCGCCCCACTTCGGCCGCGCCGAAGGAGGACAGTGAAATCAATACCTTCATGTGTTCTTTCGGAAACTCTTGGGGAAGGCCGCAGGCCGCATCAATGCGCGTGGTGAGAGCTCAGGATCTGGCCCAGAAACTGGCGGGTCTTTTCATGCTGGGGCTGGCCAAAGAACTGCTGCGGTGGCGCCTGCTCCAGGATCTTGCCGTCGGCCATAAAGATCACGCGGTCGGCCACGCTGCGGGCAAAGCCCATCTCGTGCGTCACGCACAACATGGTCATGCCGTCTTCGGCCAGGCCAATCATGGTGTCCAGCACTTCCTTGACCATTTCAGGGTCGAGCGCCGACGTGGGCTCGTCAAACAACATGACCTTGGGCGCCATGCACAGCGCCCGCGCAATGGCCACGCGCTGCTGTTGCCCGCCGGAGAGCTGGCTGGGGTGCTTGTGCGCCTGCTCAGGGATGCGCACCCGCGTGAGGTATTTCATGGCCACCTCTTCGGCCTCGGCCTTGCTCATGCCGCGCGAGCGCATGGGCGCCAGCGTGCAGTTTTCCAAAATCGTCAGGTGCGGGAACAGGTTGAACTGCTGGAACACCATGCCCACCTCGGCACGCACGGCATCCACGTTTTTGCCGCCCGCGGTCAGCTCAATGCCATCGACTTCGATCAAGCCCTTTTGCACTGTCTCCAGCCGGTTGATGCAGCGAATCAGCGTGGACTTGCCCGAGCCCGATGGTCCGCAGATCACGATGCGCTCACCCGGCCGCACCGACAGGTTGATGTCGGTGAGCACCTGAAAGCTGTCGTACCACTTGTTGACCCCTTCCATGCGGATGATCGGCGGTGTGCCGGGGGTGGTCGTCGGCGTAGTGACTGCGTCCGTCATTGTCAAAGGCTCCTAGGATGTCTCACTCTGTCCGGCTGAGAGCGGATAAGAAAACTCAGCGAAGCGGTTCTGGCTAGGCGCTGCGTCGCAGGCAGTACGGGTAGTACGACAAGACGCAGCAACGACGCCAGAAGAGTTTTATTAACCGCTCTTACTGCAGCTTGGGCAGGTCGGCGCCCAGCCACTTCTGGTACAGCTTGTTCAGCTCGCCATTGGCGGTGTTGCGCGCCACAAAGTCATTCACTTCCTTGGCCAACTCATCCTGGCCCGGGCGCATTGCAATACCCATGGCCTGCTGCAGCAGGTTGAACTTGTTTTCAAACGTATTGGCGGGCACGCGCTTGGCGATCTGCGCCGCCACGGTGACCGAGCAGCCAATGGCATCGACCTGGCCCGAGATCAACGCCTGCATGGCCGAGGCGTCGTCGTCAAAGCGGCGGATCTCGGTGCCCTCGGGCGCGGCCTTGGTGACGGCCACATCCTGCGTGCTGGCGCGGGCCACGCCCACGCGCACGCCCTTCAAATCGGCAGCGCTCTTGATGTTCGATCCCGTCTTGCCGTACAGCACGATGGTGGCGGCCGCATAGGGCTGCGAGAACTGCACCTGCTTGGCGCGCTCGGGCGTGATGGCCAGCGATGCCACCAGCACATCGACCTTGTTGGTCAGCAAGAACGGAATGCGGTTGGGGCCGGTGACAGGAACAATGTTGGCCTTCACGCCCAGGTCTTTGGCCAGCAGCTTGGCCACGTCGGCGTCGTAGCCGTCGGGCTGGTTTTGCGCGTTGGTGGTGCCATAGGGCGGAAAGTCCACCAGCATGCCGATGGTGATCTCGCCCTTCTTCTTGATGTCAGCCACGGTCTGGGCCGAGGCCAGCGGCGCAAAGGCCGTGAGGGCGGCGCCCAGGCCCAAGGCGGCCAAAGCGGCGGTGGCGGTGCGGCGTTGCAAAGAAAAGGTCATCGCATGTCTCCTGGTGGTTGGTATGAACGAGAAAGAAAATTGGAAGGCTGCTGTAGGGGTGGTCAACGCGCCAGAGCCCGAGCCCGCTTGCGCTCCATGCGCGCTGCCAGCAGCGACAGCGGCCAGCAAATCACGAAGTACAGCGCGGCCACGGTGGTGAACACATGCAGCGGCTGAAACGTGGCGTTGTTGATGATCTGGCCGGCCCGCGTGATCTCGGTAAAACCGATGATGGCCGCCAGCGAGGTGCCCTTGATGATCTGCACCATGTAGCCCACCGTGGGCGGCAGCGCAATCTTGAAAGCCTGCGGCAGCACCACGAACCGCATGCGGTTGATGTAGCTCAGGTTCAGGGCCTGCGCGGCCTCCCACTGGCCGCGCGGCACCGCTTCGATGCAACCGCGCCAGATCTCTGCCAGAAACGCTGCGCTATTCAACACCAGCGCCGCACCTGCAGCCACCCAGGGGTTGATGTCGAGCCCCAGCACCGGGGCGCCAAAGAAGATCAGAAACAACTGCAGCAGCAGCGGCGTGCCCTGAAACACCTGGATAAACGCCCGCGCCGCATTGCGGGCCACAGCGTTTTCAGAAGTGCGCGACAGCGCCACCAGCAAGCCCAACAGCGCCCCGCCGAGAAAGGCGATGGCGGACAGCGCCAGCGTCCACTGCGCGGCCTGCACGATGAATAAAAACTCGGAGAGTCCGAAGGTACGCATGGTCTAGAGCCTGTTCCAAGTCTTTTCATGGGGTCCGTTGCCCCGCAAAGGCAGTGGATGCAAGGCGCCCACCGCAAGCCGCACTGGTGTGCGGCGAGGATGGGCAACGCTGCAGACGCTGCCTTTGCGTGGCAACCCGGAGGGCATGGCAGCAAACAGCCACGCTCGTCGTTGCCCACCTTGCCCAGGCCGCCAGCATGGGCTGCGGCGGGCGCCTAGATCGTGACCGTTTGCTGTCATGCGGACCCCATGAAAAGACTTGGAACAGGCTCTTCTCATCGGCGGTCGGGGTAGTTCAGCGTGCGCTGGTAGATCAGCTTGAACAGCGCCGAGAACGTCATCGCCAGCGCCAGGTAGATGGCGGCCACCACGATGTAGATCTCAAAGCTGCGGAAGGTCTGCGACTGCAGGTTGGCCGCCACCGAGGTCAGGTCGTCCGCCGAGATAACCGACACCACGGCCGAACTCAGCATCAGCAAGATGAACTGGCTGGTAAGCGCCGGGTAGATGGCCTTGAGCGCGGGCTTGAGGATGACGAAGCGAAAAATCTCCCACGGCTTGAGGTTGAGCGCCTTGCCCGCCTCGATCTGCCCCTTGGGAATCGACTCAATCCCCGCCCGAACAATCTCGGCCGCATAGGCACCCAGGTTGACCACCATGGCCGTCAGCGCCGCGGTGTAGGGCGACCAGCGCAGCCCGATGGACGGCAGCGCAAAGAAAAAGAAGAACAGCTGCACGATGAACGGCGTGTTGCGGATGACCTCGATGTAGGCATTGATCAGAAACCGCAGCCAGAGCGGCCCGCCCGTCTTGCCCCAGGCGCAAAAGATGGCCACCACCAGCCCCAGCAGCGTGGCCGTGAGCGACAACTGCACGGTGATCCACGTGCCCTTGAGCAACAGGGGCCACGCGGCAAAAACGGCATCGAACTGGAACTGGTAATTCACGGTGAACAGGTGTTATTCCAAAGTGCGCCCAGTTTATGAAACCGGTTTCAGAGCCGCATCGGGGATTACCCGAGGCGTGGCAAAAGCGACGCCCTCAACCCCAGAAAGGCCCAGAGCTGCCCGGGTGCTGCGCGTGGGTGAAAATGCTGCATGCCCTCCTTCCACCCCGAACCCCCCTTCACCCACGGCCAGGCCGAACGCACTGCGGTGCTTCTGTGCAATCTGGGCACGCCCGACGAACCCACAGCGCCCGCCGTGCGCCGCTATCTGGCGCAGTTTCTGGGCGACCACCGCGTGGTGGAGATCCCCCGGCTGGTGTGGTTGCCCATCCTGCACGGCATCATCTTGCGCACCCGCCCTGCCAAGTCGGCAGCCAAATACGCCAGCGTGTGGACCCCTGAGGGCTCGGCCCTGGCGGTGTGGACGGCCAAGCAGGCCACCCTGTTGCGCGGCTGGCTGGGCGAGGCGGGCCATGCGGTGCTGGTGCGCCACGCCATGCGCTACGGCAACCCGTCCATCGCCAGCCAGCTCGATGCGCTCAAGGCCGAGGGCGCCACGCGCATCCTCATCCTGCCGCTGTACCCCCAGTACTCGGCCACCACCACCGCCAGCGTGTTCGACGCCGTCTACACCTGGGCCGCCGCCACCCGCAACGTGCCCGAGCTACGGTTTGTGAACCGCTACCACGACGCCCCCGGCTACATCGACGCGCTGGCCCGCACCATCGAAACCCACTGGAAGACCCACGGCCAGCCCGACCAGCTGGTGATGAGCTTTCATGGTGTGCCCGAACGCACGCTGCACCTGGGCGACCCCTACCACTGCGAGTCCCGCAAGACGGGCCGCCTGCTGGCCGAGCGCCTGGGCCTGCGCGAGGACCGCTACCGGATCACCTTCCAATCACGCTTTGGCAAAGCCAAGTGGCTGGAGCCCTACACCCAGCCCACCATCGAGGCGCTGGGCAAGGCCGGCACGCGGCGGGTGGACGTGGTGTGCCCCGGCTTTACCAGCGACTGCCTGGAGACGCTGGAAGAAATCAACATGGAAGTGCGCGAGGCGTTTTTGCACGCGGGCGGCAAGGAGTTCCACTACATCCCGTGCCTGAACGACAACAGTCACTGGATCACCGCGCTGAGCCGTGTGGCCCAACAGCACCTGGCAGGCTGGCCCACCGAGGCCCCCACCGCTGCAGCGCTGGCCGATGCGCGCAGCCATGCGCTGGCCGGTGGCGCGCCCAAAGGCGTGTGCCCCGTAGCACACTAACTGCCAATTACTACTATTTTTATAGCTGCTAGCGCTTATCTATCAAGCGCTAGCAGCCATTTTTATCCAAAATATTGTCCCTCTCAAACCAGGACACCACCCCGCCCACCCACAGCGGCTTTCCAGTCTTACCCCCTCTCCCCTCGCGGGAGAGGGTTGGGGAGAGGGGGCTGCACCCGCACCGCGCCCCTGTCACCCCATGTCACCCCCTCTCCCCGGCCCTCTCCCACGAGGGGAGAGGGAGTGAGAACCCTCGCTGACAAAGCTACCTGACCAGGCCTTTTTCATTCATATTCCGCGATGGCAGCTCCCTCCTGATCTGCAGCCCTGCCGCCCCCCCCACCACCCGCCCATGCCCGCCCAAGCCCTCGCCCCCCACCAGCTGCGGCTGACCGTTGACCCCGCCACGTTGGGCTTTGCCAGCACGGCAGAACTGCAGGACCTGCCCCTGCCCTGGATCGGCCAGGACCGCGCCCAGGCCGCCGCGCAGTTTGGCTTGGGCCTACAGCAGCCCGACTACCACCTGTTTGCGCTGGGCGAGGTGGGCAGCGGCCGCAAATCGCTGCTGCGTCAGGCCATGCAGACAGCCGCCGCCGGGCGCCCCGTGCCGCCCGACCTGTGCTACCTGCACAACTTTGACGCGCCCGACCACCCCCGCGCGCTGCGCCTGCCTGCGGGCCAGGGCCGCCAGCTGCGCTTGGGGCTGGCAGACATGGCCAAAAGCCTGCAGGCCGACATCCCCAAACGCCTGGCTGCCGCCGACTTCAAGGCCGAAGCCGAGCGCATCGAAAAAGCCTGGCACGCCCAAGAGACCGACGCCTTTGCCGCGCTTGACGCGTTTGCCGAGGCCCGCCAGTTCCGCCTGTCGCGCGACAGCGGGCAGATGGTGTTCACCCTCATCGGCCCCAAGGGCCAGCCGCTGACCGAAGCCGAGGCCCGCGCCCTGCCCCGCGAGCGCCGCGCCGAGATCGATGCCGCCGAGCAAGCCCTGCGCACCGAGATCGCCCGCTTTCTCGACGCCGCCCGCCCGCTGGAGCGCGCGCGCGACGAGGCCCTGGCCGCCCTGCGCCGCCAGGTCATCAAGCCGCTGGTGGAGCACGCCCTGCACGGCCTGCGCCAAAGCCTGCGCCAGCAGATCAAGGACGCCATCAAGCTCACCCAGTGGCTGGACCAGGTAGAGCGCACCGTGCTCGACCACATCGACCTGTTCGAGCCCGGCAACGGCGACCCGGGCAGCGAGCCACACAGCACCGATGCCGAAGACGACCGCAAGGACGCGCTGGACGACCTGCTGGCCCGCTGCCAGGTGAACCTGGTGGTGGACAACCACGGCCGCACCACCGCCCCCGTGCTGGTAGAAGACAACCCCACCCTGCGCACGCTGTTTGGCAGCATCGAACACGGCTCAGACAGCGACACGATGCAGGCCGACCATTCGTGCGTGCACGCGGGCAGCCTGCTCAAAGCGCACGGCGGCTTCATCCTGCTGCACCTGCACGACCTGGCGGCTGAAGAAGGGCTGTGGCAGCGCCTGCGCCGCTTTCTGCGCTGCGGGCGCCTGCAGATCGAAGAAGCCAGCGGCGGCCCCGGCCATGGGCCCGGTGGTGCGGCAGCGCTGCAGCCCGAGGCTGTGGATGTCGACGTGAAGATCGTGCTGATCGGATCGGTAGACGAGTACTACGCCCTGCAAGACGCCGACCCGGATGCCGCAAGGCGCTTTCGCGTGAAGGTGGATTTTTCAGACCACTTTGCCGCCACTCCCGCCACCCACCACGCCACCGCCATCTTTGTGGCGCACTGCTGCAAGCGCCGCGGCCTGCCCCACTTTGCCCCCGACGCCGTGGCCCTGCTGCTAGAGCAAACCCACCGTGAGGCCGACGACCAGCACCGCCAGAGCGCCCGTTTTGCGCACACCGAAGCGCTGGCCATAGAGAGCGCCGCACTGTGCAAAACGCACGGCGGCACGCTGGTGCAGGCCCACGACGTGGTGGCCGCCCTGGCCGCCCGCACCCACCGCCACAACCAGCCCGAAGAAGAACTGCACGACTCCATCACCGAAGGCGAGCGCCTCATCACGCTGGCAGGTTCCATCACCGGCCAGATCAACGCCATGACGCAGATCGACCTGGGCGACTACCGCTTCGGCTTCCCGGTGCGCATCACCGCACGCACCTTTGCCGGGCAAGAGGGCCTGCTCAACATCGAGCGCGAGGTCGATATGTCCGGCCCCATCCACGACAAGGGCGTGCTGATATTGCACAGTTACCTCACCGCCCTGTTCAGCCACGTGGCACCGCTGGCGCTCAACGCCTCCATCGTGTTCGAGCAGGAATACAGCGGCGTGGAAGGCGACTCCGCCTCATGCGCCGAGCTGTACGCGCTGCTGTCCAGCCTGTCAGGCCTGCCGCTGCGCCAGGGCATTGCTGTGACCGGCGCGCTCAACCAGCACGGCGAGGTGCTGCCCGTGGGTGGCATCAACGAGAAGATCGAAGGCTGGTTCCGCGCCTGCGCGTTGGCGGGGCTGGACGGCACGCAGGGCGTGCTGATCCCCGCCCGCAACCAGCGCCACCTGATGCTGGACCGCAGCGTGCTGGACGCGGTGGAGCGCGGGCTGTTTCATGTCTACACCATGGGACATGTGAGCGAAGGGATTGCGCTGCTGACGGGCGAGGCGTCGGGCATGAGCCCGGCGGAGTTGGTGCAGGCGCAGGCGGATGAGCTGGCCGGAGGCGCGGCTACGGTGGAAGACACGGTGATGCAGCGGGCGGAACAGACGCTGCGGGCGTATCGGAGGGCTTGTCAGATTGCGGGGGCTGCGCGGAGGGGGCGAGGGGCGCGGGGGCGCTAGTTGGCTCAGTGGCACCAAAGATTGAATTCTCTTAGCTCCGGCTACTTGGCAGCAGGAGCGGACAGTAAAAGTCAATCGCGGAAAGACGGCTGATGCGTAAGGAGCAATCCGCTTCCCGAGTCCGCTTTCATTTCTGCACGCTGCGGCGGGATCAGTTAAGGCATGCAGCACTTTTTGTACTTAATCCCGCTGCCGCAGCGGCATGGGTCATTCCGTCCGAGCTTCATACGTCGCGCGTCTCGCACGAACTTTGGCAAGGCATCACGTACCTGTAGCGGTGCCTTCATGCCGGCCGTCAACTGTTCCATCTCATCTGATGCTTCCCATGGGAAGTCGAGCGTGACACCGAATTGGACGTCGCCAGCCGGACCGATAGAGATACCGAACCACCGAGGTGCCCGCAGCGCGTATTTCCGTCTCACACAGTGATTCTCTAGGGAGGCGACCGCTTCAACCGAAGGCTTCAGATTGCAATGGAAGGTGACTCCAGATGGGTCCGTGCTGGACGCTAGCGTGACGTCATGCCGCTTACCATCAGCCTGTGTTTTCCGAGTGATTGTCTCGAGCAGCGAATGGACGTCTCTGCAAGAGTCCTCGGCCATTGACAACAAGTGGAAGCCAAGCTCCAGGATTGCAGGGTCAGCCCGATCTTCAATCTGTTTGATGAGGCCCTCATAAAGGGTTCCGCGCATCTTCGTAAGGATGCCGGTCGGTGTGTCGGCGCCCTGCTGGTTGTCCCGTCGAACCATCATTGCAGCGTGCAGATCACGAGCAACCGAGTCATCGAGCATAACGAGGTCGTGCCCCCCCTCGAGCCAGAGATTCTGCTGCAGGTGGTAGCCAAGTACGGTCAACTCGTGCCCACTCATCAGCTTGTCGGTGACGTCGACGCGCAACTTGATATAGCTAAGCAATCGCAGCGGGCTCGCCAACATCTCCGTCAGCGTGTCCAGTAGAAACACATCCATCACAAAGGGTGGTCGGATGACGTCGGTAGTCTTGAACTTCAGCGACTGCTTTACCTGGAACGCCAACGCTGGGTAATGGTCCGACACGAGGCTAACCAGGAATACCTCCTTGATGCTCTCCGGCAATGCGACCTCATTTCCTCCGTCATTGACCAACCGACATCCGCCCGCGAGCATCTCGTTCGCGCACAACCATCCCTGGTCGTACGAGTCTTGGATAGCCGCGCCAAAGTCGGCTTTAAGTTGCTTATCGTTCCCCTTGCGGGCGGCGATCGTGAGCTTCTTCGCTTTCGCCTGCACGATGATGAGCCGATCTCCATAGATGACCAGAACATCCGCCTCCCCCGCGACATCCTTGCCACGAAACAGATTCACATTCGTGTGGACATGATGGCGCCCAAAAACTCCAGACAAGCGTCGCGCGGCGAACTGCTCAGTAAAGGCCCCACGATGCTTAGCAGCCATCGATCGGTAGGCCTTGTCTTCCAACATCCAGAAGAACGGGGATTCATACAGAGCTTCTAGTACAGCGTAGTGCGAGAACAAGAGCACAGTCCCGCGACCGGTTGGAAGCAGAGGCCAAGCGGCAACCTCATTGAAATCACCGGCCTCTTTGAACCCCGCGTTGTTCCCTGAGTACGTGAACGCGCGGAAGAAGGCATCCACCACCTCCTTGGCGACGCCACTATGGGAAATCACTTCCTCTTGAGAAAACTCAAACGCGGGTAGCCACGTTGCTGGGGGCGCCTTGGCTGCCCGTGACTCTACGAGCAGCCGTGTCACCTTCTGGTCCATCAGGTTGCACATGGTTCTTGCTACGGTTCGCGCCTGACCGCTGGTAAAGCCCTTGCTCTTGAGCATCCATTCGTCATCGGCACCGTACTTTTCAGGCACCAGGTCGCGGTATTGAAACGCATAGGCCGATTCGGTGCCATAGAAGATGGGTTCACGCATTCCGGGTCCGTGCCAAGGGTTCGGCCTGGCATCGCCAGACTTGGCTGCGTCAAACAGCGCCGAGAACATGGGGTAGGACATGGCGTTGTGCAGCTCATTCATCAAAGCATCAGTGCGCTTGACGTAGCCCTGTATCACCTCGGGCCGCTGCTGAGCGACGTCAAGTGGCTTCTTTGCCATCAAACCGATGACCGTCGTCAGTTCCGTACGAATGAGGCGCTCTCTGCTGAAGAGCCAATCCATATCCGCTGGCTTCAACTCCCCCTGGATGTGAATGACGTTGTCCCGAAAACTGAGTTGTGCGACCGCGTGAGCAAACCCTGGTGATGCAGCTAACGCTTCAAGTTCTTCAAGAATCTGGATCTCTTCCCTCTGCTTCTTCATGACTCCCTCCCGTTTGGTGCGCTGACGTTGTGAAAGCTCATCACCGCGAGCTTCAATTGTCAGCTCTTCGGCTGCTCGCGCTTGCAGTTCAGATCATCGCTCTGGGACAAAGCGGTCGTTGGACGGAGCCACGGCGACGGCCAGCTATCAGCTTAGAACAGGCATTGAATAGGCCACCACCACAGCATCGAGCACCGACTACGCAACCTACACACGCGCCTTCAACCACGCCACAACATCCCCCGTCACCTCATCCCGATTGGACTCATTCAAGATCTCATGCCGCGCCGCCGGGTACAGCTTGACCGTCACATCGGCCACACCGGCATCCCGATACCGCTGCCCCAGTTGCTCCAATAACACCCCGCCTGCAGCCAGCGGGTCAGCATCGCCGGATGCAATCAGGATGGGCAGGTCGCTGCGGATGCGCGCGAGCAGTGCGGGGTCGGCCAGGCGGGGCGCGGGGGCGAAGAGTGCGGGGATCACGTCCTCCGGCACGTCCCAGCCGCACCATGGGTCTGCGACGTAGGCGTCTACCTCTGCGGCGTCGCGCGACAGCCATTCGTAGCCGGTGCGGTGCTCAAAGCCTGCGTTGAATGCCGCGAGCCCAGCGGGCGCATCGGCGGGGGCGTTGGCCATGCCGGCGGCGAACAGGTCGAGGGCGGTGGAGCCCGACAGGATGACGCCGGACCAGGTGGATGAATGGTCCAGGATGGCCGCCTGCGCTGCGAACGATCCCATGGAGTGGCCGAACAGGAACACGGGCAGTTGCGGCCCATGCTGCGCGCGCAGCAGTGCGCCGAACTGGGCCACGTCGGCAATGAGGCCGCTGAAGCCAGCGCTGCCAAAGTCACCCAGCTTGCCACCCGCAGTGCGCCCATGGCCGCGATGGTCCACGGCGTGGACGATGAAGCCTGCGGCGTTCAGGGCCCGCGCAAAGCGGTCGTAGCGCTCGCCATGCTCGGCAAGCCCATGGGAGATTTGCACAACGCCCACGGGTTTGCCGGAGGTCTCGGCCCAGGTGTAGGTGGTGACCTGGGTGCCGTCTGCGTTGGACTGGAAGGAGGAGGTGGTGGTGCTCATCGGTTCATTCTGGCATGGTGATCTGGTGCCTGTGTCGCGGGCGCATCACCTTTAGCCAACCGCCGCTTACGTGACGATTCAAGCGTTGCCTTGCGGTGACTTCACGGTCACCTTGAACTACAGAACTGACCCGCGCTCACGCACCCGAGCATGCCCCTTCCTCCTGTTCTCGGCCGTTTCCTGCAAGCCCAGGAGCCCGTCTGGCCCCGCGTGACTGCGGAGCTGCGGGCAGGCAAAAAGCGCACGCACTGGATGTGGTTTGTGTTTCCGCAGATCAAGGGATGCTCTTCACGAATAACGCCGGAGTGTGCGCTGCGGATCGGGATGGGCTGCAAGGCGTAAAGCACAGCAATAGCCGTAGCTATTGCGAGCATTTACAACGCAGCAGACCGCCCGGGCCCGCAGATGCACACGACGCGATGATTCGTGAAGCGCATCCCTATGGGCTGGGGCACAGCGACATGGCGCAGCGCTATGCGATTCAGTCACTGGCCGAAGCGCAGGCCTACCTGGCGCACCCGGTGCTGGCCGCGCGCCTGCACGAGTGCTGCGATTTGCTGCTGGGCCTGGAGACTTCGTCTGCGCTGGAGGTGTTTGGCACGCCAGACGTCATCAAGCTGCGCTCCAGCATGACGTTGTTTGCACAAGCGTCATCCGCGCCGGGCAGCGTGTTTGATGCGGTGCTGCAAAAGTACTTTGGGGGGGCAGAAGGATGCGCGGACGCTGGAGCTGCTCAAGTAGTGGGCAACGGGCAGCCCTCACACCCGTCCCGCCGGGCGATGTGCAAGGTTTAGAAGCAAAAAAGGCTTCCAGCGCTTACTGGATAAGCGCTGGCAGCTATGTTTTTTGTAGTGGCATGGTTATACCCTGGCTGGAGTGCCGGGTGCTTGCGCACACCCGACACCACGCCGACAGCGCCCAGGTGCCGCCATTGCAACCCCCGGCGCGCTTGCCGGCCGTTGGAACATCAGGCGCTGGGCACTTGCAACCGTGCCCAGCCAGCCATCACCTCCAGCTGCCGTTTAATCCAGTCGGCAGACATCATGTTGGCACCCCAGTGGTGGATGCGAGCCACGCCCTCCCCCATGTTCCACAGGTGCCGCAACTGCAGGAACAGGGGCAAGGCTGCGAGATCGGCATCGGTGGCATGGCCGCCCCCTGCGCGGTAGCCGGCCAGGTACTGCTGCCAACGCTTGAGCAAGGCTTCGTCAGGCTCCATGGGGGCCTTGCGCGGCAGGTTCGACCACAGCCACACACACAGGTCATAGGCCAGAAACCCTGGCCCGGCGTCATCAAAGTCAAAGAAGGCGGCGCGCTGCACACCCTCGGCATCGGTATACACATGGTTGTTAAAGCCATGCGTGTCGCCGTGGCACATCACGCGGGTCAAGGTGCCCTCTGCATCCGCCAACTCGGTCAAAAGGCGATCAATCAGTTGCCGGTAGCCATCGAGCACGGCAGGGTCCAGCTCGGGATGGGCGGCAAGGTAGTCCAGCGTGCGGCCTGCAAGATGGTGGCGGTCCAGCACATAGCGGCTTGCCGGGCCTGCGTAGCTTTGCGCTGCGCTGTGAATCTGCGCCAGCGTGGCGCCGGTCAGGTGCAGTTCTTCAGGCGTATCGGGCACGGCGCCTTCGCAGTGGCGAAACAGAACCAGCGCACGCGGGCCCTCGGGGAACGGCAGGGCAATGCTGGTGGCTCCGTTCGCAGCCGGCACCGGCGTGGCCACGCCCACGCCCTGTGCGTGCAGGTGGGTCAGCAGCGCGACCTCGAAATCCACATTGAATGGGCCGCGCGGGCGAATGGCGCAGATTCGCGCCACGTAGCGGCTGCCATCCGTGCACCGCACGGCGTAGTTGTCATTGAGGTTGCGGCGAATCAGGTAGCACTGCTGCACTTGCAGGCCATAGTGCCGCGCTACCCAATCGCTCACGGCAGAGGCAGCGGCTGTGGTGTGGGAGGCGACCAGGTTGAAGTCTTGAAAAGGGGAAGAAAGCATGCGGCATTCTCCACGGATGCTGCATGAAACACCCGTGCGGCGTGGTTCGATGGGGTTGCGCCAAGACGTTCTGCTGAACCCAGAGACTGGCGCGAGCGGGAGAACAGGCACACCACAAAAATATGCCTCAATAACGCTGCTAGCGCTTAATGGTATTGCACCATCGGTATCAAAACCATAGCAAACCGTCTCGCGATCACCACGGCAGCTTGTCGCCGCTGTAGGCGTAGAAGCTACCCGTTTCCTCCACCGGCAACCCATCCAGCGCCCGAAGCATGTCGCCCGCTGCAGCGGCCGCAGGGCGACCAATTTCTGCGCCGTTGAACGGGGCCGACAGGGCTGAGTTGACGGTGCCCGGGTGCAGCGCCACCAGCACGGCCTGCGGGTGGGTGCGGGCCACTTCGATAGACGCCGTTTTGACCAGCATGTTGAGCGCGGCCTTGCTGGCGCGGTAGCTGTACCAGCCGCCCAGGCGGTTGTCGCCAATGCTGCCCACCTTGGCCGAGAGCACGGCCAGCAGGCCGCGCCCCTGCTTGGGCAGCAGCGGTGCGAAGTGGGCCAGTACCAGCGCGGGGCCAAAGGTGTTGGCGCGGAAGGTGGCCTCCATCTGCGCGTAGTTCAACTGGCCCAGGCGCTTTTCGGGCAGGCCGTGGGGGCCGTGCAACATGCCAGCGGCGTGGATGATGCAGTGCCATGGCCCCTGGGTCTTGAGCTGCTGGGCAGCGGCGGCAATGGTGGGTTCGTTGTCCAGGTCCACCGCCGGGGTGGTGTGGCGCCCCAGGCCCACGGCTTGGGCGCAGCGGGGGTCGGCCTGCAGATGGGCCAGGAAGGCGCTGCCGATGGCGCCGGTGGAGCCTATGACGAGGGCGCGGTAGCCGTCGGGCAGGGATTGCAGGAATGGGGTGGACATGGTCGAAACCTCTCGGTCAGTGTTGATCTGCAAACAACCACCGCTCGGGCTGAGCTTGTCGAAGCCGGGGCGCGGGGGTGGCCTTCGACAGGCTCAGGCTGAACGGTTGGGGGGAGCGGTGCGGCCCTTCGACAGGCTCAGGGCGAACGGATGGGGGGGTGGATGCGGCACCTTGGCATCTTCTCCACCGTCCCGGCTGGACTGGTAGAAGCCCGGGCATCACCACCCACCGTTCGGGCTGAGCTTGTCGAAACCAGGGCACGGGGGTGGCCTTCGACAGGCTCAGGCTGAACGGATGGGGGGTTGCGGTGCGGCCCTTCCACAGCCTCAGGGCGAACGTAGGAATGCAGGCGGCACGCATGGTTGGCAGTGGCTACAGCGCATCCAGCCGCGTGCGCAAGGTGGCCGCATGCTCACGCAGCGCATCCAGCTGCGGGCCCTGCATTTTTTGCAGTTGGCGGTAGACCATGCCAAGACGGAAGTTATTGCCTAGCGTGCCTTCATTGCGCGCAAAAAAGTCCCAGTACAGCGCGTTGTACGGGCAGGCGCGGTCACCCACCTTGAGCTTTTTGTCGTAGTGGCAGCCTTTGCAGTAGTCGCTCATGCGGTCTATGTAGGCGGCGCTGCTGACGTAGGGTTTGGTTGCCAGCAAGCCACCATCGGCAAACTGGCTCATGCCCACGGTGTTGGGCACCTCCACCCATTCAAAGGCGTCGATGTACACGCCCAAATACCAGCGGTGCACAGCACCAGGGTCGAGCCCCGCCAGCAGCGCAAAGTTGCCGATGACCATGAGGCGCTGGATGTGGTGGGCATACGCATGCTCCAGCGACTGGCCCACGGCGTGCTGCATGCAGCGCATGCGGGTGTCGCCCGTCCAGAACCAATCAGGCAGCGGTATGTTGTGGCCCAGGGCGTTGCGCTCGTCGTAGCCGGGCATGTGGGCCCAGTAGATGCCGCGCACGTATTCGCGCCAGCCCAGGATCTGGCGGACAAAGCCCTCTACCGCTGGCAGGGGCGCGGTGCCTGCATGGTACGCACCCTGGGCGCGTTGCACCACCTCGTGCGGGCGCAGCATTTTGGTGTTGAGCGCAAACGACAGCACGGAGTGAAACAGCCGCGCGCTCTGCGTGCTCATGGCGTCTTCATACGCGCCAAAGTGCGGCAGTGTGGCGGTGATGAAGTGGTCGAGCCACGCCAGCGCCTCGGCGCGGTTGAGCGGCCAGCGCAGTGCATGGGCCTGCGGGTTGCCAAAGCTTTGCACGCCTGCGGCCTGGATGGTGGCCCACAGGGCGCTGTGGTCGTGTGTGGGGCGGGCGTCGGGCGGCAGCGCAGGGGTGCCAGGCCAGGGCTTGCGGTTGTCGTGGTCGTAGTTCCACTGGCCGCCTTCGGGCTCGCCCGTTGCGTCGATCAGCACGCTGTGGCGCTGGCGCATGCGGCGATAGAAGTGCTCCATAAGCCACTGCTTGCGGCCTTTGAACACCTCGGCCATTTCGGTGCGGGTGGTGTAGAAGTGCTCGCTGCTGACGGCCTGCGCGGTAAAGGCTTGCTCTGCACTCCAGGTGCGCAGTTGCTCGTCCAGCCGCCATTCGTCGGGGTGCTGGTATTGCAGCGTGTGCGCGCCGTAGTGGGCCATGAGGGCGCCCAGGTTGTCGGGCATGGACTGGCGGTTGCTCGCGTCGTCAATGGCCACGTAGCGCACACGGTGCCCGGCCTCACGCAGGTGGCGGGCCAGGTCGCGCATGGCGGCAAAGATGGCGAGTATTTTTTGCGCGTGGTGCAGCACGTAGTCGGTCTCTTGCCGCACTTCCATCAGCACATAGACGATGCCATCGTCCTGCGTGGCAAACCACGAATGCTCGGGGTTGAGCTGGTCGCCCAGCAGCAGGCGCAGTGTGTGGGCGCTGGGAGATGAATCAGTCGTCATGCCTTGCTCCACATGTGGCGGTAGCTGCCGTCGGCGTCGTGCTCTTGCGCCTGTTTGGTCGGGTTGAAGCGGCGGCCGCCCCGAGGGTCGGTGCCGCGCCCTGCGATGTAGAGCCAGTTGCCCTGGTTGCTGTACACGTCGTAGTCCACCAGTTGCGCTTCAAACCACGCGGCGCCTGCGCGCCAGTCGCCGTGCAGGTCGTAGATGAGGTAGCTGGCAGCCACCTGGCGCAGACGGTTGCTGAGGGTGCCGGTGGCGGCCAGCTCGCGCATGGCAGCGTCCACCAGCGGCTCGCCGGTGCGGCCTTGGCGCCAGCGGTCAAAGCCCTGTGCGTTATGGCGGGCTGCGGGCAGTGCGGAGAGGCCCCGCGCGCTGTACAGCGCTGCGCCATATTGCAGGTGCAGCAGCCGAAAGTAGTCGCGCCACAGCAGTTCGAACCAGAGCCAGTAGGTGCCGTCATTGGCGCCGTGGTCACGCTCAAAGGTTTTGAGGTCGGCATAGATCTGGCGGGGTGACAACGCGCCGGTGGCCAGCCAGGGCGAGAACTTGCTGGAGTAGTCCAGTCCGGTCAGCCCGTTGCGCGTGGCTTTGTAGCTGTGGGGCAGTTTGCGCGCCAGGTACTGGGCCAGGTGGGCCAGCGCGGCGGCTTCACTGCCGTCGCACGCGGGTGTGCCGTAAGGGAAGGACGAGCGCGGGTCGCGCCCGGCAGGGTGGTCGGTGGCGTTGGCGCCCTGCTCTGCCAAGGCGGGCGCTGCGCCCAAGGCACGCAACACATCAGGTGGCACCAACGGGGGCGGCAACAGCGACGCGGGCGCTGGCAAGGGCGAATGGGGCTCTATGCCCGCGCGCTCCACGGCGTTGCGAAACGGCGAGAACACGGCGGGCAGATCGGTCACTGGCCAGGGCATGTCGGATGGCTGCAACAGGCTGCTGTGCCACACCGTGCGCACCTGCAACCCGGCAGCGCGCAGGGCGGCTATCTCGGCCTGCTCGTAGGGTGCAGCAATGTCTTCGCACACCACGGTGGTGGCGCCCACCGCGTGCGCCAGCGCGGGCAATGCGGTGGCGGGCGATGCGTTGCACACCTGCAACGGGTTGCCCAGCGCGGCCATGCGTGCGCCCAGGTCACGCAGGGCGCTGGCTACAAAGGCCTGGCGGTGCGCGCCCACGCGCGCAAAGCCCCAGGGCGTGACCTCGTCGGCCGGGGGCAGGCATACCACCGGCAGAAGGCGCGTGGCGCCGCTGGTGAGCGCCGCATGCAACGCGGGCTGGTCGTGCAGGCGCAGGTCGTTGCGAAACCAGAACAGGACGGTGCTCATACCGCGCCCTGCCCTGTTGAGCCGCTGGTCGCTTTGCCCGCGCTTTTGCGGTCACTGCGGCAGCGGTCTGAGCAGAACTTCACTTCGTCCCATACTTTCTCCCACTTCTTGCGCCAGGTGAAGGGCAGGCCGCAGTGCAGGCACTGCTTTTGCGGCAGATCGGACTTTTTGCGCATGCGCATGGTGGACCTTGGGCTTTACGCAGGCTGCAAGGCCTGCTGTGCGAGCGCGTGCCCACTGAGCCAGGCGCCTTCGACCTTGCCACCGTTCAACCAGTCGCCGCACATCCCCAGGCGCAGGGATGCGTCCCACCAGCCGCCCCGTGTCAGCGCGGGTTCCGTGTCGGCATAGCGCCAGCGGTGGGCCGTGGCGGCCAAGGGTGCAGGCCCACCCAGGGCTTCAAAGGCGGCGATGAGTGCGGCGGTCACAGACTCTGCGCTGTCTTCAATGTGTGCCTCGCTCCACTCGGCACTGGCGTGCAGCAGCCAGGTTTCTGGCCCCGTGCGGCCGGGCTTGCTGCTGTCGCGCGCAACCCAGCGCAGCGGGCCGGTGTTGATGAAGGCGCCGTCCCACGGCAGGGCCACGGGGGCGGTGTAGCGCAGCATCACCGCCCAGCTGCCACGCATGTGCGCGCTGGCGGCGATGTCGGCGCCAGCGGGTGCTACAGGGGCCAGCAGGGGTACGGCCTGCGGTGCGGGCACGGCCAGCAGCACGGCGCCGTAGTGCTGGCTGTGTCGCCCATGCTCTGCCGACGTGAGAACCCAGCCGCCTTCGGTGCGGTCCAGCCGCTGCACGGCGGTTTGCCACTGCGCGAGCGCGCGGTCGCCCAGGCTTTGTACCAGCCGGGCAGCGGGCGATGTCATGCGCGGTGTACCCACAAATCGCTCCAGCGGGGTGTGTGGGGTGGTCCACGTGCTGCCGTCAAAGCTGGACAGCCGCGCATCCCACACTGCGGCCACGCCTGCCTGCTGCCAGCGGGCCACCTCGGCGCGGAAGGCGGGGTCGCGGGCGGTGAAATACTGCGCGCCATGGTCGCACTGCCAGGCGCCATGCTCGTCTTCAGCGCGGCGGGTGCTCATGCGGCCTGAGGGACCACGGGCCTTGTCGAACACGTGTACGGTATGGCCCGCCTGCAGCAGCGCATGTGCACACGACAAGCCTGCCAAGCCTGCGCCGATGATGGCAATCGTTGGGGGCATGGCAAAACTCATGGTTGTGGGTCGGTGCGTTGGTGGGTCACCCAGATCAACGCCTGGGTGTCGATGCCCAGCGCATTGGCGCGGGCGATAAGCTGCTCGCGCACTCCGGGCGGCAGCTGCTTGGTGCGCGACAAGATCCAGCAGTAGCTGCGGTCGGGCCCCAGCACCAGGGCCCATTGGTAGTCCGCATCCAGCGCAGCCACGTGGTAGCCGCCGTAGAAGGGTCCAAAAAAAGACACCTTGAGCGACGCAGTGTTTGCATCACCAATGAACTTGGCCTTGCCTTCGGCCTGGCGCCAGTCGTTCTTGCCAGTATCAAAGCCCCGGTTGAGCACCCGCACGCTGCCATCACCCTGGCGCTGGTAGGTGGCGCTCACGTCGGTCATGCCGCGTTCAAACGAATGGTCGAGCCTGGCCACTTCGTACCAACGGCCTTCGTACCGGGCCAGGTCAAACGGGGTGACGGGTGTGACGCCGGGGGGTGGGCTGGTGGATGAGCAGCCGGCGAGGGCCATCGCCATGGCGGCCATCACCAGCAGCACAGACCGGCGGGCCCATGGGAAGTATTCGGGCATTGGTTACCAATCAGTCATAAAACAAACTATATGGTAACTCACGAGGTTTCATTGCGGTGGCGGAGGGCCTCAGCCCTCTTTGGCACGTGGCGCGCGCCGTAAACTTGCGCCATGAACCTTCAAATCACCGTGTATTCAAAATCCGCATGCCCACAATGCGAGTCGGCCAAGATGCTCCTCAAGTCGCGCTCGCTGCCGTTTGAGGAAATCAAGATCGACGACGAGGCCGAGCGCCTGGCGTTTTATGCCAGGTGCGGGCCCTCGGTGCGGCAGATGCCACAGATCTTCATCAATAACCAGCGCGTGGGCGGGCTGGCCGGGCTGCAGGCAGCGTTGGCGCAAATAGCGCTGCAAAACTCGCCCGATTGAGCTGGCCCGCAGAATCTTGAGAATAGGCTACCAAGCGCCCGCGGAGCAGCATCCCGAACGGGATCTGGCTTACTTACGGAATGGTCCGATGGCGACCCGGGTCGCAAAGTCCGCCGGCAGCTGGCCTCAGTCCCTCAGACCAGGTACCTTTCCGCCAGCCGACTCCAAAACGCTGCACCCACGATGAGGTTTCCATCGTGAAAATCGTAGCGGGAATTGTGCAGCCCACGCCCCCCCTCTGACGGGCCATTGCCGATGCGTATCAACGCGCCGGGGCACACTTGAAGCATGTAGGAAAAGTCTTCGCTGCCCATCATGCGGGGGAACGCTTGCTCCACCCGGTCGGCACCGACGAGTTCACCGGCGACGTCACCCGCCAGCGTAATGGCGGTTGCGTCGTTCTCCAGCACAGGGTATCCCTCCACGTAGCGTATCTCTGCCGTGGCGCCGTAGCCTTCGGCGGTGGCGTTCACCAAAGCGGTGATGCGCTCGCGCAGCAACGCACGCACGGACTCGCTGAACGATCGCACACTAATGCCAATCTCGGCGTGCGAAGGGATCACGTTGAGGGCGTCGCCCGAACGCAGGCGGCCCACAGTGACCACTGCCGATTCAGCCGGGTCGACATTGCGAGAGACCACTGTCTGCAACGCCATGACGACTGCGGCAGCAGCCACCAGCGGATCGACCGCCAGGTGCGGGCGCGCCGCATGCCCCCCCACGCCCGTGATGGTGATGAAGACCCGATCCCCCGCCGCGAGAAAGGGCCCGGGCCGCATCAGGAACTGCCCCTGTGGAGCGCCCGGGTGGTTGTGCATGGCAAACAGCATGTCACAGGGAAATCGGTCGAACAGTCCGTCAGCCACCATGGCCTTCGCGCCGCTGTCAAAACCCCGTTCTTCTGCTGGCTGGAAGATCAGATTCAGTGTGCCATTGAACCGGCGGGTGGCCGCAAGGTGGCGGGCAGCGCCCAGCAGCATCGTGGTGTGCCCGTCATGCCCGCAGGCGTGCATGCAGCCGGCAACGGTGCTGGCATAGGGAAGCCCCGTCTCCTCCTGGATGGGCAAGGCATCCATGTCGGCGCGCAGGCCCAGCCGCCGGCTTCCATCACCGACCCGCAGCTGTGCCACCACGCCCGTTTGACCAACACCGCGGGTAACCTCATAGCCCCATTCCTGCAGCTTGTTCGCCACCATCTCGGAAGTCTGGTGCTCGGCAAACGCCAGTTCGGGGTGGCGATGAAATTGGTGGCGCCAACCGGCCAATTCATCGTGCTGCGTGGCAAAGTCCTCCACGTGCGTGAGCGTGGTCTGCGGTTGCTCGTTCATCAGTTGGAGTCCATCTCGATCTTGTTGTCTTTGGCGATGCGTTGGTAGAACTTGATGCGCTCTGCGATCTCCTTGCGGTAGGCCGCCGGTGTGATGTCCTCGGGAACAATCATGCCCTTTTCAACCCAGACGGCGTGGTTGGCCCGGTCGTTGATGATCTTGCGGGTCTCGCTATACAGCTTGTTGATGATCGCTTCTGGTGTTTTGGCTGGCGCCGCCAGACCGGTCCAGGAGGTCAGGTTCAGGTCCGGCAATTTCAGCTCGGCAAAGGTCGGTACATCCGGCAGTTGGGCCACGCGAGCTGGTGCGGCGACGGCCAGGGCGCGCAGTTTGCCATTTTGGATATTGCTCAGATTGGAGGAGAGGTTGTTCCAGGTCAACTGCACCTGGCCACTCAGCAGATCGTTGAGGGCCACACCCGCGCCACGATACGGGATGTGCATCATGGGGATATTGGCCTGGTTCTTGAGCAGCTCCATGCTCAGGTGCGACACCGAGCCGGTGCCTGCACTCGCGTAGTTCAACGCAGTCGGGTTTGCGCGGGCGTATTTCACCAGGTCATCAAAGGTCTTGATAGGGAGCGACGCGTTGACAACCAGCACATTCGCGAGCCGGTTGATGAGGGTGATGGGCTCGAAGTCTTTCACCGCGTCATAGGGCAGCTTGGGGTTCATGGCCGGATTCACTACATGGGTGCTCTGCGACGTTACGACCAGGGTGTAGCCATCGGGCGGGGCCTTGGCGACGAAGGTTGACCCGATGGCACCGCCCGCACCGCCCCGGTTGTCAATGACGATCGGCTGCCCCAGGCTGCGGCTCAGAGGGTCGGCGATCAAACGGCCGGAGATGTCCACCGCCCCGCCCGGCGTGAACGGCACGATCAGATTGATGGATCGGGTGGGATACGGCACATCGGCCGCCAGGGTGGGCAGGCCAAGACTGGCCATCCCGGCAGCGGCGGACGAGGTGAGAAAGAGGCGGCGGTCAATGGTCATGGCAACAGCTTTGCAGTGGTGGGGGTGCTCAAATCGTAGGGATAGCAGCCTCACCGATCAAACGACAAAACCGTGGGTCGTGATGACATGATGTAATTGGTACCCGATGAAAATACGTGCGCCATCATTGGTCGAACTCCATGCCTTTCTGGCCGTGTGCCGCGTAGGTAGCTTCCGACAGGCAGCCGAGGATTTGTGCGTCACGCAGGCGGCGGTGAGCCGTGCCGTGCAGCGGCTGGAAGAGCACCTGGGCGGATGCCGACTGTTCGAGCGATCTCCGCAGGGGGTGCTATTGAACGAGCGGGGGCGCCAACTTCGCGACCTGGTGGAGCGCCACGTGATGGCGCTGGAATCTGCCACCGCCTTGTTCCTGCAGCCGCACGCCCCAGGCAAGCTGCGGCTTTCCATCATCCCGACGCTGGGCACCAAGTGGCTGTTACCGCGCCTGCCACGCTTTCAGGCACGACACCCCGACATCGACATCGAGATGCGCCAGTTCCGTCATGACGAGGACTTCAGCCGCTACGACGTGGATGTATGGATTGACGTAAAACGGCCCAGCCGCCGTTGGCCTGCGCATTTGCAAACCATCTTTTTAATGGGGCGGGACATCATTCCCGTGTGCGCACCGCAGCTATTGCCTCGGCTGAAAAAGCCTTCCGATCTGGCACGCGAGGTGTTGCTGCACCACACGAATTTCCCAGACAACTGGGCGCGCTGGTTCAACATGGCAGGTCTTGGTAGTGAGCCGAAGCTCGGCCAAGGCTACGACCTCAGCATGAACTTGATTTTTGCAGCCAAGGAAGGCGTGGGTGTTGCAATCACCCAGCAATGTCTGATTGAGCGAGAACTCGACAACGGGGAGCTTGTGATTCCCTTTGCCATGCCCGTGTCCACTGAACGGGGGTATTTTTTATGCACCGACAAGGACCGAGTTGCCACAGCGGGCCAACTTGTGTTCATGGAGTGGGTGCAAGAAGAAGCGCGCAAAACCCGTGACGCGTGAGCCATATGTTCATTGCTCCACCACCAAGGACTATCCGGGCATCCTAAGCGCCGCACTTGCCTGTTTGCAGCATTCGAGCAGCACACACCCGGCTCCATGCTGCCTCAGGTTGTCTGAAAAAAATCAAACACTACCGGTATTTCGCAGCGGTGATGAACTCGCTGAACGTTTCACACCACACGATCACGGTGTTGAACTTCGCCGGGTCCACGCCCTGCGGTACCGGGACGATGAAGTTGTTGAACGTTTTCACATCCCCCACGCGCAGCATTTGCGGCTTGAGGCGCTTGAAGTCGGACTCGGTTTCTACAAACTGGGGCGACAGGTAGAGCTTGTAGTCCGGCCCCGGGGCCAGCTTGCCCGCCAGGCTGATGGCTTGCGGGCTGATGGAGACGGTACCCTCGCCCCAGTGCAGGGCGTCGCTATCTTTCAGATCACGGCGGAAGGTGGCAGTCCACTGCGCTGCGGACACGCTCGCCTTGATCTCCTGCTCGGTGGGAGCATCTGGCGCTATCAAGATCGGCAGCGCATACACGCCCAGCGCAAACCCGAGGCCCAAGGTGAGCAGGTGTGAGGCTGTGAGCAGAAAGGGTTTGAGGAGTTTCATGGTGGCGGACTCGAAGGTGTTGCGCCAATGTAACCCCAGCGCTCGCTACCCCCACCTCCCGGCATACCCCCATTCGCGTCAACCCGCATTGGCCAGAAACCCGTCCACCAGCGCGAAGTGCTCAGGCACATTCAGCGCGGGCGCGTGGCCGCAGCCGGGCACCTCTACCACTTGCGCCAGGCCGCGCGTACCGGGGCCCCGGGTCAGCATCTCGGCGGTGGTTTCGCGCAGCACCAGGTCTGATTCGGCACCGCGCAGGCACAGCACGGGGATGTCGAGTGCGTCGTAGTGGTCCCAGATCAGGTAGTCGTTGGCGTGGTGCGTGAACTGCTGCACCATGGCCGGGTCGTAGTGCGGCGTCACGCGGCCATCAGGCAGGCGGCGGGTAGATGTCTCGGTCAGGCGGCGCCACTGCGCATCGCTCAGCCAGCCGTAGGGCTGGTACACCTGCCGGAAGAAGGCTTCCAGCTCCTGCACCGTATCAAACGCGGGCGGGTGGCCTGCGTAGGCCTTGATGCGCTCCAGCGCTGCGTCGGCCAGGCGGGGGGCGTTGTCGTTGAGCAGCAGGCTGGTGATGCGCCCTTTGATCTGCGGCTGGAACAGGCCCGAAGCGCACACAGTGCCGATGGCCCCGCCCATGGATGTGCCTACCCAGTGCGCGTTCTCGATGTCCAGCTGGTCAAGCAGACCTGCCGCAATGCGCGCGTAGAACGACAAACGGTATTCGTCCTGCGGCGCGCGCGCCCACTGGCTCAGGCCCCGGCCGATGGTGTCGGGGCAGATCACGCGGTAGCGCGCGGCCAAGTGCGCGGCCAGCTCGTCCATGTCGCGCCCAGTACGCGCCAGGCCGTGCCATGCAATCACCACGGGGGCATCGCGCGCACCCCACTCCATGTAGTGGATTTCATAGCCGGCGCAGGTGGCGTAGCGCGATAACGGAGTCATGGTGGACAACCTTGTGAGTCAGTAGTGGGATTGCAGGCTGGAGACAAAACAACCTGTGAATGGGTAGCGGCTCACAAAACTCAGCGAAGCGGTCCTGGCTAAGCGTTGCGTCGCAGACAGTACTGAAAGTACGGCAAGACGCAACAACGACGCCAGGAGAGTTTTTTGAGTCGCGTTCATTTCATGAGGCGGCCGTTGCTGCCTATGACGGTGACTTCGACATAGCGCGAGCCGATGCGGTTGGTGGGCGAATAGCCGAGCGTGATGCCGCCCAGGTCGTAGCTCTGCATCGACTCCAGTGCCTTGACGACCTTGGCGCGCGTGGGCGCGGGCCCGGCGCGGCGCAGGGCCTCGACCAACACCTTGGCGCCCAGAAACTGCTCGAAGCTGGTGTAGTTGACCTCGGCCTCGGGGGCGTATTTCTTGAGCAGTGACTGGTATTCACGCACCACTGGCAACTGGGGCCGGTAGGGGTACGGCACCACCTGGCTGATGCCCAGGCCGTGTGCGTTTTTGAGGCCCGCGAGCTTGACCAGCTCGGTCGGGTCCACCACCGAGATGTTGTAGAGCTGCGCGCCCCCGCCCTGCTCGCGGTAGCGCTGAATGAACGCGGCAGCGGGCTTGTTCACCGCGATCATGATGACGGCGTGCACATCGGCCGCTTTGATGGTCTTGACGGCCTCATCCACCTTGTCAGTGTTGCGTTCGTAGCCAGCTGCCAACACCAGCTTGAGGTTGCGCTTGGCCAAGGCAGCCTCCACCCCCGCCAGGCCCGCCTTGCCAAAACCATCGTCCTGGTACATCACGGCCACGCGATTCATGCCCAGCGTGGTGAGCTGCTGCACCATGTGCTCGGTCTCATCGACATAGCCCGCGCGCACATGAAAGATCCAGGGGTTGAACGGGTTGCGCAGAGACTCGCCGCCGGTGTATGGCGCCACCAGCGCAGCGCCGCCTCGCTCCAGTACGCCGTCAGCCAGCAGTTGCGTGATGTTGGCGGTGCCTGCAAAACCATACAGCGCCACCACCTCGGGCTTGGCCAGCATCTCGCGGGTCAGCTTTACGGTGTCGGCCACCTTGTAGGCGTCGTCTGCAACCCAATGCCGGATGCTGGCTCCATGCACGCCGCCATTGGCGTTGACCCAGTCAAAGTAGATCTTGCCGCCCAGCACCATCTGCGCGCCGGTGCTGGCCAGCACACCCGACAGCGGAGCCACCTGGCCCACCACCAGCTCGGCAGCGCGTACCTGTGGTGCAGCGCCCACGCCCACGCCCACGCCAGCCACCATCAGCGCACCCGGCATCGCCAGGGCTGCCAGCATGCGGCGGCCCCATGTCATCAACACAGCATTCATATCCATCCTTACGTTGCGGTACCAGCCGGGTGCAGCGCTGTTTTGCGCGCACGCGGCCGGTGGTTTGTCGCTTGTCGGGCTGCTTGAGCCCCGGGGCCCCGTTCAGTCTGGTATGGAGATGGCCCCGGCTGTGATGGCAATCGCGTTGGCAGCGACTGGCGTGGTAGCCAGTGGCGGCACGTTGGCCGCAGTGATGGCGGGCGCGCTGCCAGGTGTGCCGCCGCGTGGCACGGTGCGCACCACCTGGCTGGCAGGCAGCGCCTTGCCGTTGGCCAGGTGGTCGTACACCGCATCCAGCGCGTGGTTCAGGTACACGTGCAGCGGCACGTAGCGCGTGTCGTAGCCCGGCAGCACGGTGGGCAGGCCTATGAAGCTGTCGAAGTGCTGGGCGTTGGCCACTTCCACATAGCTGAGCTTGCTGGCGGCGCCTTCGACCTTCTTGTTCAGCGCGGCATAGGGGCGCGAGGTGTGGCTCACCGGCAGCAGTGCGTCGGCGCGGCCGTGCACGATGACGGTGGGCTTGCCACGCAGGTTGCCGTTGCGGCGGGTTTCCTGAACACCGGCCTGCAGCTTCTTGGCGGCGGCGTCATTGCCAGTGACTAGGTTGCGCAGGCACTGGGCGCCGGTCAAGTTCCAGTCGGCGACACCGGCGTCCGACACTGACTGAAAATCTCGCATAGCGCCGAACTTGCTGAGGTTATTGACCAAATTGATACCCCCCGAAGGCGGAACGCCATTGCCTGTGGCGAACATGGTGGAAAGCGCCGCTGGCGCGAGCGGGGTGACCGAACCCACAGGCAGAGCCAACGCAGCCGTCACCCTCGTGGCGGCGTAGCTGAAACCGCAGAGGTTGTCCTTCACGCTGGCGCGCGAGAGCCCGTTGGCAAAGGTCACGGCCACGGCGGGCGACACTTCAAACGCGGCCATAGAGGCATGCAGGTCACTCGACTCAGGCTCCCAGCCGTAGTCGCGCAGCTTTTGCAGGGCCTCTTCGGCCTGCGTGGCCGTGGTGCTGGCCGTGAGCAGCCCTGCCGCCTTGAGTGACGCGCAGCGGTTGGAAGCAGTGAACGCAAACCCGGCAGCAAACGCCGCTGCAAAGGGGCTGGTGCTGACCGAAGGAGCGAGCGACGCGCAGGCCTGGTAGAGGTTGGCGTAGGTGGTGAAGTCCACCAGCGTCTTGCCGGTGACGGCCACGTCGGCGCTGCCTCGGCGCACCGTAACACCGGGGTTGGCTGGCATCTCGATGGCGGGCTCGGACACGGCCACGCCGCTGATCAGGCCCTGCGTGTCCAGCTCGGCCGCCGCAATGGCCGCGCCACCACCGTTGGAGATGCTGGATGCGATGACAATGGTGTTGGCCGGGGTCAGCGTCTTGAGGCGCTGGCCCGCTGCGTCGGTGGCGCCATAGCGCTGGTTGAGCACGTAGTAGCCAAACTCCACCGCCTGCAGCGTGGTGGTGCCCCAGTCCTTTTCAGAATTCTGGCCCGAGTGGGCGTGCTTGAACGCAAAGCGGTCATGCGTGGCGGTGTTAAAGGCGGCCAGCTCGGTGGCCGTGAGGCCCGCATTGAAGGCTGCCGACTTGCCCGCTGCGGCGGCCGTGGTGCGTGTGCCGTCGATCAGCGGCACGGTGTCGTTCATGAGGTCGTGCGGCGCGCCGCCCGTGCCCTTGTCGGAGTACGCCACGGCGCAGCCCTTCTTGAGGCCCCACTCGCCCGTGGAGATGCCGCCGTACACGCCGCGCGAACCCGATGCGGTGGCGGTGATCATGCAAGGCTTGGCCGGGTTGAAGCTGGCAGGCACCTGCACCATCAACGTGACGTTCTTGCGGCCGGTGCCGTCGTCGGCAAAGGCGATGTATTCGGCGCCTGCCACCTTGCCTTCGCTGGTGGTGACCTTGCCTTGCGCATCCACATTGGGGCCGTACAGCAGGCCGTAGCCGCCTGCGGCCGTCATGTCGAGCATGGCGCGGTAGTTGGTGTGGATGGCCGTGCGGCGCAGCTCAGCGGCAGTCGGTTTGAGCGGGTCGGCATAGGCGGGTGGCACCGCAGCGGCCAGCCCCGTGGCGCCCAGGCCGGCGGTGAGCAGGTCGTTGCTGGTGCCATCGTACGTGGCCTCGCTGATGGTGCCCAGGTACGCGGGCTTGGTGTTGAGGGCCGCGCTGTCACCATCGCTGCCCCCGCCACAGGCGGCCAGAACAGCGGCTGCCACGGCAGCGGGAACCAGTGGGCGAACCCGTGTCTTCATCGTGCTCATCTTTGTCTTCATGTGCTTGTCTCCTGGTATTTGTTGTTTGCGTTTTGCACAGCCACCTACACCATCACCACCGCCAACTACCGCCGAGGCGGCGTTGGCCTCTTCATACCGCCTTGCGCGCAGCTGCCGCGCGCAGGCGCCCCACCACACCGGTGGGGAAGTAATAAACGGACAGAACAAACAGCACGCCCAGCCACAGCAGCCAGCGGTCGGGCGACAGCAGTGCGGACAGCCATGGCAAGGCGGACGCGGCCTCGCTCCCCAGGCGCAACAAGTCCTGCAGATAGCTTTGCGCCACCAGGAAGAGCACGGCGCCGATGGCCGATCCATAGATGGTGCCCATACCGCCAATCACCACGATGAGCAGGCAGTCCATCATGATTTCAAAGCTGAGCGAGGTGTCGGGCCCGTTGTAGCGCAGCCAGATCGCCAGCATGGCACCAGCCATGGTGGCAAACAGCGCAGACAGCACGCTGGATGTGGTGCGGTACACCACCACACGGTAGCCAATGGCCTCGGCGCGAAACTCGTTTTCGCGAATCGCCTGCAGCACCCGGCCGAACGGCGAGTTGACGATGCGCAGCAGCGCCAGCACCAGCACCACGGCCACCACAAAGAGCAGGTAGTAGGTGATGATCTTGCCGTCGATGAGCACGCCCAGCACTTCATTCTCAAACGGTTCAAAGCTGGGCGACAGCCACACCGGCATCTTGAAGGTCAGGCCGTCTTCGCCGCCCGTCCACTCCGACAGTTGAGACGCCAAGGTCTGGAAGGCCGTTGCAACTGCCAACGTGATCATGGCAAAAAAGATGGCCCGCACGCGCAGCGAAAACAACCCCACTGCCAGCGACAGCAGCAAACTGATGCCCAGCGCGCAAACGATGCCCACCGCCAGCGCGCTCCAGGTGCCGCCCATGCGCGTGGTGGCAATGGCCACGCCGTAAGCGCCGATGCCAAAGAACATGGTGTGCGCAAAACTCACGATGCCGGTGTAGCCCAGCAGCAAATCAAAGCTGGCCACCAGGACCACAAAAATCAGCACCTTGGCGGCCACGTTCAAGGCCTTGACGCCAGGGAACAGGAATGGCGCCAGCGCCAGCCCCACCAGAAGCGCCAGCAAAATGGCCGCAAGGATTTTGCTGCGTGGGTGGTCGTTGGAAATAAGACGGTTCAACATGGTCTTGTTTCCTTAGCGGTTAGTGACCGGATACACACCCTGTGGGCGCCACAGCAAGATGGCCACCATGAGCGCAATGTTCGAGAACAGCGCCACCTTGGGCACCAGAAACCCGGTGTAGTTGGCCATGAGCCCCACTAGCAGCGCGCCGATGAGCGCGCCGCCCGTGCTGCCCAGCCCGCCGATGATGATCACGATGAAGATCAGCACATTGACCTGCGCGCCCATTTGGGGGATCACGCTTTGCTGGTACAGGCCCCACATCACGCCGCCCAGGCCAGCCAAAGCCGAGCCCACCACAAACACACCCACAAACAGGCGGCGAATGCGATAACCCAGGCTTTCGACCATCTCGCGGTCTTGCACCCCGGCACGGATCAGCAGGCCCACCTTGGTGCGCGACAGCACCCAGGCCAGCACGGCAAACACCACCAGCCCAACGACTACGGCAATCAGGCGGTACTTCTCGATGGCGGCGTCGCCAATCAGCAGCGAGCCGCGCATGCCTTCGGGCAGCGGCAGCGGGATTTGCGCGGGGCCCCAGATGACCTTGATGAGTTCTTCACCAATAATCATGCCGCCCATGGTGATGAGGATCTGCTTCAAGTGCTGGCCATACACGGGCCGCACGATGAAACGCTCGAAAGCCAGGCCCACGGCGCCTGCCACGGCCATGGCCACCAGCATGGCGGGCAGCACGGCCATGAGGTTGCGCCACAGGTCGGCACTTTGGGTGTAGTCGCCCATGGCGCCCAGCACGCTGGTGGCCACAAAGGCGCCCAATGCAATGAACACGCCGTGCCCGAAGTTCAGCACGTCCATCAGCCCGAACACCAGCGTGAGGCCCGAGGCGATGATGAAGATGATCATGCCCATGGCCAGCCCTGCCACCGTGAGCGTGAGCCAGGTGCTGGGCGAGCCGATGAAGGGCAGCACCGCCAGGGCCAGTGCGGGCACCAGGGCCAGGGGTTTCCAGTCGAAGTCGCGGGTGATGCTGCTCATGCCCGGCCTCCATCGATGAATGCTATGTTTTTAATAGCTACTAGCGCTTTACCATCAAGCGCTAGAGACCAAAAAGGCTTGAAATTCGGTGTGAGACTCATAGTGCCAACCCCAGCAGCGACCGCTGCAGTGCCTCGTCTTCGGCCAGCGCGGCCATGCTGCCCGCATGCACCACCTGGCCGTTGTCCATCACGGCCACGGTGTCGCCGAGCCGCTTGGCAAAGTTGATGTTCTGCTCGACCAGCAGGATGGTCACGCCGCTCTTTTTGAGCTGGTCGAACGCCTCGATCATGTTGTTGATGATGGCGGGCGCCAGGCCCTTGCTGGGCTCATCCACGATGAGCAGGTCGCGTGGCTCGACGATGGCGCGGCTCACGGCCACCATCTGCTTTTGCCCGCCGCTGAGCTTGCCCGCAGGGTGGTTCCAGAACTGCTCTACCGCCGGAAACAGCTTGAAGATCCACTGCAGCCGCGCCTCGTCCATCTGCGCGGCGTTGCGCGCGCCGCGTGCGGCCAGCAGCATGTTTTCTTTCACCGTGAGGTCAGAGAAGATGCCCATGTTTTCAGGCACGTAGGCGATGTTCATGCCCGCGATGGCGGGCGTGTTCAGCGCGGTGATGTCTTTGCCGCCAAAATGGATGCTGCCCTTGGACGCATGCCACAGGCCCATGATGGTGCGCAGCGTGGTGGTTTTGCCTGCGCCGTTGCGGCCCAGCAGCATGGTGAGCTGGCCCTTGGGCACAGCCAGGTCAACCCCGTGCAGGATGTGGTACGCGCCGATGTGGGTGTGTACGCCACGAAGCTCCAAAAGATTCGTGCTGCTCATGCGGCCTCCTTCGTCACGCCCAGGTAGGCCTCTTGCACCACGGGCGATGCGATCACCTCGGCCGGTGGTCCGTCGGCCACCAGCGCGCCGTTGGTCAGCACGATGATGCGGTCGGCCAGCTCGCGCACCACATCCATCTTGTGCTCCACCAGCAGGATGATCTTGGTCTTGTCTTTTTTCAGTTCGCGGATCAGGTTCAGGATCACCGGGGCCTCGTCGTGGCTCATGCCCGCGGTGGGCTCGTCAAACATGTAGACCTGCGGCTCCAGCGCCATCAGCAGCGCTACTTCGAGCTTGCGCTGGTCGCCATGGGGCAGGCTGGCCACGGGCGTATCGGCACGGTCATTCATGGCCACGGCCTGCAAGATGACGCGGGCGCGCTGGACCAGCGCTGCGTGGTCGCTCCAGATGCTCCACAGGTTCAGGCCCCGGCGGTGCTTGCCTTCTTGCGTGGCCTGCACCGCGAGGCGCACGTTCTCCAGCACGCTGAGGTTGGGAAACAGATTGGTCAGCTGAAACGCCCGGCCCAGCCCCGCATGCGTGCGCGCAGACACAGACATCCCCGTGATGTCCTGCCCGCCCAGCGTGACGGTGCCGCTGCTCGCCCTGAGTTGCCCCGAGATGAGGTTGAAGTACGTGGTCTTGCCCGCACCGTTGGGGCCCACGATGGCGGTCAGCGTGCCGGGCTCGAAAGAGCAGGTCACGTTGTTGACTGCCACGTGGCCGCCAAAGCGGATGGTCAAGTCCTTGGTGGCCAAGGTGCTCATGGGTGGGGTTTCACTTTCACGGTCGTAGTCTTCATTTCATCCAGCGCGCCTGGCAATCCAGCCCTGCGGCCGGATGCCTTTGCTCATATTTCAGCAGGTGCCGATCACGTAGTAGTTCGGACCTGTCTGCTTCAAGGTCTTGGTTACAAATACGTTCCACAGGCCCATGTTCTGGTTGGACCCGAGCGCAAATGCGTACCCACCGGCCGCATATGCGCGCCCCGCCACGGTGTGTGCATAGTTGCTGGCCGTGGTGCAGGTTGCAGTGCCACCCGATGCCGCCAGCGTGGTGCCCGATGCGCCGGCAGATGTGGCACCTTCGGCCCCGTTGGCATCAGCGGCGCGCACCGTCCAGCTGTAGGTGGTGGAGGCTGCCAGCCCGGTGTCTCCGTAGCTGGTGCCCTGCACGGGCAGCGCGTTGACCTTGTTGGCATTGCGGTACACGTTGTAGCTGGCGGCGCCGGTGACGGCGTTCCAGCCAATGGTCATGCTGCTGGATGTAGCGCCGGAGGTGTTGACGCCGGTAGGCGCCGGCAAGGCAACCGGATCGGGGTCGGTGCCGCCACCGCCGCTGCCCGAGCCGGGGCCCGACGCAACGCGGTCCACCATGGCCTTGATCGCTGCCATCTGCGGGCCAGCCTTCCTGGCGAAGTTGCTGCCATACCAGCCGATCCAGTCCCAGCAGGCGTTGGGGTTGGCCAGCGAGCCGCTGGCGGTGGTGCTGCGGCTGGTGCTGTCCACCTTGGTCTGCGGGAACAGCACGATGATGTTGTTGGTGTCGGCCCAGCGGCTGTAGCCCGTGTTCTTCACAAACTTGTCACCGATCTTGTCGGTGCTTTGCTGGCAACCATGAAGCGCAACGTGCAGCTTGCACTGGGTACTGCCGCTGGCGCAGCTGGCAGGCACATACAGCCAGCCGGTAGCCGCCATGCCGGGGTTGCTGGCCGTGTAGGTGCTCTGGGTGAACTCGATGTAGTTACCGGCAGCAGGGGCGTTGTTGCGCGGGTTGAGAGCGCCATAGAAATGGGTGAGCACTGCCTTGGCGCCGTCATAACCGCAGTTGCTGATGTAAGGCGACGCGGCACTGCTGCAGCTGTTGTTGCCGGTACTGTCAAAGTCGGTGGGGAACACATGGGCCGTGCTGGCGCGCTGCACATACGAGATGTTGGCAGCGGGCACGCCATTGTTCAGGTATTGCGTCTGCAGCGCATTGGTGAGGTTTGGGCCCACCGTGGTGTCGTTGTTGCCCGTGAAGATGTAGATCTTCTGCCTGGTCAGGTTGGACTTGTTGTCGATGCTGCCCGCACTGCTGAAGCTGTTGATGCTGTTTTGCATCGTGGTCTGCTGGCTGGCGCTGATGCTGGCGTTGTACATGCACGCCGTGTAGTTGTTGTGGCCCGCACACATGTAGGGCCCGGCCGCAAAAATGCCCACCCCCATGAAGGTGGCAGAGTAAGCCACACCCAGCTGGTTGGCCATGAACCCGCCGGACGAAAGGCCCGAGACACTGATCTTGCTGGTGTCAATGTTGTACTGGGGCAGCGTGGTGGCGCCCAGCGCCGCGCCCGACACCAGGGCGGTGGCAGCGGCCGCGATGAGAATCCGTGTAAACCGAGGGAACGTCATGTCTTGTCTCCTGAATATTTTGGAAAGCACTCACCCTGCCCCCGTGTGTCCGGGGGTTCAATCGTCTGGATAAAAAAGGGGCGGCCGCCCCTGCGGGATGAGCCCCGGTTCACGGCATGTCGGTGCCGGACCCGGGCCACGCAAACCGGGTTTGCGTCAGGTGCCGAACAAGCCCCGCACTGGCTGGTTCGGCACTGCTGCCTATCGATTGTTGCGAATCGGCACGTTCATTTCTTCAGGCTTGATCTCGCGCACCAGCTCGGGCACGCCCCAGGCAAAGGCCGGGTCCACCTTGATCTTGAAGTGGTACATGCTCTGCATGGCCTGGTGGTCTTCCTTGCGGAAGGTCATCTTGCCCTTGGGGGTGTCAAAGCTCATGCCTTCCATGGTTTTGATGAGCTTGTTGGTGTTGGTGTCGCCACCCGTGGCCTTGAGGGCGGTGACCAGCGCCATGGCAGAGCTGAAGCCGCCTGCGGTGAAGAAGTCTGGCGGCGTCTTGAACTCCTTGTAGTGCGCGGCCACCAGGGCTTCGTTCACGGGGTTCTTGGGGATGCCGAAGTAGTAGTACGTGGCGCCTTCCATGCCGGGGAAGTTCTTGTAGGCAGCCATGGCGGGCAAAATGTTGCCGCCCGTGGAAATCTCGATGCCGAAGCGCTTGAGGTCCATGTCGGCAATCTTGAACGGGTTGCCCGCGCCAGCCCAGATCACCCAGATGATCTTGCGACCGGGCTGGTCCTTGAGCTTGTCGATCAGGCGCTGGGCACCGGCGGTGAAGTCGGTGGTGGCGGCGGGCAGATATTCCTCGTGCGCCAGCTTGGCCTTTTTGACGGAGTCCTTGAACGCCTTCACACCATCGCGGCCAAACGCGGTGTCCTGCGCCAGGGTGGCAATGGTCACGCCTTCCTTGTCCACTGCCACGGCGTTGGAGATCGCGTCCTGGCTGCTGTTGCGGCCGGTGCGAAAGATGTACTTGTTCCACTTGTCGCCGGTGATCGAGTCGGCCACAGCGGGCTCCACCAGCAGGATCTTTTTGTATTCCTCGGCCACGGGCAGCATGGCCAGCGCCACGCCCGATGACGTGGGGCCCACGGCGATGTCTGCCTTGTCGTCCGAGTACGCGGTGGCCAGCAGGCTCTTGCCCAGGTCGGGCTTGCCCTGGTCGTCTTTTTCGATCACGACCAGCTTCTTGCCGTTGACGGTCATGCTGCCGCCGGTGGCGTAGTTCAGGCCCATCATCAGGCCGGTCTGCGTCTGTTTGCCGTAGGCCTCCAGGGGGCCGGTCTTGCTATAGACGTGGGCGATGCGGATTTCACCCGACTGGGCGAAGGCCGCAGGCGCCGTGAGGGTGGCAGCTGTTACGGCAAGGGCGGCGAGTGCAACCAGATTGCGACGATGCATGGCGATGTCTCCTGTTGTGATGCCTGAACATTGCACAGTTTGTGCCAGGTCGCAAGTGCTTGATTTTTATGACACTTTTATTTACAGATGGCGGTACTGCCTGAAATAAATACAAACAATCTGTCTGATAGCCAGTCATCTGTTCAACATTTACTCAGGGTTTTCCAGACGTCCATAGAGCGTGGCGCGTGATATTCCCAATTGTCGGGCGGTGGCCAGCTTGTTGCCGCCATGGGCCTTCATTGCCGCCGCAATGGCGCGACGCTCCAGCTCTGCTACCTGCTCTGCCAGCGGGCGCAGGTAACGGCTTTCGCCCTCGGCATCTGGCGCATTCGCCACCTCCAGAACCGACGCGGGGGCGGCAGGCACCACCCCGGCATCGCGCAGCACGCGTTCAAGCTGTGCAGCATCGATAAAGGGTGAGTCACTGCGCATCACGGCCTGCTCCAGCACATTGCGCAGTTCGCGGATATTGCCGCGCCAGGGCTGGCCTGCGAGCAAAGCCATGGCATCTGGCGTGAGTTCGGGTGGGGGTATGCCGTTGCGAAGCGCAAGGTCTTCACCCAAGGCCTCGACCAGTGCCGGGATGTCGGTGCGGCGCGCGCGCAGGGGCGGCACGCGCACAGGCAATACGTGCAGGCGGTAGAACAAGTCTTCACGGAACCGGCCCTCGCGCACCAGCGCCGCCAGGTCGCGCGACGTGGCCGCCAGTATGCGTACGTTAAACGGAACGAGCTTGTTGCTGCCCAGCGGCTCGATCTCGCCTTCTTGCAGCGCCCGCAACAGCTTGGCCTGCAGGCTTTGTGGCATGTCGCCAATTTCATCCAGAAACAGCGTGCCGCCGTCGGCCAGCTTGAACTTGCCGTCGCGCCCCTTGCGGTCGGCGCCGGTGTAGGCACCGGGGGCCACGCCAAAGAACTCGGCTTCGAGCAGCGTGTCGGGCACGGCGGCAATGTTGACGCTGACGAACGGGCCACTGGCGCGGCTTGAAGCTGCGTGAATGGCATGGGCCAGCAACTCTTTGCCGGTGCCTGTCTCGCCCAGCAGCAGCACCGGGCTGCTGGACTGCGCCGCACGCCGGGCCTGGCGCTTGACCTCAGCGGCTGCGGGGCTCGACCCAATGAAGCTGGCAAAGGTGTACTTGGCGCGGCGTTCGCCATCGCCTGCCACTGCCAGACTGCGGCTGCGCTGGCTGGCCAGCTCACGCCGGGCGTCGTCCAGGTCGCGCTGCAGCAGCGCAAACTTGCTAATCAGCGGCTGCAGCGTGGTCTCGGGGTGGTCGAACAGCACGATGCCGATGGCACCGATCACGCGGTCGGCGTCGTCGCGCAGCGGGATGCGGCTGACCACAAAGGTACCCGCCTTGTTGGTGAGCAGGTCGATCAGCACGGGCTGGCCCGTCTCCAGCACCCGTCGCATCTGGGTGTTGGGGATGACTTCTTCGACGGTGCGGCCCACAAACTGGTCGACCGACGAAAAACCCAGGTCGGGCAGAAAGCGCTGGTAGCCCTCGTTCACCCACACGATGCGGCCGCTGCGGTCCACCAGAAACATGCCCTGGCTGACGCTGGAGAACAGCTGGAACATGGAGCGTGCCGCCAGTTCCAGAATGCCCTGGGCATCCAGCGGCAGTGCGGGGGCGTCGTCGGTGATCAGGGGCATCCGCGGATGGTAGCGCGCAGGCGGCGCGGGCTGAGAGGCTGAAGTGGCATGCCCAACCCCCATAGCTACTATTTTTATAGCTTACAGCGCTTATCCATAAAGCGCTAGAGGCGATTTTTATCCAAAATTTCAGCCGACTCCACTGGTGACGCCGCGATCAGGCCGGGCTGCGCCCTGGACATGCGCAGCACCGCCATCGGCTGAACGGCGGCCAGCGGCTGGTCTACCAGAATGCAGGGCTTGCCGGTGCGGCGGCAATGGTCTTGCACGCGCCAGTATTCGTCGTGGCTGATGCAGCCCGTCTGGCAGATCACCAGGTCAGCTGCGGCCAGGTTGGCGTCCAGGTTGTCAGCCGGTTGCGGCAGACCTTGCGCTTCAACCAGCGCGCCAGCTGGCGCTGTGACCGCGCTGCCCAGCGCATCCATCTCGGCGGCCAGCCGCCAGCGCAGGCATTCGCGCGACAGAGCGGTGATGCGCTCGGCCAGCATGCCAATGTGGCGCGCCATGGCTTTGCGACGGGGCAGGCCCGGGGCTGCCGCCTGGGCCTGCTTGAGCGCATCGTGCGCCATGGCAAGTCGCGTGTCGCGCACCACCAGCGCCCCGCGCAGCCGTACCAGCTCAGACCGCAACGCCTCGATCTCGGCCGCCTGAGCTGCCATGGTGGCACTGCAGCGCTGCTGGGCAGCGCCCAGCTGGCGGCACAGGGCCAGGAATTCCTCTGGGAGTGAATGCATGCGCCATCCTTGCAAATACGAACGATTCGCATTTTATGCTACCATTCTCGGCTTGTGAGCACGCAAGTCACCTTGGTGGGGAGGACACCGGGGGCATAGAGCCTCCGGTGTCTGGCTTGCGCAAACACCTGCGATCCGCCCCATTCAAACGGGCGTTGCAAAATAAAAACCGCGCCATGCAGCGCGGTTTTTTTGTGGATGAACGATTCGCAGTCTGCGCGGAACGTCAGGCCTGCGCCATCGCCAGCCGCCTGGCGGCCCAGCGCTTGAGCAAACGCGGCAAGATGAGCACGGCCAGCACGATGATGATCAGCGTCAGCGAGCCCGGGCGCTCCAGGAAGATCGTCCACTTGCCTTCGCCAATCGACACGGCATTGCGCATCTGGGCCTCGGCCAGCGGGCCCAGGATCATGCCCACCACCACAGGGGCGGCCGGGAAGTCAAAGCGGCGCATCACCACACCCAGCAGGCCAATCGCATACAGCAGCACCAGGTCAAACGCACTTTGGCGCATGCCATAAACGCCCAGGGTGGCGAACACCAAAATACCGGCATACAGGTACGACTTGGGGATCTTGAGCAGCTTCACCCACAGGCCGATCATCGGCAGGTTCAGGATGAGCAGCATCACGTTGCCGATGTACATCGACGCGATCAGCGCCCACACCAGCGCCGCGTTCTTGTCGAACAACTGCGGACCGGGCTGGATGCCGTAGTTCTGGAACGCGCCCAGCAAGATGGCGGTGGTGTTGGAGGTGGGAATGCCCAGCGTGAGCAGCGGAATCAGCGTGGCCGTGATGGCCGCGTTGTTGGCCGCCTCGGGGCCTGCCACGCCTTCAATGGCGCCGGTGGTGCCGAACTCTTCCTTGTTCTTGCTGAGTTTTTTCTCGGCTGCGTAGCTCAAAAACGTAGGTATCTCGCTGCCGCCCGCGGGCACAGTGCCAAACGGGAACCCGATGGCGGTGGCGCGCAGCCACGCAGGCCAGGAGCGCTTCCATTCCTGCTTGGTCATGTGCGTGCTGGTGAGCTTGTTCTGCGTCTCAACCGTGCGGCCTTCGTACATCACGTTGTACAAAGCCTCACCCACGGCGAACAGGCCCACCGCAATCAGCACCACCTCGATGCCGTCCATCAGCTCGGGCACACCTCCGGTGTAACGCGCCTGGCCCGATATCTGGTCGATGCCGATCAGCCCCATTGCCAGGCCCACAAACAGCGCCACCAGGCCGCGCAGCGTGCTTTTTCCCAGCACCGCGCTCACGGTGGTAAACGCCAGCACCATCAGCATGAAGTATTCCGGAGGGCCCAGGCGGATCGCATATTCGGCCACGATGGGCGCAAAAAAGGTCACCAGCACGGTGGCAATGGTGCCCGCCACAAACGAACCAATGGCCGAGGTAGCCAGCGCGGCGCCCGCACGGCCGCTCTTGGCCATCTTGTTGCCCTCCATGGCAGTCACCATGGACCCGGCCTCGCCCGGGGTATTGAGCAGGATGGACGTCGTGGAGCCACCGTACATGGCGCCGTAGTAGATGCCCGCAAAGAAGATCATCGAAGCCGTGGCCTCGACCTTGACGGTGATGGGCAGCAGCATGGCCACTGCGACCGCGGGGCCGATGCCCGGCAACACGCCCACGGCGGTGCCAATGACACAGCCCACGAAGGCCCACATCAAGTTGATGGGTGTGGCAGCGGTCGCGAAACCCTGCATCAGGAGATTGAACGTTTCCATAGTCTTACAGCCACCCTGTGTTGGTCAGGCCGGGCAGATTAATGGCCAGCAGTTGGGTAAACATCCAGTACACGGGCGCGGCCACGGCCACCCCGATCAGTAGATCCTTGACCCAGATCTTCGGATGCAGATCAAGCCTGCCTTCCGAGCTTTTGAAGCCGCGCACCGCCAGCACAAAACACAGCGCACAACTCAAAATAAACCCCAACGTGGTGATAAGCATCGCGTTGAGCAACAGCCCCGCCGACACCCAGACAAAGCCTCTCCAGTGGGCCCGCTCGTCGCCAGATGCCTCTTCCAGATCGCGGAACCCCCCAGTGACTGCGTGGACCACGCACAAGACGCCGCACAGCAGCAGCGCGATGGCCACCACCCACGGAAGAAAATTGGGGCCCACGCCGCCATATCCGGCCTCGGAGTTGACCGTGCTGGCCCCCACTGCCAACCCGATTGCGAGCAATACAAGCCCCGCCCCCACCACGGTCTGCAGCGGAACGGAGCGGGACGAATGTCCTGTCGAATGTTCTGTCATACGTTTTTTTCTCTCGACCAAATGCATAGGTGCCTAAGCGCAGACATGCCACACGCCAGGCGCATTGCGCGCCACAGCGCTACAAAGGCGGGTTGCGCCGGCAGTTGAGCGGGGCCCTGGCAACACAAACTGCCTCATATGCACCTGCTCACCTGCGCAGAGGTGGGCAGGCGGCAAAAATGTCGCCCGGGATCAGATCATTCCGGACTTGACCATCGTGGCGCGCAGGCTTGCGAACTCGGTATCTACGAAGTTGGAGAACTCGTCGCCCGCCATCCACGCGGGCGTCCAGTTGTTCTTTTCCATGGCCTCTTGCCAGGACTTGTGCTTGGCGGTCTTGGCCAGCGCATCGATCAGCGCCTTGCGCTGTTCGGCTGTGATACCAGGCGCGCCGTACACACCGCGCCAGTTGCCGATCTCGACATTGATGCCCTGCTCCTTCAACGTGGGAACATTCACACCCTTGAGGCGCTGAGCTGAGGTCACGCCCACGGGCTGCATCTTGCCCGCAGCAATGTACTCGGCAAACTCGCTATAACCGCTTCCGCCGATGGTGACATTGCCACCCAGAATGGCGGCGGTGGCCTCACCACCCCCACGGAAAGCCACGTAGTTGATCTTGGCAGGGTCCACGCCCACTTCACGGGCGATCATGGCCGCAGCAATGTGCTCGGTGGACCCGCGCGAACCGCCGCCCCACTTCACGCTGCCAGGGTCCTTGCGCAGCTGGTCCACCACATCCTTCATGGTCTTGAAGGGCGAGTTGGCAGGCAGCACAAACACGTTGTATTCGCTGGTCAGGCGCGCCAGCGGGGTCACCTTGTCCAGGCCCACCGGTGGCTTGCCGGTGATGATGCCGCCCAGCATCACGGCGCCCATCACCATCATGGCGTTCGGGTCGCCCTTGCTGGAGTTGGAGAACTGCGCCAGCCCAATGGCGCCCGCTGCGCCGCCCTTGTTGTCATAGGACACCGACGACGCTGCGCCTGCATCCTGCATGGCCTTGCCAAGGGCGCGGCCAGTAGAGTCCCAACCGCCGCCGGGGTTGGCGGGAATCATCATCTTGATGGCCGCAGCACTCTGCGCGGACACGGGCAACACGCCCGCGGCAGCCATTGCAGCCATTGATTTGAGAAAGGTATCGCGACGCATGGTGTCTCCTTGTAGGGTTTGCGAACGGCTCGATGATGCGCGCCCTGCCTGTCAAACGGCTGTCCGCAACCTCAGGGAAAACACTCATGCGATGGTTTCAAATCCCGCCATTCCATGAAACTGGAGCGCCCTAAGCGAGGGCAGCCGCGCAAGGGCCGCCCCGCCGCGGGGGGAGGGCCCGCAGGGCCTCAGGGGGGCTTCTGCTAATGTTCCGCGAATGCACTTGCTTCTTGTCGAAGACGACCCCACCATGCAGGCCACGCTGCACCGCGCACTAACGCGCCGCGGCATGGAAGTGACCGCTGTCGGAGATGGCCGTGCGGCCCTGACCCAGTGGGCAGCACGGCAGCCCGACGCCGTCATTCTGGACCTCACCCTGCCCGGCCTGGACGGCCTGCAGGTGCTGCAACAGGCACGCACCCGCGGCATGCGCACGCCGGTGCTCATCCTTACGGCACGCGGTACGGTAGGCGACCGCGTGATGGGGCTGAACGCTGGTGCCGACGACTACCTGCCCAAACCGTTTGACCTGGATGAGCTGGAGGCCCGCCTGCGCGCGCTTGTGCGCCGTAGCGTCGAACCCGGCAACAACGCGGCGCCCTTGGCGCCGAGCAATGTACAGATAGGCGCCATTCGCTATGACAAAAACAGTGGCGCGCTGTACCTGAATGGCGAAGTGATGGAGCTGACCCCGCGCGAGCTGGCGTTGATGCACGCCTTGCTGGCCCAGCCCGGCCACGCCGTCACCAAAGAGCGTCTCTACGAATTGGTGTTCCCCGGCCAGCTCGACGTGCAATACGAAGCCATCGAGGTCGTGGTGTACCGGCTGCGCAAGAAGCTGGCAGGCACGGGCCTCACGTTGATGACGCTGCGCGGGCTGGGCTATTTGCTGCGGACTGACGCATGAAAGCGCGGGCGCCAGGCCACCACTCGCTGCGACGACGCCTGCTTATGGGCATTCTGCTGCCCGTGGCATTGTTTGTGGGTTTCAACACTTTCAGCCTGTACCAGCAGACATTGACCTCGCTGAACACAGCCTACGACCGCACCTTGCTGGCATCGGCCAAGAGCATCAGCGAGCAACTCGATGTCGTCGGCTATGACGATGCCGCAGAGCTTCGCGCGACCGTGCCTTACTCGGCACTCGAGGCTTTTGAGGCAGACAACCAAAGCCAGATGTTTTACCGTGTGTCCAACCTGCGCGGAGATATGGTCTCCGGCTTTGCAGAGCTGCCCGTGTGGCGCGGCACAATCCCCGACCGGCCTCCGTACTCCGCGCTGGTGGACTTTTACGACGATCAGTTTGGTGGCATTGACGTGCGTGTTGCGGTGCTACTGCAGCCCGTTGCCAGTTCCAACGGGCGAGCGATGGCGGTGATCCAGGTGGCCGAGACACTGGAAGTGCGCGAAACGCTGGCAATGCAGATCCTGTGGAACACGCTGCTGCGCCAGGCCTTGCTGGTGGCGGTTATCGCATTCACGGTGGTTCTGGTGGTGCAACGCGCCACCAACCCGGTCCGGCAGCTCAGCCACCAGCTGCAGGCGCGGCGCGAAGGCGACCTGAGCCCCATTGCATCACCCACAGCGCCCCGCGAGCTTCAACCGTTGATCGACGCCACCAACGAAGTCATGCAGCGCCTGCGGCACCTCCTGCGACACCAAAAACGGTTTGTGCGCGACGCATCGCACCAGCTGCGCACGCCGCTGGCGGTGCTCAAGACCCAGGTGCAATCAGCGCTGCGCGGCGATGTCGAGCCGATGCAGGCCCTGCACGAGATCAGCGACACCGTCGACCGTGCCACCCAGCTCGCCAACCAGATGCTCGCCCTGGCCAAGGTGGAGCAGCTGCGCCAGCAAAGCGCGCCTCCCATCACGCGGTTTGACGAGGTGCTACGCACGGTCGCGCTTGAGATGTCCCCCCTCATCGCTCAGCGCGATCTGGACTTTGGCATCCACACCGAGCCCACCTACATGCAGGCGCATGAATGGATGCTGCGCGAGCTGAGCCGCAACCTGCTGCACAACGCTGTGCGCCACGCCCCCGAAGGCAGCGAGCTGACCGTGGACCTGCGCACAGATGGGCGCCACGTTGCCTTGACCATCAGCGACCACGGACCAGGCATTGATGACGAACTGGCGACCCGGCTATTCCAGCCCTTCTCAGCGGGCGATGTGCGCACGGGCAGCGGCCTGGGTCTGGCCATCTGCCAGGAAATCGTGCTGGCCCTGGAGGGCAACATTGCCCTGACCAACCGGTTTGAATCCGGCCGTGTGACAGGGCTGGATGCCGTTGTGCGCCTACCGCTTGCGCACCCATGGGCTGACCACCACACCGACGCCCCGCAAGCGGCACAATCGGGCCCATGAATACGCTGGAGACAATGCGGCTGGACAAATGGCTCTGGTGCGCCCGCTTTTACAAGACCCGCAGCCTGGCCACCGAAGAAATCGGCAAGGGCCGCGTCACCGTCAACGGCCAGGCCGTAAAGGCCGCACGCGACCTGCGCTGCGGCGACACCGTGGCCCTGCGCCAAGGCCCCATCGCCCGCACCGTGGTCGTGAAGGGCCTGAGCGGCGCCCGCGGGCCCGCCCCCATTGCACAGCAGCTGTACGCTGAAACCGCCGAGAGCATCGCCGCCAGAGAAAAAGCCGCAGAGCAACGGCGCCTGGCGCCAGAACCTGCAGCGACCCTGCAGGAAGGCCGCCCCACCAAACGCGACCGGCGCGAGATAGACCGCGTCAACGACCGGTCGGGGAGCCAAAGGAAAAGCTGGGGGGATCGGTGGAGCGCATCGGTTGACGAGTGATGTTGCTGCCAACGGGAGTGTCAGAATTTCTGACAGGCTCGCAATTGCCCATAGCAAGCGCCGCTATGGAAACTTTTTTCCTCATCAGGATTCCGTACACACCGACGGATGGCCCGTCACCGGATTTCCGGCCCTCAACTCATGAACACGAAGGAAACACTTCGATGCGCCTTCTCGCATTTGCATTTGTCCCATTTGCCGCCATGCTGCTTGGCTGCCAGACCAGTCCAGATATGCCGTCAACAGCCAAGGCTGATGCACCTGTAGAAACCCTCGGCTCGATCGCATCCGAGGCTGCAGCGCCCAAATTCGGTCCAATGTCCAGATAGGCACGGAGGCCCGGCTTCAGAAAGAGAAAAGCCCCAAGCGAATGAATCACTTGGGGCTTTGTGCTCTGGCGGAAACGGAGGGATTCGAACCCTCGATGAGGCTCTACACCCCATACTCCCTTAGCAGGGGAGCACCTTCGGCCACTCGGTCACGTTTCCAATCCCGCTATTATGCCCCATTTCTGAGGCGCTTCTAGCCGTTTAGGCGGCTGCCTACTCCAGCTCGAACGCCTTGTGCAGGCTGCGCACGGCCAGTTCGACGTACTTTTCGTCGATCACGACCGAGGTCTTGATTTCGGAGGTCGAGATCATCTGGATGTTGATGCCTTCTTCGCTCAACACGCGGAACATTTTGCTAGCCACGCCCACATGGCTGCGCATGCCGATGCCGACGATGCTGGCCTTGCAGATCTTGGTGTCGCCCACCACGTCCTGCGCGCCGAGGGCTGGCACTACTTTTTCCCTCAGCAGGTCCACCGTGCGCGCGTAATCGCCACGGTTCACGGTGAAGCTGAAGTCGGTCTTGCCGTCCTTGCTCACGTTCTGGATGATCACATCGACTTCAATGCTGGCATCAGCCACGGCACCCAGAATTTGGTAGGCGATGCCCGGCTTGTCGGGCACGCCCAGCACGGAGATCTTGGCTTCGTCGCGGTTGAAATCGATGCCGGATACAAAGGCTTGTTCCATTTTTTCGTCTTCCTCGAAAGTGATCAGCGTGCCGGACTTGGCTTCGTCGTCAATGTCGATGTCCCACGGCGTGAAGCTGGAGAGCACACGCATGGGAACCTTGTATTTGCCTGCAAATTTCACCGAGCGGGTCTGCAGCACCTTGGTAAGCGCGCGGCCATCCCACCCTTGATGGGATCTGTCTAAGCGGCAACGATGGTGTCCACCAAGCAAATAGGTGGACACCATGAATGAAGCCAAGAAGAAGACCCGCCGGCGGTATGGCACCGAGCTCAAGCAGCAGATCCTTGCCCAGTGTGCCGAGCCGGGTGCTTCGGTGGCCGCAATTGCCCTGTCGCACGGCATCTACGCCAACGTCGTTCACAAATGGCGCCGCGAAGCGGGCGGCGCACTGCCTGCACTCCAGGCTCCCGCATTCGTTCCAGTGCCGCTACCGCCCTCGGCATGTGCACCTGCACCGGACATCCGCATCGAGCTGCGTCGTGGCGCCGCCAGCGTCTCGGTGACCTGGCCTTTGGAGGCGGCCGAGCAGTGCGCCGTGTGGATGAGCGAGCTGATCAAGTGATCCGGGTGGATGCCCTGTGGTTGGCCACCGAGCCGCTGGACATGCGAGCGGGCACCGAGACGGCGCTGGCGCGTGTGGTGTCGGTCTTCGGCGCAGCGCGCCCGCACCACGCCTACCTGTTCGCCAATCGACGCGCCAATCGCATGAAGGTGCTGGTGCACGATGGCATCGGTGTGTGGTTGGCGGCGCGGCGCCTGAACAGCGGCAAATTCGTCTGGCCGCGTGATACGGCCAGCACCGCTTCGCTTAGCCGCGCCCAGTTCGATGCGCTGGTGCTGGGTCTGCCTTGGCAGCGGCTGGGTGACGGTGGTGTCATCACCGTGGTCTGACTCTGAAGCGCAGTCCCGTGCTTGCCAATTGGGGCATGCGCCAATGGTGCGCAGAGTCCAGTGCTGGCACAGTGAATGCCCATGGTGGTCAAGCCTCAATCCCTGCAGAGCCTGAGCGCAGAAGAGCTGCGTGAGCTGACCACGCGCCTCATGACGCAGCTGCGCCACCAGAGCGCACTGCTGGACAAGCTCACGCACGAGAACGCGCTCTTGAAGCGCATGAAGTTCGCCGCTCAGTCCGAACGCTTCAACCCCCAGCAGAAGAGCCTGCTCGAAGACGAGATCGAGGCCGACCTGGCGGCCGTGGCCACGGAGATCGACGCGTTGCAGGAGGCGCAGGCGCCCGCCAAGCTGGAAGAGAAGAAGGCGCCGAAGCGCGCGCCGCTGCCAGCCAACCTGCCGCAGCGCGAGATCCGCCACGAGCCCGACTCGACCACCTGTGCCTGCGGTTGCCAGATGAAGCGCGTGGGCGAAGACGTGGCCGAGAAGCTGGACTACGTGCCTGGCGTGTTCACGGTGGAGCGCCACATCCGGGGCAAGTGGGCCTGCGCGAAGTGCGAGACGCTCACCCAAGTGCCTGTCGATCCTCACATCATCGACAAGGGCATCCCCACCACCGGGCTGCTGGCGCAGGTGCTGGTGGCCAAGTACGCCGATCACCTGCCGCTGTACCGCCAGGAAGCCATCTTCAGCCGAGCTGGCTTCGCCATCCCCGCTCCACACTCGCTCAGTGGGTGGGCTCCTGTGGTGTGCAGCTGCAGCCGCTGGTGGATGCGATGAAGGTCGAGCTGCTGCAGCACCGTGTGCTGCATGCAGATGAGACGCCGGTGTTCATGCTCAAACCGGGCAATTGCAAGGCGCACCGGGCCTACCTCTGGGCCCACGCCACGGGCGCCTTCGAGACCACCAAGGTGGTCGTCTACGACTTCTGCGAATCGCGCTCGGGCGAACATGCTCGGCGCTTCCTGGGTGACTGGAGAGGCAGCCTCACCTGTGACGACTTCAGCGGCTACAAGGCCTTGATCGCCAGTGGCGTGACCGAGATCGGCTGCCTGGCGCACGCGCGGCGCAAGTTCTTCGATCTGCACGCGGCGAACCAGAGCCAAATCGCCGAGTTCGCGCTGCAGCAGTTCGCGCGGGTCTACGAGATCGAGCGTGAGGTCAAGGAGCTCAGCGCCGAGCAGCGCCAGGCCATCCGGCAACAACAAACGAAGCCGCTGCTTGATGCCTTGCACCAGTGGATGCTGCTGCAACGCCAGAAGGTGCCTGAGGGTTCAGCAAGCGCCAAGGCGCTGGGCTACAGCCTGCGGCGCTGGGAGGCACTGACCCGGTTCGTGGGTGACGGGCAACTGCCCGTGGACAACAACTGGATCGAGAACCAGATCCGCCCCATTGCCATTGGCCGAAACAACTGGCTCTTCGCTGGCAGCCTGCGCGCGGGCCAACGCGCCGCCGCCGTCATGAGCTTGATTCGGTCAGCGCGCATGAACGGGCATGACCCGTAGGCCTACCTGCGCGATGTGATGGCACGCCTGCCCATGCAGCGCGCCAGCCAGATTGGTGAACTGCTGCCGCACCGCTGGCAGCTCCCAAAGTGATCCGTGGCTGGTAGCGCTCTGGCCGGTTGCCAATGCGGTGCTACTTGAACATGTGTCTGGGGATCACCCAGACATAGGCCACCATGCCGAAGAGCTCCACCAGCGACTGCACGACGATGACCACGGCGGCGACCTCCCAGCCCGCAGGGAGCAACAAGGCCAAGGGCAGCACCACGAATGAGTTGCGCGTGCCCATGCTGAACGCCAGCGTTCGCCCCTGCTCGATGGGCAAGCGCAGCTGAACCGCAATGCCTTTGGCCAACAAGGCGGCCGCCACCAAGAACAGCACGAAGACGGGCACCATCTTCTGCAGCTCACCAATTGCCTCCACCACGGTGCCCACTTGCGCGCCCGCGATCAGGAACACCACCAGCGAGAGCAGTGGCACCGGCCACCAGGCCAGCGTGTCTCGAAACTCCTCGCCCTTTGGTTGCACTTCAATCCAGCGCTCGGCCATCACCGCTCCGGCCAAGGGAACCAGCACGATCAACACGGCGGGCGCCAGCGTGGCCCAGTCCCATGCGCCAAGACTCTGCGCATCTGCCATCAGCCACAGGTAGAGCGGCAACAGGATCAACTGCAACACCAGGTTCAGCGGTGTGATGGCAATGGCTCGTGGCACGTCCCCTTTGCCCAGTTGGCTGAATGTGATGAACCAGTCGGTGCACGGCACCAGCAGAACCAGCAGCACGCCCAAGCGCACCACCGGATCGAAGTCGAACGCTTCGACCAACACCCACGCCAGCAGTGGAAGCACAATAAAGTTGCCCAGCAGCACAGCCGTTGCAAAGCGCCGATCGCGCAGGGCATCCAGCACATGCAGAAGCGGTACCTGGAGGAACGTCGCAAACAGCAACGCCGCCAAGGTGGGCCACAACAAGGTTTCCATGGCCGGACCGCTGGCGGGCCACGCCGTGCCCACGGCCAGACCAAACCCGATGGCGATCAGATAGGCCCAGACCTGATAGCGCTCCAGCGCCAATCGGCTCACGAGCAGCAGCCCGAAGAATCGGCCCCGGCGGGCACGCTCTGGCGAAGGTCGGTGAGGATGTTGCAGTTGGGCGCGGGTCCACCCGCACAGCCTGCGCTGCAAGCGCGCACATAGCTCGACAGGCTCCGATCCAAACGACGCAACTCCGCCATCTTGGCCCGCACAGCAGTCAGGTGCGTCTGGGCAATGGCGCGTGCCTCAACACAATCTCGCTCGCCGTTGGTTGAGAGTGCGACCAACTCACGGGTTTCATCAATCGAGAAGCCCAGGTCACGGCAGTGCCGGATGAGGATCAGCACGTCCAGCGCCGATTCCGGATAGACACGGTGCCCGCTCTCGCGGCGCAGGGCTGGAGGTATCAAGCCCACTTCTTCGTAGTACCGGAGGGCAGATACGGCAAACCCGACGCGCTTGGCCAGCACACCGATGGTGAGCAACTCGGCCGGTGGTTCTATTGCGGTTGAAAATTTCTTCATGGGAGCCCTTGCATCTCAAGTAACTTGAGATCCTACAGTGGGTTCACGGGAATCAACCCGCATGAATCAACTGGAGAAGACGCGTGAAGAAACCTCTACTGGCAACGCTGGGTTTGGCGGGTGCCTGCGTGGCCTGCTGCACCATTCCACTGGCGATCCCGTTGTTCGGGGGAGCGGCAGCGATTGGGCTAACCTCATGGCTGAGCGTGAACTCAAAGATCGGAATGGAGTTGCTGGTCCTGATGGCGATGGTGTCCATCGCTGGGCTGGCGTGGGGCGTGGTGGTCTGGTCACGCCGTAGACGTGCGAAAGACTTTGGCACAGAACCATCCAGTGGAAGTTCATGTGCCGTGGGACCAGATGCAAAGAGGTGCGGCTGCGCTCCTCGCTAGGAGGCCACGACCGCAAGATGTCGGCCGGGGGACCTGGGATGACCAGACGCTTACGCACCTTGCTGCCCAGGCTGACCATTTCGAGCATTTCTTCGAAGCTCACGGTATGCAGGCGGCGCGCTTCTGGCACCACGCGGGGGTCAGTGGTGTACACGCCCGTCCACGTCGGTGTAGATCAGGCACTCGGCGGCCTTCATTGCAGCAGCTACGGCCACCGCGGATGTTTCGGACCCCCCCCGGCCCAGCGTCGTGATGTGGCCTTGTTCGCCAATGCCTTGGAAGCCGGTGACGATGACGACCTTGCCGCTGGCCAGGTCAGAGCGCACGCGCTGGTCGTCGATGGATTCGATGCGGGCCTTGGTATAGCTGCTGTCGGTACGGATGGGCACTTGCCAGCCCACATAGTTCACGGAGTCCATGCCTGCGCTTGCAGCGCAATGGCCAGAAGGGCCGACGATGCCTGCTCGCCCGTGGCGGCCAGCATGTCGAGCTCGCGGCTGTAGGCCTCTGTGGCGCGTGCGGGAGCCAGTTCCTTGGCCAGCGCGAGCAGGCGGTTGGTCTCACCACTCATGGCGCTGGGCACCACTACCATCTGGTGGCCCGCGCAGGCCCACTTGGCCACGCGCTTGGCGACGTAGCGGATGCGCTCCGGTGAGCCCATCGATGTACCGCCGTATTTGTGAACGATCAATGCCATTGGAATTTTTGGGGTGACGAATCCGAATCCGCGGCGCGGGGTGTAAGCACTGTTTTGGCGCGCCGTCGTTTTTCGTGCGACTAGGGGGCCAAAACCCGTGGATCGTACCAATCGAGATACGCCCCGGCCCGCACCACAAAGCCGCGCCCCACCTTGATGTGGATGCGGTGGCCGCGTGTGGTGCAGCAAACCACCTGGTCCAGCAGTTCACCCAGCTGCGCAGCTGCCGGTGTGGTGTGGTGCATGTTGCGCAGCCAGTGGCGCAACACATTGGCCTGGCGTGACCGGCTCAAGCCCTGCAGTGCGGTGATTTGCGGCGGGTCGCCAACCTGCGCCAAATCTTGCTGCGCCAGCTCTTCCAGCAGTTCAGCCGCCTGCGCGGCGTTGGAGGCAGAGCGGGCAAACGTCTCTCGAAACGCCGGAAAAGCAGCCTCCAGCGTGGGCAGTAGCTGCGCGCGGATGCGGTTGCGGGTGTAGCGCTCGTTGGTGTTGGTCGGGTCCTCCACCCAAGCTTGTCCTTGCAGGCGCAGCCAGTTGCGAACGCCCTCTCCCGCCACCTGCAGCAAAGGGCGGTGCCACACCACACCCGCACGCACCCAGCGGGCGGGCATGGCGGCGAGCCCGGCAACCCCCGCGCCACGCGACAGCGCCAGCAGCAGCGTCTCTACCTGATCATCCGCATGCTGGGCAATTGCTATCGATTGAATAGCTGCTTGCGCTTTACTGGCAAGCGCTACAGCCTCAAAAGCCTTGTATCTGGCCTGCCGGGCAGCGTCTTCGGGGCTCTGGCCCGGCGCATGGCGAGCGTCCAGCCGCTGCACCCACAGCGGTACGCCAAGGACTTGGCACAGGGCGGTGCAATGCTCCTCAAAACCATCGGCCGCCACCTGCAGACCGTGGTGCACGTGGATGGCCTGCACCTGCCCGGGCCACCGGCGCGCGCAGGCCAACAGCAGCGCCGTAGAGTCAGCCCCGCCGCTCAGCCCTACCGCCAGCGGCAGGGCTGGCGCAAACGCTTGCATCGCCGTATCGAACGACTGGGTCATGTCGGCACCTGGCCCATGACATGGCGCGGCTTTGCCGCATCAGGTGCACATAAGCAATGAACGGGACGGTGGGGCATGGGCGCCGATTATCGCGGGCACCCTCCCCTCGCTTGCCGCAACCGCCCCATCAACCGGCGGGCGTGGACAAACGTGGCCCTGCGTGTGCCGCATCAGTAGACAAGCGGAACGTGCCCACCACTTCCGACAACCGCACGGACTGGTCCTTCAGGCTCTGCGCCGCAGCCGCACTTTGCTCCACCAGCGCAGCGTTCTGCTGGGTCATCTGGTCCAGGTGCGACACCGCCTGGCCGACCTCGTTGATGCTGGTGCTTTGCTCGTTGGTGGACGCTGTGATCTCGGCCATGATGTCTGTCACGCGCTGCACCGAGGTGACGATGTCGTTCATGGTGGTGCCCGCGTCGTGCACCAGGCGTGACCCGTTTTCCACCTGCTCCACCGACGCGCTGATGAGCTGCTTGATTTCCTTGGCCGCCTCCGCACTGCGCCCCGCCAGGCTGCGCACCTCACTGGCGACTACTGCAAAACCCCTGCCTTGCTCGCCTGCACGCGCCGCCTCCACTGCAGCGTTCAGCGCGAGGATGTTGGTCTGGAAGGCAATCCCATCAATCACGCCAATGATGTCGTTAATCTTGCGCGACGCGGCGTTGATCTGGTCCATGGTGGTCACAACGTTGCCCACCACCTGGCCACCGTGCTGTGCCACGCTGGACGCCTGGGCTACCAGTTGGTTGGCCTGGCGCGCAGAGTCTGCGTTGTGGCGGACCGTCTCCGTGAGTTGCTGCATGGACGCCGATGTTTCCTCCAGGCTGGACGCCGTGAGTTCCGTGCGCCCGCTCAGGTCATGGTTGCCGGTGGCGATCTCTTCGGCCGCCACGCGCACCGAGCTGCTGGCATCGCGGATCTGAGCCAATACGCCCGACAGCTTGCCCGCAAAGTTGTTGAAGCTGGCAGCAATCTGCGCAAGCTCGTCTTCGCCCTGTGCATCGATGCGGCGCGACAGGTCTCCATCACCGGCACCGATCTCGTGCATGGCATCGCGCACTTGCGTCAGTCTGCGCAGCCGTTGCGACAGGATGCCTGCCAACACCACCAATGCCACCAGCAGCACCACAATGCCTGCCCCGATGGACACCTGCAGCATGGTGCGGATGGCTTGCAGTGCCTCGCCCCGATCCAAAGCAATGGCCAACAGCCACGGCGTGCCCGTGACGGGCGCCACCGTGAGCAGCACCGCGCGCCCTTGCAGATCCAGCGCGTTGAGGTCGGCGCGCTTGGCCATGTCGGTCAGAGCTGCAGCGGTGAGCGCTGGCGCCATGTCGGTGGCCGGCTTGAGAGCCAGTTTCACATCCGGGTGGGCAATGATGTTGCCGTCGCTGCCCACCAGAAACGCATAACTGGCGGGCGTAGGCTTGATGGATGCGACGTTGGCAACCACTGCGGCAAGCGACACATCGCCAGCCATCACAGCCTTGACGTTTGTCCCATCGCGAACGGCCTTGGCAAACGTGACCACCAGCCCTGCACCGCCCGCGTCCGGATACGGCGCGGTCAGCACAGAGCTGTCGCTGCCCGCAGCCTGCTTGTACCAAGGGCGGCCCGTGGGGTCATAGTCAGGCGGCAGGTTCTGCGCCTCGGAGAACACCGTGCGTTTGTCTGCGTACCCGAAGTAGGTGGTCAAAAAATTGCCCGCCTTCGCCAGCATGAGCAGCGACTTGGCGGCTTCAGCATCTTCGAGCGCAGCCGATGCCGAATCGACCACGGCGGCCTTGCCGCGCGCCCAGTCGCGCAAGGTCTCGATGTGGCTGTGGGCCAGCGCCTGCGACTGCGCTGTGAGAGATGCGTATGCCTGGGATCGGGCTGTGAGGTAGTTGGCCACCGTGAGGGCCAACAGCCCAGCCACAAGACAAGCGACTGACACCAGAAGAATCTGGCCTTTGAGCGTCTTCAGAAACGACATAGTGCCCCCTTGAACCACCCCAGCGGGCAGCGCGGGAACCATGTTACATCCGGTGTCAGGTTGCGCGCCAGCAGGGGTTTGCGCTGATTACCTTCAGGCAGCACCAAAAAAACAAAGGCCCCGGAGGGCCTTGGCTGAACGTTTTAGCGGCCATCCGCCTTGGTGTCGGTGAATCGGCCGTAGCTTTGCAAACGGTCATAACGGCGGTCCAGCAAGTCTTTGGTCTTGAGGTCAGCCACCTGGCGGAACGCATCGCCCAACGCACGCTTGAGAAAAGCCGCCATCTGCTTGTGATCGCGGTGGGCGCCGCCCACGGGCTCGCTCACGATCTTGTCGACCAGGCCAAGCGCCTTCAGGCGGTGGGCGGTAATACCCAGGGCATCGGCGGCCTCCTGGGCCTTGTCGCTGGTCTTCCAGAGGATGGACGCGCAGCCCTCGGGGCTGATGACAGAGTAAATGGCGTACTGCAACATGACAACCTGATCAGCCACGCTGATAGCCAGCGCGCCGCCCGAACCGCCCTCGCCAATGATGGTGGTGATGATGGGCACTTCGAGTTGCGCCATCTCGAAAATGTTGCGGCCAATGGCCTCGGACTGGCCACGCTCCTCGGCATCGATGCCAGGGTAAGCGCCGGGCGTGTCCACGAAGGTGAACACGGGCAGCTTGAACTTCTCGGCCGTCTTCATCAGGCGCAGGGCTTTGCGGTAGCCCTCGGGCTTGCTCATGCCAAAGTTGCGCATGGCGCGCTCTTTGGTGTCACGGCCCTTTTGGTGGCCCAGCACCATGCAGGCATGGCCGTTAAAGCGCGCCAGGCCGCCGACGATGGACAGGTCGTCCGCGTAGTGGCGGTCACCGTGCAGCTCGACAAAGTCGGTGAAGATGTCACGCACGTAGTCGAGCGTGTACGGGCGTTCGGCATGCCGGGCGATCTTGGTGATCTGCCAGGGCGACAGTTCGCTGTAGATATCTTTGGTGAGCTGCTGGCTCTTTTTGCTCAGCTGGTCGATTTCTTCCGAGATATCGACGGCACTCTCGGTCTGCACGTAGCGCAGTTCTTCAATTTTGGACTCCAGCTCGGCAATCGGCTGTTCGAAATCCAGAAAGGTCTTTTTCGCCAACGTTTTTCTCCTTGGGGGATCGCGACGGTTGCAGTTGCCACGAACGGCACGCACTGTAACCGACGGTTAACGATTTTTGTAAAGCGCGTCAGGGTACGTCAGTTAGCAGCCGGTAACGGGTCGAGCGAGCGCCAAATATACCAAGTCGCCACGCTGCACCAGGGCTTCCAGGCTTCGGCCACTTCGCGGACATCACTGCGACTGACCAATTCGCCTGAAAAATAATTCTGGCTGATACCGGTGATCAGACCGGGGTCGTCCAGCGGCAGCACATTGGGGCGCATCAGGTAGAAGATAAGGAACATCTCGGCCGTCCAGCGGCCAATGCCGCGGATGGCGACCAGTTCGGCAATGATGGCCTCGTCGCCCATCGCGGCCCAATCCTTCACGTGCAGCTTGCCTTCTTCAAAGTGGATGGCCAGGTCCACCAGATAGTCCACCTTGCGTGCCGACAGACCCGCCGCCCGCATGTCGTCGATCTTGAGCTTGAGCACGCTCGCGGGCTTCATGCTGCGGGGCAGCGCAACAAACCGCTCCCAGACCGCCTGTGCTGACTTGACCGAGATCTGCTGACCCACGATGGAGCGCGCCAGCGTAGTGAACGCATCGCCCCGCGTCTGCAGCGCGGCGTCGCCAAACTGGGGGATCAGGCGCTTCATCACCCGGTCTTTTTTGATCAGGTGTTTGCAGGCCTCGGCCCAGTAGTCGGGGGTCGCGACTGCGGGCTCCCCATCCACGGCATCAAATGCTACCTTTTTAGAAGCTACCACCGGGCGTCCTGTCTGCCCAAGAGGCGGTTTTCATCAAAAAAACAAAAATCACTGCGCGGCTTCCCAGGTGGTGCCCGCGGCAGAGTCTTTCAGCACGATGCCCTGCTCCAACAACGCATTGCGAATGCGGTCGGCCTCGGCAAAGTTCTTGGCAACCTTGGCGGCGGCGCGGGCAGCAATCTGCGCCTGGATGTCGGCTTCGTCCACGCCACCGGCGCCCGCTTGCAAAAAGGCTTTGGGGTCACCTTGCAAGACGCCAAGGCACCCACCGAGCGCCTTGAGCAAGCCCGCCAGTTCAGCAGAACCTGACCTGTTGACCTCACCGGCCAGATCAAACAACACCGCCACCGCCTCGGGCGTGCCAAAGTCCTCATCCATGGCCGATTTGAACCGCGCGGCATAGGGGTCGGCCCAGTCGACGGCTGCCACATCGGCGGGCGCCACCAGACTCAGGGCCGTATACAGGCGTTTCAAGGCCTGGCGTGCGTCGTCCAGGTGCGCATCGCTGTAGTTCAGCGCACTGCGGTAGTGGGCCCGCACGATGAAAAAGCGCACGGTCTCGGCGTCGTACTGCTGGAGCACTTCGCGGATGGTGAAGAAGTTGCCCAGGCTCTTGGACATCTTCTCGTTGTCCACACGCACAAAACCGTTGTGCACCCAGAACTTGGCCAGCGGCTTGCCCGTGGCGCCTTCGCTCTGGGCGATTTCGTTTTCGTGGTGGGGAAACTGCAGGTCGGCACCGCCGCCGTGGATGTCAAAGGTTTCGCCCAGCGTGGCGCAGCTCATGGCCGAGCACTCGATGTGCCAGCCGGGGCGGCCCGCGCCAAAATCGCTGTCCCACTTGGCCTCGGGCGGCTCCTCGGCCTTGGCGGATTTCCACAGCACAAAGTCGAGCGGGTCTTCCTTGCCGTCCAGCACGGCCACGCGCTCGCCGGCGCGGAGCTCGTCCAGCGACTTGCCCGAGAGCTTGCCGTAGCCATCGAACTTGCGCACCGAATAGTTCACGTCGCCATTGCTGGCGCGGTAGGCCAGGCCCTTGCCTTCAAGCTGGCCGATGAGCGAGAGCATCTGCGGCACGTACTCGGTGGCGCGGGGCTCGGCAGACGGCGGCTCGATGCCCAAGAGGCCAATGTCCTGGTGCATCGCGGCAATCATCTCGTCCGTGAGGGCACGGATGGTGATGCCGCGCTCCAGTGCGCGCTTGATGATCTTGTCGTCGATATCGGTGATGTTGCGCACATAGGTCACGCGGTAGCCGCTGCTTTTGAGCCAGCGCTGCACCACATCAAACGCCATCATCATGCGGGCGTGGCCGATGTGGCACAGGTCATAGATGGTCATGCCGCACACATACATGCGCACATGGCCGGGTTCGAGCGGGGAAAAGTCCTCCAACGCACGCGACAGCGTGTTGTAGATACGCAAACTCATGGGATTTCAGTAACGGGAGAAGGGATGGGGGGGGGGCGAAGGGTCTCGCCCGGCAGCTGCGGGCGGTGACCCCGGTCAGGGGCTGGCCCGGCGAGGGGCGTTCAGCAAAATCAGCAGCGGCAACAGCGCACCGTCATGACAACCCCCTCAGCTACAATCCGCCGCAGTATAAGCTCTCGCCCGGCGAGACGCTGTCCAACACTCCTGAACCCCCATGAAGCAAGTCCGAAGCACCATCCCACGACTTTTGCGCCTGCTGGCCCTGACCGCATTGCTGGGCACTGGCGTGGTTCACGCCGATGACTATGCCGACATCACCCAGTTGCTCAAAGCAGGCAAGGCTGCTGAAGCGCTGACAAAAGCCGACCAACGCTTGGCCGCCAACCCCAAGGACCCGCAACTGCGCTTTTTGCGCGGCGTGGCGCAGGCCGACAGCGGCAAGCAAGGTGACGCCATCACCACCTTCACCAAGCTGACGGAAGAGTATCCAGAGCTGCCCGAGCCCTACAACAATCTGGCGGTGCTGTATGCCAACCAGAACCAGCTGGACAAGGCACGCACGGCGCTGGAGATGGCGATCCGCACCAACCCCAGCTATGCCACCGCCCACGAAAACCTGGGCGACATCTACGCCAAGCTGGCCAGCCAGGCCTACAACAAGGCCCTGCAGCTGGATTCCACCAATGCCAATTCGGTCAAACCCAAGTTGGCACTGATTCGTGAACTGTTCTCGGCCGATGTCACTGGCAAGGCCGGGCGCCCTGCGGCGGCAGCAGCCCCAGCACCTGCCATCGTGGCAACCCAGCGACCCACTCCTGCTCCAACGCCTGTGGCCCCTCCGGCAGCGCCTGTTACTCCGGCGCCTGCAGCGGCTCCTGCCCCCGCAGTCGCGTCCACTCCGGCACCGGCACCGGCCCCCGCCCCGGCACCTGCCGCTGCCAGCGACGCATCCATTCAGGCAGTGACGTCTGCCGTGCAGGCTTGGGCCGCAGCATGGTCCGCCAAGGACATGACGGCCTACCTGGCCGCCTACGACAAGTCTTTCTCGCCACCCGGCCGCCAGTCGCGCAGCGCATGGGAAAAGGAGCGCGAATCACGCATCGTGGGCAAATCCAAGATCACGGTGCAGATCTCGGACCTGACGGTTTCGGTCAATGGCGACAAGGCTTCGGCCCGTTTTCGCCAGGCCTACAGCGCTGACTCCCTGAATGTGGCCAGCCGCAAGACACTGGATATGGTCCGCAACAATGGTCGCTGGACCATCGTCCGCGAATCCACCGGCGGCTGATCATGACTCCCTCCAACTCGCCTGCGCATGAAGCGCGGGCGTTTTTTTGCTGCGCTGAAGCCGCGTGAAGAAACCAACCCCACGCAACCTTGCATCTGCGTACCTGTCCGCACTCCGGGCGGTGGCGGGCACGCTGGTGCTGGCTGCACTCTTGCAGACGCCACCCGCGCTGGCTCAAAACAACAAGCCGCTGCGCAACGCACAGCAGGCGCCAGCCGCTGCCACGCCCGCCGCATCCGCTCTGCGTGACGGCCAGGCAGAAACCCGGCTGTTGGCGGTCTACAAGCTGATTGCAGAAGGCCGCGGGCGCGAAGCCCTGCGCGCGGCTGAAAGCCTGGCTCGCGACTACCCCAACTTTCAGCTTGCGCAGCTGGCCGTGGGCGACCTGCTGACTGCCCGCACGCGCTCCATCCGCCACCCGGGCGACCTGGGCGACCTGCCCGAGCCCGATTCCGCGCGCAGCATCCAGGCCGCCACTACGCTCGAAGAGCTGCGCAATGAGTCCCGCCAGCGGGTAGACGCGCAGCGCAGCCGCCCCCCGGCCAACACCATCCCCACGCAGTTTCTGGAACTCTCGCCCCGCACGCGCCACGCCATTGCGATTGATGCGTCCCGCTCGCGGCTGTACCTGTTCGAGAACACCTCCAAGGGCCTGCAACTGGTGGCCGACTACTACGCGTCCGTCGGCAAGCTGGGCATCGAAAAAATGGTGGAAGGCGACCAGCGCACGCCGCTGGGGGTGTACTTCATCACCAGCCGCCTGGACCCGGCCACGCTCAAGGACTTTTACGGCGTGGGCGCCCTGCCCATCAACTACCCCAACCCGCTCGACCAGAGCCGGGGCAAGACCGGCAGTGGCATCTGGCTGCATGGCACGCCGCCCGACCAGTTTGCACGCGCCCCGCTGGCCACCGATGGCTGCCTGGTGCTGGCCAACCCAGACCTGGAGCGCATTCTGCGCACGGTGGAGCCCCGCTCCACACCGGTCGTGATTGCACGGCAATTGCAGTGGGTTGCACCGCACAGCGTCCAGACAGACCGCAAGGCGTTTGAGGCTGTGCTGAACGCCTGGCGCAGCGCCAAGACGGAGGGCGACATGAAACGCCTGCTGGCCTTTTATGCACCCGACTTTCAAAGCCACCGCAAGAAGCCCCTGGCCGAGTGGGCACCGGTGCTGCAGGCCGAGACCCGCGCCCTCAAGGGTCGGGAACTCCACCTTAAAGACAAGTCTTACCTGCGGTGGACGGACTCGGCCGACACCATGGTGGTAACGTTCGGCGAGGTCGCTGAAGGTGCCCGCACGGGTCCCGTCAAGCGCCAGTACTGGACGCGACGTGGCCAAACCTGGCAGATATTTTTCGAAGGAGTGATTGGATGATTTCCAGAAGAAATTCGACCCTGGCGCTTGCCAGCATTGCGCTGGCAGCTATGTTTTCAGTAGCAAATGTGCAGGCACAGACCGCGCCCAAGGTCAAGCTGACCACCTCGATGGGCGACATCGTGGTGCAGCTGGACCCCGCCAAGGCCCCCAAGACGGTCGAGAACTTTCTGGCCTACGTGAACGACAAGCACTATGACGGTACCGTGTTCCACCGCGTGATGGACGGGTTCATGATCCAGGGCGGTGGCTTCACCGCCGACATGCAGCAAAAGCCCACCAAGCCACCGATCGCCCTGGAGGCCAACAACGGCCTCAAGAACGACACCTACACCATCGCAATGGCCCGCACGAGCAACCCCAACTCGGCCACCTCGCAGTTCTTCATCAACGTGAAGGACAACGCCATGCTCAACGCGCCCAACCCTGATGGCCATGGCTACACGGTGTTTGGCAAGGTGGTCGATGGCACTGCGGTGGTCGACAAGATCAAGGCCGTGGCCGTTGGCAACAAGGGCGGCCACCAGAACGTGCCTAACACCCCCGTCACCATCACATCCGCCACGCTGGTGAAGTGATATTGAAGTCTTTTTTCTGAAAGAACCATTGCCATGAGCAACCCCCAAGTCGAACTGCACATCACCGACTACGGTGTCATCACCCTCGAACTCGACGCTGCCAAGGCGCCCAAGTCGGTCGAGAACTTCTTGGCCTACGTGAACAAGGGCCACTACAACAACACCATCTTTCACCGCGTGATCCCCGGTTTCATGGTGCAAGGCGGCGGCTTTGAGCCCGGCATGACGCAAAAGTCGTCCGACGCGCCCATCGAGAACGAAGCCAACAACGGCCTGAAGAACGCCAACTACACCGTGGCGATGGCCCGCACCAGCGACCCGCACTCGGCCACCGCGCAGTTCTTCATCAACGTGGCCGACAACGGCTTTCTGAACCACACCGCACCGTCAGCCCAGGGCTGGGGTTACGCCGTGTTCGGCAAAGTGGTCGGTGGCGCCGATGTGGTGGACAAGATCAAGGCCGTGAAAACCGGCCGCAAGGGTTTCCATGACGACGTGCCAAAGGAAGACGTGATCATCGAAAAGGCCGTCGCCCTTTGATCTCGCTTTGACATCACTCTGATCTGACGATCTCTGTGACCCCGACCGTGCCCCGGTTCGAGGAGCTCATCGCTCCATCGCACTGGCGCACGGTCGATTTCATTTCAGACCTGCACTTGCAGGCCAGCGAGCCCGCCACCGTAGCTGCATTCGAGCACTACCTGGCCACCACCCAAGCCGACGCCCTGTTCATCCTGGGTGACCTGTTCGAGGTGTGGGTGGGCGATGACGCCATCCTGGAGCCCGGCAGTTTCGAAGCCCAGGGCTGCGCGCATTTGCAGGCCGCAGCGCAGCGCCTGCCGGTGTACTTCATGCACGGCAACCGCGACTTTCTGGCGGGTGCTGCATTTTTGGCGCACTGCGGTATCACCGGCCTGGCAGACCCCACCGTGCTGGTGTTTGAAGACCAGCGTTATGTGCTCAGCCACGGCGACCTGCTGTGCCTGGACGATGTCGAGTACCAGCGCTTTCGCGTGCAGGCGCGCAGCGCCGAGTGGCAGGCGCAGTTTCTGGCCCAGCCCCTGGCCAGGCGCCGCGCCCAGGCGCGTGGCATTCGTGCCGAAAGCGAAGCGCGCAAACAGTCGGGCGTCACCTACGCCGATGTAGACGGCCCGGCCGCCGTCGCCTGGCTGCAGGCGGCCCAGGCCCACACACTCATCCACGGCCACACCCACCGCCCGGCAGACCACGCGCTGGCCCCGGGCCTCACGCGCGTGGTGATGAGCGACTGGGACGCTGCGGCATTACCGCCCCGCGTGGAAACACTGCGTTTATCCCGCACGGGCTTGGAACGCATCCCCCTGGTCCCCATGTACGAGCGATCCTGAACTGTGCGGAGCTCACCCTCTGCCGCCCGATCGCCATGCCACCCATCCTTCATCGCCTCTGGAGCCGCGTGCGCGCCACCGTGGCCCCGGTGCCCGACATCTCGGCCACGCTGTGGCTGCAGACCTTGCAGCGCTACCCATTCCTCGCAGCCCTGTCGCTGCACGACCAGGCCAAGTTGCGCGCATTGAGCGCCCTCTTCCTGCACCACAAGGAGTTTCATGGTGCCCATGGCCTGGTGGTGACCGACGCCATGGCCATCGACATTGCCGCACAGGCCTGCCTGCCGCTGCTGCACTGGGGTGACCCCGCCAAGGCGCTCGACTGGTATGACGATTTTGTGGGCATCGTGCTGCACGAGGGTGAGGCCGTGGCACGTCGCAACACGGTAGACGAAGCGGGCGTGGTGCATGAACACACGCAGGTGCTGCTGGGCGAGGCCATGGAGCGCGGGCCCATCATGCTCAGCTGGCAACACGTGGCCAATGCAGCGGAAAACACCGCGCGCGGCCACAACGTGGTGGTGCATGAGTTTGTGCACAAGCTCGACATGAAGAGCGGCCAGCCCAACGGCTGCCCACCCTTGCCTGCAGGCTTCATGGGCACACGCAGCGGCCGTGCGGCCTATGGCGCGTGGTGGGCGGCCTGGGAACCCGCGTACGAGCAGTTCCGCGAACGCGTCATCCTGGCCGACCGCTTTGGGGCCGAACGCCCCTGGCTGGACGCCTATGGCGCCACGTCGCAGTCCGAGTTTTTTGCTGTGGCGTGCGAGGCCTATTTTGTAAACCGTGCGCGGTTTGCGCAGGAGTTCCCGACGCTGGTACCGGTGCTGGATGCGTTCTTCAGGCGCCCGGAAGTGGCAGCCCAGCCCCCAAGGCTTGCCTGAGATACCCATCCCGCAGTGCCCAAGCACACGGGCAGGCGGCAGACTTTGATAATGGGCGGCTTGCCACCCCCAGGACTCCCCGCATGATCACCACACCCCCTGCCCTTCCCACCTATGACGACGTGGTGGCCGCCGCAGCACGCATTGCAGGCCACGCGCACCGCACTCCCGTGCTCACCTCGCGCACCATCGACGAAGAATTTGGCGCGCAGGTGTTCTTCAAGTGCGAGAACCTGCAGCGCATGGGCGCTTTCAAGTTTCGTGGCGCGTTCAACGCACTGGCCCGGTTCGACGCAGCCCAGCGCAAAGCGGGCGTGATCGCGTTCTCGTCTGGCAACCATGCGCAGGGCATTGCGCTGGCCGCGCGCGAGCTGGGCATCCCCGCCACCATCGTGATGCCGCAGGACGCGCCTTCTGCCAAGGTCGCGGCCACACAGGGCTACGGCGCTACCGTGGTGTTCTACGACCGCTACACGCAAGACCGAGAGCAGATCACGCGCGATCTGGCAGAGCGCAACGGCCTGACCTTGATCCCGCCCTACGACCATGCCGATGTGCTGGCGGGCCAGGGCACGGCCGCGAAGGAGCTGTTTGAAGAGGTCGGCCCGCTCGATGCGTTTTTTGTGTGCCTGGGCGGCGGCGGTCTGCTGTCGGGCTCGGCGCTGGCCACCCGAGCGCTGTCGCCCCACACCAAGCTCTACGGCGTAGAGCCCGCCGCCGGGAACGACGGCCAGCAGTCGTTTCGCAGCGGTGCCATCGTGCACATTGACACCCCGCAGACGATTGCCGACGGCGCGCAGACGCAGCACCTGGGCAACATCACCTTCCCCATCATCCAGCGCGATGTGGACGACATCCTGACCGTGACGGATGAACAGCTGGTGGACGGCATGCGCTTTTTTGCCGAGCGCATGAAGCTCATCGTGGAGCCCACGGGTTGCCTGGGTTTTGCTGCAGCGCGGGCGATGCGCGATGAACTGAAGGGCCAGCGCGTGGGCGTACTTATCAGCGGCGGCAACGTGGACTTGGCGCGGTTCAGCGCGCTGGTATCGGCGTAAGCAGCCCTTTGCCACCGTCAAGCCCCCGCTGTTGCAGCAATCGGCCGCACGCACGGTGGTCGACGTAGAAAACGGCGTAGTGACGGAAACCCCGACGCGATTCGGCGGGCTGTGAAAACTATCAAATTAATAGCTACCAGCGCTTACCTATCAAGCGCTAGCAGCCAAAATCATCACAAATCTAGCGCAAACCGCGCTGCCCGGGCCACCGCAGCGGCATCCACCCCAAAAAACGCCCTCAGCGCCGCCCGCGTATCGCTGCGGCCAAAGCCATCGGTGCCCAGCGTCATGAAGCGGCGTCCTTCAGGGATGAAGGCACGCACCGTCTCGGGCACCGCGCGCACGTAGTCGGTGGCGGCAATCACCGGGCCCTGGGTGCTGGCCAGCTGCTGCGCCAGCCATGGGGCGCCGGGCTCGGGGTCACCTTCCAGCGCGCGCTGCTCACAGGCCACGCCGTCGCGGGCCAGCTCGCTCCAGCTGGTCACGCTGAGCACAGTCACATCCACGCCTTCAGCGGCCAGCAACTCGGCCGCCTTGACCACCTCGGTCAGGATGGCGCCAGAGCCCATCAGGGTGACGGATTTGGATGAAATCGTGCTCTCGCGCTTATCCATCGTGCGCGAGTAGCTCTTAAAAATATAGCAACCACGCAACACGCCTTCTGCTGCACCGGCGGGCAGATCGGGCTGGGCGTAGTTCTCGTTCATCAGCGTCACGTAATAGAAAACGTCGCGCTGCTCGGTCACCATCTCGCGCATGCCCGCGTCGATGATGACGGCCATCTCGCCGGCATAGGCCGGGTCGTAGGCCTTGCAGTTGGGGATGGTGGCTGCTACCAGGTGGCTGCTGCCGTCCTGGTGCTGCAGGCCTTCGCCGCCGAGCGTGGTGCGGCCCGACGTGGCGCCCAGCAAGAAGCCGCGCGCACGCTGGTCGGCCGCCGCCCAGATGGCGTCGCCCACGCGCTGGAAGCCGAACATCGAGTAGTAGATGTAGAACGGCAGCATGGCCAGGCCGTGCACGCTGTAGCTGGTGGCGGCTGCTGTCCAGCTCGCAATCGCACCCGCTTCGCTGATGCCCTCTTCCAGGATTTGCCCGTCCAGCGCCTCGCGGTAGCTGAGCACCGATCCGATGTCCTCGGGCGCGTAGCGCTGGCCCACGCTGCTGTAGATGCCCACCTGCTTGAACAGGTTGGCCATGCCAAAGGTGCGCGCCTCGTCGGCCACGATGGGCACGATGCGTGGGCCCAAGGTGGCGTCCTTCAGCAGCGTGCCCAGCATGCGCACGAAGGCCATGGTGGTGCTCATCTCCTTGCCGTCGGCCTGCAGCGCAAACTGCGCGTAGCTGGCAATGGGCGGCACGGGCAACGTGTCGCACACGGTCTCGCGCCGGGGCAGGTAGCCGCCCAACGCGTCGCGGTGGCTGCGCAGGTAGCGCATCTCGGGGCTGTCTTCGGCAGGCTTGAAGAAGGCGAGGCTCGTGGCCTGCTCGTCGGTGAGCGGCAGGTTGAACCGGTTGCGAAATTCGATGAGGTCCGTCTCATCGAGCTTCTTCTGACTGTGCGTGGTCATCTTGCCCTGGCCCGCCGTGCCCATGCCGTAGCCCTTTTTGGTGTGGGCCAGGATCACGGTGGGCTGGCCCTTGTGGGCGCTGGCTGCGGCATACGCGGCGTGGATCTTCACCAGGTCGTGCCCACCGCGCTTCAAGCGATCGATCTGCTCGTCCGTCATGCCCTGGGCCAGGGCGGCCAGCTCGGGGTTCTGGCCGAAGAAGTTGTCGCGGTTGAAGCGCCCGTCCTTGGCGGCAAAGGTCTGCATCTGGCCGTCCACCGTGCCCTCCAGCGCCCGCGCCAGCGCGCCCGTGAGGTCGCGCGCGAACAGGCCGTCCCAGTCGCTGCCCCACACCAGCTTGACCACGTTCCAGCCCGCACCAGCAAACAGGCGCTCCAGCTCGTCGATGATGCGGCCGTTGCCGCGCACCGGGCCGTCCAGCCGCTGCAGGTTGCAGTTGACCACCCACACCAGGTTGTCCAGCCCCTCGCGCGCGGCCAGGGTGAGTGCGCTCATGCTCTCGGGCTCGTCCATCTCGCCATCGCCAAACACGCCCCACACCTTGCGCTGACTGCAGTCGAGCAGATTGCGGTGCGTGAGGTAGCGCATGAAGCGCGCGTGGTAGATGCTGCTGATGGGGCCGATGCCCATGGAGCCCGTGGGGAACTGCCAGAAGTCGGGCATCAGCCACGGGTGCGGGTAGCTCGACAGGCCCTGCGCACCCGCAGCCGGTGCCGTCAGCTCTTGGCGGTAGTGCATCAAGTCCTGCTCAGACAAGCGCCCTTCCAGAAACGCCCGCGCATACACACCGGGTGCGCTGTGAGGCTGGAAGAACACCAGGTCGCCCCGGTGCTGGCCCTCGCCCAGGCCTTCACGTGCACGGAAGAAGTGGTTGAAGCCGCTCTCAAACAGATCGGCCGCGCTCGCGTAGCTGGCAATGTGCCCGCCCAGCTCGCCATAAGCCTGGTTGGCGCGGACCACCATGGCCAGCGCATTCCAGCGCACGATGGAGGCCACGCGCTCTTCCACCGCCAGGTCGCCGGGGAACACGCGTTGGTCCTGCACCGCCACGGTGTTCACATACGGCGTGTTCAGGTCAGGCTGCCAGCCGATGCGCTGGGCGCGCGCCAGCCGCACCAGCTCCTGCAGCATGTGCCGCGCACGCTCGGGGCCTTCGGCGGCGACCAGCGCGAGGAAGGCGTCGCGCCACTCGGCGGTTTCCTGGGGGTCGGCGTCCGGGGCGGCGCCAGAGGTTGGTTGCAGGAGGTTGTGGGGCGTGAGGGCGTTCATGCCCACCACTGTAGCGATGCGTGGCCCAAATGAGGTGCCGTTTTGACCCCGGCATCACTTCACCAAGGAACTTTATGCTGCGAAAAGCCTAAACTGCAGCAGATGAAACTGGACACCCTTGATTTGCGCATCCTGGCCGAGCTGCAGGCCGATGGCTCCTTGTCGAACGTGGAGCTGGCGCGGCGCGTTCACCTGTCGCCCTCGCCGTGTCTGGCGCGCGTGAAGGCGCTGGAGGCCGCAGGCGTCATCAGCCGCTATGTGGCGCTGGCCAATGCGGCGGCGCTGGGCCTGGGGCTCAACGTGTTCATCAGCATCAGCCTCAAGACGCAAAGCAAGGAAGCGCTGGCCGACTTTGAGCGGCGCATTGCCGAGCACGACGAGGTGATGGAGTGCTACCTGATGAGCGGTGACAGCGACTATTTGATCCGCGTGGCGCTGGCCGACATCGGCGCGCTGGAGCGGTTCATCCTGGAGCAGCTGGCGCCCATACCGGGCGTAGAAAAGATCCGGTCGAGCTTTGCGCTCAAGCAGGTGCGCTACAAAACGGCGTTGCCGCTACCCCGTTGACCGGTGCGCGCCAAACCTGATAAAGCCGAAGGGTAATAGCCCACCCTACATACTGGTCCCAGGAGGCTGTCGGACTTGGAGCGTCGAAAGCGAAAATTGGCCCCAGCGAGGACAGTTTTTGCCGGATTTGCAGCCGACGATTTCCAAGTCCGACAGGCTCCTAGTGCAGTGTTTCACGCTATCCGGCACATAAAAAAGCGTCTTTTCGCCCCCTGGCGGCGTTGCAAATCCTCGCGATACACCCGGTATCGCTCCGGTTTGCGCCTTGCCAGTGCCAAATCCATCCTTTTTATTGGTGCCATCAAGCATGAAACACTGCACTGGCGTCACGCTACACCAAGTCAACGCCGCGCAGCGTGTGCCTGCTCATTCCCGCAACCACGGCGAAACAGTCCGGTCATACAACAGGCTGTGCTGCAAACCGCATGCCTCCTACGCCGGGCCCACCGCTTCTACTTCAGAATTTGCTTGAACCCTCCACACCCACTCCGCCATGCCACGCACTGACACCACCCACCACTGGACACGCATTCTTCTAGCGCTGGCGCTGGTGTACCTGTGCGCGCTGGCCTTTGCGCAGACAGTGGACGATGCCGCTCGGCAAAAACCGGTGGTGTATGTGGCCGACATTGACGGCACCATCGACCTGGGCCTGGCGCCCTACGTGGCGCGCGTGTTGAGGGAGGCCGAGGCAGCGGGCGCCGCAGCGGTTGTGCTGAAGATCAACACCTTTGGCGGCCGCGTGGATGCTGCCGTGCAGATCCGCGACACGCTACTGGGCAGCAAGATGCGCACCATTGCGTTCATCGACAAACGCGCCATTTCGGCTGGCGCCCTCATTGCGCTGGCCAGCAGCGACATCTACATGACCACCGGCAGCACCATGGGCGCCGCTACGCCGGTGACGGCCGGGCAACCCGGCGAGGGCATGAAGGCCACCGATGAAAAAACCGTGTCTTACGTGCGCAAGGAGTTTGGTGCCACGGCAGAAAGCCGCAACCGATCCACCCAGCTGGCCGAAGCCATGGTGGACGCAGACGTCGCGATTGCAGGCGTGGTCGAAAAAGGCAAGTTGCTCACACTGACCACCCAGGAGGCCGTGCGCAACAAGCTTGCGGTGGGCGTGGACAACCTGGACGCCATGCTGGCCCACGCAGGCCTGCCCGGCGCTGAGCTGCGGGGCACCACACCCAACTGGGCCGAGCTGGTGGTGCGGTTTTTGACCACACCCATCGTGAGCTCGCTGCTCGTCACCCTGGCCACGCTGGGCATCATGCTGGAGATACGCACGCCCGGGTTTGGCGTGCCGGGGGCCGTTGGCGTGGGCAGCCTGGGCCTGTTTCTGTGGGGCCACTGGCTGGTGCAGCTGGCAGGTTGGGAAGAGTTTTTGCTGGTCGGTGCCGGGCTGGCGCTGCTGCTGGCTGAGGTGTTTGTCATACCGGGCTTCGGCATCGCCGGTGTGCTGGGGTTGCTGGCGCTGCTGGCTGGTTTGGTGCTGAGCCTTGTGGGCCCGGGCCCCACGGGCCAGTTTGTGGTGCTGGCCGCGGCTCGGGTGGCGGGGTCGCTGTTGCTAGCCATTGTGGGCGGGCTGGTGCTGATGAAATTCTTTGGAAAGCTGCCCTTTGGGCGCCGGTTCATTCTGAGCGAAGAACTTGATGCCGCGCACGGCTACACCACCGAACCCGAAAGCGATCACCGCTGGCTAGGCCGCACGGGCACAAGCATTACGCCACTGCACCCCGCAGGGCTCATCCAGATCGACGGAGAGCGCGTGGACGTGGTGTCCGACGGAGAACTGATTGAGCCATCACAACCCGTGCAGGTGGTGCGGGTGGACGGCAACCGGGTGGTGGTGCGGCGGGTGCAGGCCACCGCGGGCGTTGACGCCCAGGCGCCGCCTCCGCCGCCAACGTAGTTCAACGAGCAAACAAGCAGTTAGCAATCAAGCAACAAACCATCCACATCAAGGAGCAATCACATGGGCATGGAAACCGGATTTATGGGTATCGGGGCGCTCGCCATTTTTGGCATAGCACTGGTCATGATGGTGCTGTACCTGGTGCCGCTGCCGCTGTGGATATCAGCATGGGCATCGGGCGCCTACGTGAGCATGTTCACGCTGGTCGCCATGCGGCTGCGCCGGGTGCCCCCGGGCACCATCGTCACGGCGCGCATCAGCGCGGTCAAGGCGGGCATCAACATTCCGCTGAACGACCTGGAGGCGCACTTTCTGGCCGGGGGCAACGTGGTGCGCGTGGTCAACGCCATGATCTCGGCTGACAAGGCCAGCATTCCGCTGACCTTCAAGCGCGCGTCGGCCATCGACCTGGCAGGCCGCAACGTGCTGGAGGCCGTGCAGATGTCGGTGCTGCCCAAGGTGATCGAGACGCCGCGCATCGCGGCGGTAGCCAAGGACGGCATCCAGCTGATGGTGGTGTCACGTGTCACGGTGCGCACCAACATCGAACGGCTGGTGGGCGGCGCGGGCGAAGAAACCATCATTGCCCGCGTGGGCGAAGGCATGGTCAGCACCATCGGCTCGGCGGTCAACCACAAGAGCGTGCTGGAGAACCCTGACCACATCTCCAAGCACATCCTGAGCAAGGGGCTGGACGCAGGCACGGCCTACGAAATCCTGTCGATTGATATTGCCGACATCGATGTGGGCGAGAACATTGGCGCCAAGCTGCAGATTGACCAGGCCAACGCCGACAAGCAGATCGCCCAGGCCAAGGCCGAAGAGCGGCGAGCCATGGCCGTGGCGCAGGAACAAGAAATGAGAGCCCGCGTGGTCGAGGCAGAAGCCGAAGTACCCCGCGCAATGGCCGAAGCGTTCCGCGCGGGCAACCTGGGCATCATGGATTACTACCGCATGAAGAACCTGCAGGCTGACACCGACATGCGCGAAGGCATTGCAGGGCCTGACGCCGAGGACGCAGGTGGCGGTACCCGGCCCCTGGACACCGGCCGCCGCGGCTGACGTGGGCTGAGCCACCATGAACCCGGTCTTTCTTGCACTGGTCGTCCTGCTGGGGGCGGTTTTTGTGTACGCCACGCGGCGTACGATGCGCCAGAACACGTTCAACCTGCCGACACCCCAGGACGCGGCACAAGAGCTTGAAGATGCCGCCGTGGCACGCGAGGACGGCGTGGTGCGCACTGCGTCCGGCGAACCCGTGCAGTACGACGCTCCGCCGTCCATGCCTGCCGGCCAGCCGCCGCTCGACGCGGGCTGGGGGCGGCAGCCCTCAGCAGCGCCAGAGCGCTCACCCCGCCCAGCGGCAAGGCCGCAAACCCCGCACCAGCGCCGCCCCTTGCAGACAGCGGCTGCAGCGCCTGGCAGTCGTCGCCCCAGCCGCAGCCAAGCCATGTTTGGAAACCGTGCCGGCCTGCGCTATGCCGTGGTCGCCATGACGGTGTTGGGCCCTTGCCGCGCACTGGACCCCTACACGCCCGAACGGCGCGAGCCACCGCCCCGGCAACGCGCCTGAACGGTGCGACCCGGCTGCGCGCAACAGCAAAAAGCCGCGCACATGCCTTCGCAGTTAGCGGGTGGCAACTGCACCTGAGGCCACCCTTTTGCGCAGCTCGGCCAGCACCACTTTGGCGCGGCGCTCGTTGGCCAGGCCCATGCGCACCATGATCTTCTGTCCACTGGACAGTGATTGAAGCGCAGGGTCCACAAACTCGTAGCGCACCCAGGGGCGCGTGTTGGTCACCTCGGTGGTCACCGGCAGCAGGGTGACCGCCACGGGCTCTTGGGGCTCGGGCGCCAACAGCAGATGGTCCAGCACGGCCACCAGGCGGTCGTTGAAGTAGTTCCTGGGGTAACCCAGCTCTTCATACGCCTGCTGAAACAGCGGGTACAGCCGCGCGTACAGCGCTACGGCGGGTTCCAGCGGCACTACCTCTGCAAAGCCCACGATGGCGCTGTAGCGTGCCGCGTTGTTGGCCGCAATGGTGGTCGCTGTCGCGTCGCCCTGCACCGTAAACCGCTGCGGCATGGGCTGCACTGGCCACATGCGTGATGGCGCCTGGGCGCGGCCCAGGTTGTCCACGGTGGCCACCACGCGGCGAACAAATCCATCGGTCAGAAAAAACGAGGCCACCTTGTCGCGCCCCAGCAATTGGGCCAGCAAATCCGTCACACGCGCGTCAGATTCGGCCAGTGCGGGCAAGGCGACGTCCGCAGGGGCCAGCGCATCGACAGGGTTCTGCGGCCCCGAAGCCTCAGCCATGGGCGGTGGGGCCGGTGGCGTTGCAGATATTTCGGGGGGTGGGGGTGCTACCACCACCGGCGGCGGCGTGGCAGGCGGCTCAACCGGGCGCAGCCAGAACCACCATGCGGCACCTGCGGCGACTGCGCACACCAGCACGGTGGCAACACCCCAATGGGTGGAAGATGCGCGCTCTGGCGCGGGGCGGAACTCGGCGGCTTCATGATCGGGCATCGGGACTCCTTCAAATCAGGCACAACCCCTGTCCGAGCAGATGCGGCGCGGGGCGTTCCATGTCAATCCCACATCGGGGGATGTGCCTGATTGGAGACCTACGCGGTGACGCCCCGGTAACGCGATGTAGAAGACCGCGCGGCCAACCGAGCGATTAGAACGCTGCCGGTTTGGTGGACAGCGACTCCAGCCACGCCACGGCCGCCGCCAGTTCAGACGGCCGGATTTCATGCGCGCTGGGGAACTCGCGGTACGTCACCGTCACTGGCAACGGCGCCATGTGGTGCGCAATGGCCTGCGCATGGGCCAGCGGGATCACGTTGTCATGGGTGCCGTGGCTCAGCCACAGCTGCTTTCCGCGCATCGCGTCGGCAGGCGCGCTCAAGGGCACCACCTGTTGCAACAGGCGGCTGTGCCACACCATGGCCGCCTGCATCAGCGCGGGCTTTGTCAGCAGCAGCGACAGCGCCATGATGCCGCCCTGGCTGAAGCCGCCCACCACCACGCGCTCGGGCGGAATGCCCAGTTGCTCGGCGGCAGACTCGACCGCCTGGGCCACCAGGGCGCGGCTTTGTTCCTCTTGCTCCTCGTTGATGGTGCGCTCGCCACCGGGCTCGATGGAAAAATCAAACCACGCATGCGAGCCCGGCCCCATCCGAAACGGCGCACGCAGGCTGAGCACATGAAAGCGCTCCGGGAGCTGCGGTGCCAGGCTGAACAAGTCCTGCTCGTTGCTGCCCACGCCGTGCATCAGCACCAGCAGCCAAGGGCGGGGCGTGTTGGAGGCAGCGGGGCGCTGCAAAAATGTGAGCGGTAAAGTGAGCATAGATAAGCGCTAGCGGCAGTTTTTACTAAAAATCGTGAAGTCCGGGCGTCAATGCACCGGTTCGAGTGCAAACGCATCCATCGACAGCATGCTGTACATCACCTCGCGGCTCAAGTAGTTTGCGTGCAGGTCGTCGCCCGCCGCGCCCAGCGCAAAGAAGATGGGCAAGAAGTGGTCTTCGGTCGGGTGCGCGCGGCTGGCATGTGGCGACTGGCTGCGGTAGTTCAGCAACGCCGCCATGTCGCCACGGGCCAGTGCAGATTCGATCCAGCGGCTGAACTCCAGCACATACGGCGCGGGCTCGCGCTCGCCGCCAAAAAACTCGGCCAGGTTGTGCGTCATGCTGCCTGAGCCCACCACCAGCACGTTCTGGCTGCGCAGGCTGCGCAACGCGGCGCCCAACGCGTACACCTCGGCCGGGCCAGCGCCTGCGGGCAGGGCCACCTGCACCACAGGCACATCGGCCTCAGGGAACAGGTGCATCAGCGGTACCCAGGCGCCATGGTCAAAGGGGCGGGCCGCATCACCTTGCGCGGCCACACCGGCGGCCTGCAGCAAGCCCAGCACCTCTTGCGCCAATGCGGGCGAGCCGAGGGCCGGGTATTGCAACTGGTACAGCGCCGGGGGAAACCCACCAAAGTCATGCCAGGTGGCAGGCTGCGGCCCGGTCATTACCAGTGGGGACCGCGCCATCCAATGCGGCGACATGATGACCACGCCGCGCAAGCCGGGGTACTGCGCCTTCAGGCTCTGGCCCCACTGCGTGAGCGCCGGGCCGGTCGTGCCCGCATCAATGGCGAACAACGGCGCGCCGTGCGATACGAACAGCGCAGGAACAACAGCGGGGGTGGCAACAGGGGCTTGGGCAGAGGCAGGCATGGCAGTTCCATTCGTGGATGCAATGAATGTAGGACCGATGGCCCCCGATACCAAGCCCTGCGGTCCAGACAGATTGTTCTACCGATGATGCCAATGCGCCTTTGGCAGTGGTGCTACATGCGGGAGTTCAACACTCCATCAAGACCCGTCGCGCACCCTGCCCCGCAGCGCCTTGGTCTCGCTGCGTTGGGTTTTGCCCTCCAGCCGCCGCTGTTTCGAGCCGTAGGTGGGCTTGGTGGCCCGGCGCACGCGCGGCGGCACAGCCACGGTGTTGACCAGCGCATTCAGGCGCTCCAGCGCATCGGTGCGGTTCTGGTCCTGGCTGCGGTACTGCTGGGCCTTGATGACCACGACCCCGTCTTGCGTGATGCGCGAATCGCGCAGGCACAGCAGGCGCTCTTTCACATCCACCGGCAGCGACGAAGCCATCACGTCAAAGCGCAGGTGTACCGCGCTCGATACCTTGTTGACGTTCTGCCCGCCCGCGCCCTGCGCGCGCATGGCCGTGATCTCTACCTCGTCTTCAGACACCTGCAGGGGCAATGGCGCGGTCATAGGCGTTCTACCGCTTGGCCTGCACCCGGCGTCAGGCCGCAGGCTGCTGGGCCAGCAACTGGGCCAGGCCGTCAATCGCCAGGCCATAGCCCAGCACGCCAAAGCCGCACATCACCGCCTTGGCAGCTGCCGCCATGTACGAATGGTGGCGGAACGACTCGCGTGCGTGCACATTGCTGATGTGCAGCTCGATCAACGTAATGCCCGTGCCCTTGGTGGCGTCGTGCAGCGCAATGCTGGTGTGGGTGTAGGCCCCAGCGTTGATGACCACGCCCGCCAGCTCGCCCGCTGCGTGCAGGCGACCCGCCTCATGAATCCAGTCCACCAGCGCGCCTTCGTGGTTGCTTTGGTGAAACCGCAGTGCAAAACCGTGGCGCTCGCACGCGCTGGCGCACAGTTGTTCCACATCGGCCAGCGTGGCCGCGCCATACACGGCGGGCTCGCGTGTGCCCAGCAGGTTCAGGTTGGGGCCATTCAGAACAAAGACGGTTTTCTTGGCGGACATTCGGCACTCCGGAGGACGTTGCGCCTGCCACACTGGCAGGCCAGAGTGCGCGATTATGCGGCGCCCCATGGGCCACCCCCCACAGCGCGCGCCCATCGGGATAGGGGCCGACCAGATGGTCGGGCCCCTCCCACACCACCCGGCGTGCGGGTCCGCACCGGGCGGTTCGAGAGCTTGAGGTCATGAGAGTCTGGGCAGTCCCAGGTGGTCGAACCAGTCAATCGTCAGCACGCTGTTGAGCAGCTTGGCGCTATTGCGCCACCAGCGCCGGCTGTTGGCCGCCACCTGTCGTGCAACACTTTGCTTGGCTCCCAGCGCTTTGAGTTCACGGTACATCGTCGTGCCCCGTTTCCATTGCCGCAGCTGGATCGCCCGCAATCGGTGGCGCAGCCATTCGTCCAGCTCACGCCAGATTTTGGGCGTTTGCGCCATCCCGAAGTACGCTTTCCAGCCCAGCAGGTAGGGCCTGAGTTTGTCCACCACCTGCCCCATGCTGCGTCCACCCGAGCGGCGCGTGTGCTGCCGGATGCGGGCCTTGAAGTTGTCCATGGCTTTGTGGGCCACTGAGTACTTGACCTCCCCACCCTTAGCCACCCACAGCGCGTAGCCCAGGAATTTGCGCCCCAGGGCGCTGGCTATTGCGCTCTTGTCTTCGTTGATCTGCAGCTTGAGCTTGCTGTACTGCTTTCTCAACAGCGCCATCACCCGCTCGCCAGTCTTCATGCTGCCCACATAGACGTTGCAGTCATCGGCGTAGCGGGCAAAGCTGTAGCCTCGCGCCTCCAACGCCTTGTCCACTTCGTCCAGCAGCACGTTGGCCAGCAATGGGCTCAGTGGCCCGCCTTGCGGCGTGCCCTTGTGCCGCTCGATCACCACGCCGCCATCCATGATCCCGGCGTTCAGGTACGCACGCACCAGCCGGATCACTCCAGCGTCGGCGATGCGTCTTTGCAGCCTGTCGATCAGGATGTCGTGGTTGACCCGGTCGAAGAACTTCGCCAGGTCCACGTCCACCACCACGCGCTTGCCCGACTGCACGCACGCCCGCGCGGCTTTGACCGCATCGTGCGCCTGGCGTCCAGGTCGGAACCCGTAGCTGTGTTCACTGAATGTAGGGTCGATCTGCGGTTGCAGCACTTGCAGCAGCGCCTGCTGGATGAGCCGATCCAGCACCGTGGGAATTCCCAGCTCGCGCTGGCTCCCGTCAGGCTTGGGGATCATCACCTTGCGCACCGGCTGGGGCCGGTACCGTCCTGCCAGCAGCGCTTGGCGGATGGCAGGCCAGTCGGTACGCAGTACCTCGGCGGTCTGCTCGATTCCGAGCCCGTCCACCCCGGCTGCGCCTTTGTTGGCCTTGACCCGCCTCCACGCTTGGCTCAGGTTCTCTCGTGTCAGCGCCGCCTGCAACAAGCCACCAGTGCCTGTCTTGGGTAGCGCCGACCCTGTGCCCTGGTGTTCACGCGGCGGGTCGCTGGCTTCGTCGCTGGCAAGATCACGCGCGGCTTCACCGCGCGCTACACCCACCCGCCCGGGTTGCCCCGGCATCTGACGCATGGCCTTTGACATCACACGTGTCCTCGGTCACTCAC